>CALDAH010000034.1 GCA_937903135.1 uncultured Alphaproteobacteria bacterium | reverse complement strand
CTGGAAACAGAGGCGTTAAATGTAAAAAAATACATCGGCGCATATATCGCAGAACTTGGCCACGTTGACGCATTGGTATTTACCGCCGGCGTTGGGGAAAATGCATATTTCCTGCGTGAAAAATTCTGCAGCGGCCTGGAAGAACTGGGCATAAAAATGGATTATGAAAAAAACAAAGAAGCTGTCGCATACATGGGCGCGGGCGAAACAGTGCTAAGCACACCCGATAGCCGGATTAAGATATTAATGATCCCGACCAACGAAGAACTGGTTATTGTCGAGGATACCTTAGCGATTATGAACGGGACATATAACCCGGATCATTTAAAAATGGATTATTCATTTGCGAAATAAAAAAGTCCCCCTTTTGGGGGATTTTTACTAGATTTAATTACAATAATAGTATATAATTCACATCGCATTAACGATTTGTTAATGTGGGGATCTAAACCTCTACATAAAGAGATTATGCCAGGGCATAATCAAACTCCTGCTGATTATCGGTTGGAGGGTGATGAATAAGGGCAATCGTTCCAAATAAATCCGCTATTCTTTATGGTAGTTTAGACCTCCAACCGCCTAAATATTTGGTGGTTTTATTATGGTCGGTATATGCATCTATCTCATCTCCAACCCAGGGTGCATAGCCGACCTCTTATTTACCCTATTTTACGGGTTTACAAACCTATTTATCGGCGACCGATATAAATATATCATTTTCAGCAGGGTTGGATGGCGATGAATAATGATATATTTATTAATAAATCGCGCTATTTCCTTAATTATAGTTTAGAACGTCCAACCCTTTATATTAATTTATAAAAAACACCTTTTATCCTAATTATTTTGTGGCAAATCAAAAAACAATATTATATACTAGCAGACGCATTGGTGATTTACCAGTGTGAGGCTTCTAATCCTCATATTAAGGTGTCATGCAAAACGCATGATATTAAAACACTCCAACTTAATTGGTTGGAGAGCAATGTAATAAATTCATAAACACATTGCGCTATTTCCTTAAAATAGATTAGAACCTCCAACCACCTATTTTATTTTTTGGTGGTTAATTTTTTTCGCCCTGGATATTCACCAGATGGCCAGCGGAAAAAAATATTATGGCCGTATGCACTTTCTTCTCATCTCCAACCCAAAGAAGTGCTGCGGCCACCAATTTTTATCCGGCATTTTTTGCCCTGGCATTAATAATGCCGGATCCGGTATCTTAAATTATTTTCCGAATTTACCACTGCGCGGGAAGCCAACTGGAATCGTCCGCCCCTGTGATGCGCGCTTTGCGACCCACGGCTGCCAGTCGTCCATTTTTGTCGTCCCGCGACCGGTCGTCCACCCGAAACCGTCCGCGGCGTTAAAGAACATTACGTCCAAAACATACGTCCGTTCGGCGTTATATTTTTGAAGTATTACGCCCTTGCCCCGGGTCATTTCCGGAATCTCGTTCGCAGGGAAAATTAACAGTTTATCATTTGATCCCGACATCGCGACCATATCCCCGGCGACCGGCACACACATCGTCGCAGGATTTTTAGGATCGGTATTCATAACCTGTTTCCCGCTGCGCGTCTGGGCCATGCAGTTATCGGCCGCGACAACAAATCCCGTTCCGTGACGCGCAACCAGTAAATATTTATTCGCAGAATTTAATACAAACGCCCGAACGATATTTTCATCCGCCCCGATATCGGCCATCATACGAACCGATTCACCAAAACCGCGTGCGGACGGTAAATCATTTGCGGGCAACGTAAACATCTTTCCTGCGGACGTAAACAGATTAATCTTATCCGTACTCATCGCATGAAACGCGGTCAACAGCTCGTCCCCTTCTTTGAACTTCAGATCCAGATTATTTAAATCCAGATGCGTTTTTGCCGCACGAATCCACCCCATGGTAGATAAGATAATGGTCAGCGGTTCTTTTTCAATAAATTCGTCCGTGTTTACGACGATCTCGGTTGTCTGTTCCGCCCATTGCGTACGACGACGCCCCAGGGTTGTTTTTTTATCATAACGTTTTTTAATATCTGCAAACCATGCCCGCAGCTGATCGTTTTGCATATCGGGACTGGCCAATAAATCCTGTAACTGTTTCTGTTCGGCCAATAGCTCTGCATCCTCGCGACGGATTTCCATTTCTTCTAGTTTACGCAGCGAACGCAGACGGGTATTTAATATCGCCTCTACCTGAACATCGGTTAGCTTAAATTCCGATACCAGCGCAGCCTTGGCGTCGTCTTCGTTTCGGATAATTTCAATTACGCGATCCAGGTTTAGATAAACAATCAATAACCCGCCCAGGATTTCCAAACGCCGCGCAATATTTGCCAAACGCCAATTTGTTCGCCGCTGCAGAACATCTTTCTGGTGCGCGACAAATTCACGCAGTACGTCGCCAATCGCCATAACACGCGGCGCACCGTTGGAATCAATTACGTTAAAGTTCATATTAAACCGATATTCTAAATCGGTCATCGCGAACAGGTGCGCCATCATCTTATCCGCGGGGATATTACGATTCTTTGGCGTAATAACGATCCGAACGTCGGTTGTGGATTCATCAACGATATCATCAACCAGCGGCAGCTTCTTGGCATCAACCAGTGCCGCGATTTGTTCGACCAGTTTTGATTTTATAATTCCATACGGAATCTCGGTTACGACAACCTGCCAGTTTCCGCGTTCAAGTGTTTCAGTATCCCATTTTGCACGAATTCTGAACGCGCCGCGACCGGTATCATAATTTTTTACAATCGTATCAAAGCTGTCAATTAAAACACCGCCGGTCGGGAAATCTGGCCCGATTAATTTTTTCATAATCTGCGCGGTTGTTGCATCCGGCCGATCAATAATCAGGTTCAAGGCATCGCATATCTCGGACACGTTATGGGTCGGAATATTTGTTGCCATCCCCACGGCAATACCCATACCGCCGTTTGCCAATAAATTCGGAAATGCCCCCGGCATTACGGTCGGTTCAAACGTCGTACCGTCAAAATTCGGCATCATATCCACACTGTTTTCGTCCAAGCCTTCCATAATCAGCATGGCCGCATCAGTCATTTTAGATTCTGTATATCGGTACGCCGCCTGAGGGTCACCATCAATATTTCCGAAATTCCCCTGCCCGTCAATCAAAGGATAGCGAACGGAAAAATCCTGGGCCAGTCGCACCATAGCGTCATAGACCGAACTGTCACCGTGCGGGTGGTAATGCCCCAATACATCCCCGACCACGGTTGCACATTTACGAAACGCAGCGGCGGGGGATAATTTCTGACGCAGCATAGAATATAAAATACGGCGATGAACCGGTTTTAAACCGTCGCGAACATCCGGCAGTGCACGGGATACAATCGTACTTACCGCATAGGACAAATAACGTTCGGACAGCGCATCGGATAACTGTTGAGTATCAATATTTTCAATAATATTTGTTTGCTTTGTCATATTTTTTATCTGCTAAAAGTTTTCTTTTTCCTGACGAATGTAAAACATTTGAAAAAAAATAACAACATAAAAAACACCGCGAATAACCAAGGCTTATAAAAAAATTTAAAATGTTAAAATTTCCACTTGAAATGTTAACTAAATTAATATATAGTACTCGCGCAAACTTTGGTTCCCTGATTTCGGGGCGGGCTGTTGCCAAGATGGCGATAAGTCGGGGCGTTTTTTACGGACATGTAGCGTAATTAATGTCTGAATGTACGTTGCGAATTTACCTTATCGCGACGAACCAGTCAAAAAAAACTAAACTTTATTGAATGTAACGGTTACTACACCGCTGCGTTCGCTTGATTGCAAAGGAATGAAAAGATATGATAAAATACAAATTTGCTTTACCCATCTTACTTGCAGGGGGATCGTTCGTATTCGGTGCATCACGTCAAAAATTTATACCATCTGAAAATAACGACACCGATAGCATCCGGATTAATGTAATGTACACGCCAACGATTCCAAAAGATCAGATAACGCAATTCCCTGTATGCATTGACGATAAAATGCTTGCTGATATTAAACACGCAATTGGGGAAACAGTTACACATAACATCAAACCAGAGGTTATTGATATAAAATCTGAAAACTATGATGTTATATACATATATAATAACGGTACGGCCCGTATTCGTCGCGGCGGCACGCGCGCATGGCGTAACCAGAACCCGGGCAATATTCGCCTATCGGATGTTGCACGCGCCGCAGGTGCAATCGGCCAAGCCGGCGGTTTCGCCGTATTTCCAAACGATAGCGTGGGAATGGCTGCGATTAAGACTCTGCTGCTATCGCCCGGGTATCGCAACCGTACAATTGCCGGGGCTGTAATTAAATGGGCACCACCGTTTGAAAATGATACCGTTAGCTATAAATCACAAATCAAACGTTTAACGGGTCTGTCTACGGCGATAAAAATAACAGAATTAACGCCGGAACAGTTAAACTGCGTCGCCGATGCCATTCGCACCATAGAAGGATGGCGCACCGGACACGAGGTCGTTCAGGACAGCACACAGCTGCATCCGGATATTCGTCAAAAATACTACGAGTATTTATTGGCACAGCAACAGCGGCGCGAAGATTCGCATCACCGCAGCCTGTAAAAAAAACGCGCAAATGCGCGTTTTTTTTATTGTGCAATTTTATGCTTTATCTCGCGGATGCGGGCCAAAATCTCGCGCAGGTCGGCGTCGCTAACGGTTGGCGCGGGACGATTATTAACCTCGTCCGCTAATACAATACATAACGTTGCCAACAGTGCACTTTCCGGCAGCGGGCCGATTTTATCCAAAATCTCACGCGCGCGCAGATCCACCATTTTCCCCAGCTCAATTAAACGTGATTCCTGGCCATCTTCGCAGCCCATGGGATAGTTTTTATTTACAATCGGAATTGATACAACACTCATTTTAACTTCTTTAATATAGATATTGTTTTATCAATCATATCTGTTGCCCGTGCGTTTTTATCACGTAATGATTTTACCTGTTCGGTTAAAATCGCAACCTCTAAATCTGTTTGCTTGCCCGCGTTAACCGCAGTTGAACGCAGACGAACGGTCAGTTCTTCTAAACTGGATAATTCTTGAAAAATTTGTTGTTTTATATCTGCCATATTATTAGTTTAAGATATTTTTTATATGCGTTCAACCCCAAAATGTGATATACTATATTTACATAGTGTGGGGGTATGCTGTTATGAAAACTAAAATCATTTATATTTCAGGCGCAGAAATTTTTGATATGCGCGATATTCGTGCCGCTTTTGACGAGGTTCGCGGGACATTGGGACTGGCCAATGATACGGTTTTATTCGGCGTCCCCGTTGATAGTGATAATGCACTGAATGATATTAATATCGCCCAGAATACGGTTTCAAATTCCCCGGAAATAATTCCAACAGACGCACCTGAAATCAACGAAACAGCCACCACCCCCGACGACGATATTACAAATCCTGCCGAATGCGGCGATGAAATTATAATCACACCCGCGGCCGTGATTGATGAATCTGAAAATATTCTGGACGATGATATTATAAAACCGGCTGCGCCACGTCGCGGTCGCCCACGCACGAAAAAGCAAATTGCCCCTGAAAACGATACCCCGATTATATCATCCGATGAAATTAACCCGGCCGATATCGCGACAGATATTGCAACCGAAAATCCCGCCCCGACCGCAGATGCGACACCGGGGACTGATGAAAAATCAGATAAGGTTATTCCGATCCTGTCTGTATTGGCATCCAAATCAACCACCGGCAATAGCGGGCCCGCAAACGCGCCCAGCACACCTGAAACCGCAGACACAGACAACGGTATTGTCGCAGATATTGATATTACAACCGATCTAGACACCCCGATCAGCGACGATGCGAATTTATCGGCCCGCGTTACAATCCATGATATAATTGATGACGATACGCCGATTGTGCCACGCGAAAAAACACTGGAAGAATTACTTGAAAGCATGACCCCGCTAAGCGAGGATCAAAATATCCCGGCGATGGAATATAACGATGATCCGATTATTCCGGAATCCGATGACGAAGCAGATATTATAATATCAGACAACAGCTCGAATAGCATTACCGACGATACAGATGCAACCCTGGAACAACTGGCGGCGGAATTTGCCGAAAACGAAGATAAAATCCCGACCAGCCCTAAACAATCCAGCCAGGGAAAAATCGGAAAATTAAAAAATATTTTACCATTTAAAAAGGCAAAACGTGATGACACAGGGCTAATGGGCGACCTATTCGGATGGGCCGGAATTGCCGCGAACGACGAAGATTTTTCTATTCCCGGTTTCTTTACCACCGCCGTCAAGAAATAAGGCCCAAGATGAGATTCAATGAATATAGACGTAATTCTTAGACTATTAAAAAACTCTGGCTTTCACGTATTCGGCGTGGATAATACGTTTATATACATAGAAGATCCATCATGCATTCTGCGCAGTTTTCAAACATTTATTGAATACGCCTGGGTGGTAATCGTATGTATAACGGGACTGCTGTTATTCGGCTGGGCACTGGGTATGATCCGCGGGGCAAAAAACGATATATTTATAAATATCCGCAACCTTATGCTGATATTCGGTATACTAGGCGCGGCGGGGTTAATTGTTAATTTTATCTGGGGCGGTGATTTAATGGCCCGCGGTTGCCGAACCATCAGTGTTCCGATTGCCGAAATTAATAAAATACTGGATAAACGAAATGCCAAGCTGACCGAACGTAACCCGAACGATTTATACGAAGAATTTAGCATAACCGACACCGGTCCGTCATTTACATCCCCCGAAGAACCTGCCACTGACGACACACAACCGGTACATATCGCCGCAGAAACAGAAACAATTTCGCCCAAATCGGCCCCTGACACCCCATCGTCATCGGCGATTTCCGCCCCGGGATCGGCCGGCGCCCCGATACGTGCCGCGGCCGCGGACAAAGACGTGATATATACCCATGATAATGGCCTGCAGGTAAAGCGAACGGGTGGATCGCGCGCATGGAAAAACATGAACCCTGGGAATCTGCGCTATACAGAATTTACCCGAAAAATGGGTGCAATCGGCCAGGCAGGCGGTTTCGCCGTATTCCCCGATGAACAAACCGGCGTCCGCGCCATACGCGAACTGCTGCGCGGAAAGACTTATTCGCCGCTGTCTGTGCGCGCGGCAATTCATCGCTATGCCCCGCCATTTGAAAATGATACAAACGCATATAATCGTCAGATTCAGCAATCAACCGGGCTGGATATTGAACGCCCCATTAGCGATCTGAGTGATACCGAACTAAACCGGGTAATAAGTGTTATTCGCCGACTGGAGGGATGGACCGCCGGTCAAATAATTGAATTATAAAAAAGGGTTTTTAAATGAAACAACAACGTGGCAGCATTGCATTAAATATATCGCTGGTTATTATGTTGGTTGTTATCGGCGTATTGGCATATATTCTGATGACCGGAAAAGATGATAAGGACGATAAAACATTTGCTATTCAGTCGCCGGATACCGAAAACACATCACCTGCGGCGGGCGACGATCAGGCGTTTTCCGATGGCCTGGGGCAGCCGGGGGAAACCATTCACCCGAATGTAAATGAATACGGCGAAGGCGTATCAGAAATCGCTGTTTTTTATCGTGATATAAACGCCGATGGTCACCGCGATCGCATTACACGTCGTCATATTGAAAACGCTACGTCGCATTTTTATTATGAATATAAGATAGAGTTAAATACAGGCACGGGCGAATATCTGGATATAACCCCGCCGGATTTCCGAACAGTTACCGGAACGGAATGCGCGCTGACGCTGATTCAGTTCAGATTTATGCCTGAATTTCATGTGGTTATGATATCACGGCCATGGCGAAATTCATGGACGTCCCCGACGCAGGCGATGAAAACAACATATGTAATAAATAATTCCCGGCTGGAGATATCAGACGCATCCGCCGGCAAAACGGTCTGTGACGTTCGCGACCTATTTTGATTTATCCAGCAAATGCAGATTTCGCATGGAATATAAAATACCCTGGGCGACCAGATAATGGTCGTATACATATACCCCGAGTGGTTCAAGCTGATTAATAAGTGTTTGCGTTATCATAACGTCATCATCGGAAAATGTATGACCGGATGCCGGGTGGTTATGCAGTAAAACTATCGCGCGGGACTTGTGCGTTAATGCGTGCTGAACAATTTCCCTGATATATACCGCGGACCAATTTATTGTCCCACGGCTATGCAGTTCAACCGACATTAGTCTGTAATCGCCGTCCAGATATAAAACATGAAATTCTTCTACTGTTTTTTCGCCGACCAGGTATTTGCAGTAGTTTGTAAATGCGACCTCGTTTAAAAATACTTTTTCTTCGCGCAGCTGAATCTTATACGCGCGCATCATAATATCGTATACCAGCTTTATATGAACGGCCGTATTTTTACCGATCCCTTTGTATGTTAATAACTCGTCCAGTGGCGTCGCCAAAATCTGGGACAGTGACCCAAATCGTTCCATTAATCCGCGTGCGATCGGGCGAACGTCACGCCGTGGGATTATATCTGCGATAATAAGTTCTAAAACCTCTGCATCAGATAGGCCATTGTCTAAAAACTTTTGACGCAGCCTGTCACGGTGTCCGTTATGAAACAGCGGATCTTTTTCCGACACAATCGTTCCCTATATCATCTTTTCGGTGAAAATAATTGCCCCGTCTTCGGTAATACCGATTGTATGTTCCCACTGCGCCGAGAGTCCCCCATCAACGGTACGTGCGGTCCACCCGTCGTCGTCAATTTTACATTCCGGCCGACCGGTATTTATCATCGGTTCAATCGTAAAAACCAGTCCCGGGACCATCTTAACCTTGTCCCAATGTTTATCATAAAAATGATAAATCTGCGGGTCGTCATGCATAACCTTGCCGATGCCGTGCCCGACAAAGTCGCGTGATATTGAAAAACCATGCGGGGCGACAACAGCTTCGATCGTTTTACCGATTTCAGATAACGGAACGCCCGGGGCACATACCGCGATCGCCGCGTTCAGCGCATCCTGGCACGTCTGAACCAGTTCACGGGCACGCGGGGTAACGTTGCCGATCATAAACATACGCGATGCATCGCCGTGAAAACCTTTGTATTCGGCGGTTAAATCAACGTTTACGATATCCCCATCTTTTAATATAACATCATCACTGGGGATGCCGTGAACGATTACATCGTTTACAGACGTACATATGCTTTTCGGATACCCCTGATATCCGAGATCTGATGACCGTGCGCCGTTTTCTTTTAAAAACGTTGCGACCATTCGGTCAATTTCACCCGTTGATATTCCGGCACGAATATACGGGGATATAAAATCAAAACAACGCGCGACCAGATCACCGACCGCCCGAAGACGCTTAAAATCTTTTGGCGCATAAACAGATGCTAACATTTCTTACTTCCTTCTTTTTATTGCCAATTTGGCTGCACGAACCGATAGCTTTAATGCGAAATCACGCAATAAAATCTCGCCCGGCATGCCGGTTGTACGCAGCTGCCGTTCAAGTTCATTTAAACGCGTTAAAACAGATGCAATCTCATCTGCTGGCCATATTTTGATCGCATGATTAAATTTATCTGCGACCTTCCAAAACAGCCGTGGTAACTGCCCGTCAACAACGGCCGTTAGTAATTTTTTAAAATGCCCGTCTAGCATCCGAACCAACATATTCGGATCGGCGTTATCATACAATAACCGATCCAGGGCGGTCATCGTCTGCTGAATATGCCCGGCGGTTAAAGAATATAAAAAATCATCCGCATCAGCCGCCCCGGTATCGGGCAAGCATTTTTCTACGTCAGATAGCTCAACAATTTTCTTGTCATCTACGAACAGTGCGATTTTTGTTAAAAACCCGCGCGTGATACCGCGATCCCCGCCAAGATGTGATGTCATATACGCCATAGCATCCGGGGTAATCTGCGCAATCCCGGCCGCCGCCGATAATTCCGCCCGAATAAGGTTCGCCAACGACCGGGCATCATCGGTATAGCATGCCACCGCCGCGATATTTTCCCCGCCCTCGAACAGCGTTCGCAGTGTCCCCGGGCGCAGATCACCGGCCGTTACCACCACCGTGGCACATAACCCCGGGTGATTAATCAGCTCTGCTATCTGTTTTGATGCCCCGTCCCCTGCGTTGGATATTATAACCATCTTCTGGCCGCCGAACATGGATGGGCTGCAGCTTTCGGCGAATAATGCATCCTGTTTATCGCGCAGCTCGTCCGAGTCCAGGGCAAAAAGGTTATCCTTTTCAATTTCAAGTTTTTCAATCGCCCGATCACAGAGTTCATCAACCTGCCCCGCGTCCGGACCATATATTAAAACGGCACGAATCTTTGCAATACCGTCGTTAAAATCAGCTTCTTTCCATTTCATTATTTATCACTATCGCTGGTGCTTGAATGCTTATACGTTTCTGCGATTGCACGTGCACTGATTTTTTCTGCTAAAACCCCGATTGTATTCTGAACGGCGTTATTATACGACGCATTTGCCGCGACCAGATATCTAACGAACGTGTATGATTCCGCCGCACGTTCCGTACCGGCCGCAATCTGATTACCGTTATAGGTTAAAATATAATCTGCCCGCAGGGATATTTCCTGCCATGTCGCATCCCCGGTCGGTTCAAGCGCCTTATACTGCGTTACAGGATCATATAACGAAACAGATAAAGTATACGACGCCCCAGGATTACGTTGCCCGCCGAATTTAGCATTTAGTGCATTACGCAGTTCAATGCCATTAATACCACTTATCGGGGGAACATATATATCCGTATCCTGCCCGGAAAACATAGGGCGAAAACCACAACCGCACAATAACAAAAGACATAGAATTTTTTTCATACCAATAGTTTTCCTGTTGCAATTTATTTGTATATTACCTAGACTTTTAATAAATCGCAAGAGGGAATGATGAATATTTTTATCATGGTTTTAGTTGTTCTGTTTATGGGCGCGTATTATATGCTAAGCAGCCCCGGTCAACGCGTTATTAATCATGAAACCGAATATGCCGTCGCCCGATCTGATATGCGCGCAATTGCCGAATGTACGATGGCCGCCCATAATGCGGCGATACGCGAGTCGGATTTTAATGATATATGTACGCAGCAGTATAATATAAAAAGTGAATTTATATGCCTGAACGCCAACCTGGGCATTAGCAAGTGCGAAATCGTTCGCAACAGAAAGCCCGCGTTTAGCTATATCATAACAACCACCGGTCCATTGGATGGATCAGAATATAACCAGATGCTGGAAATACTGGACGAGTATTATTCAGATACCGTGTCATTTGGTATATTTTTAAATAATTCAATTATATCCGGCGGGAATAAATCTAAACAGACCGTCCCGGCGGCAATTATATCGTCGTTAAAGCTATCCGATGGACAGCTGGTTTATATGACCCAGTATGATATCCCCGATACGCCAACAGAATACAGCGCGCCCGATTCTGCGGATATTATATGCCCGGCCGGGGCGATAAAAACATATCGCTTTGGACGATGGCAATGCATCGGGTATAACACTAAACACGACTGTGGCGGGGATACCATATGGGATTCAGATTTAATGGAATGCGTCGCCGATGAATCACGCAAGCCCCTGTGTGCCGCGCAGCAGACCGCGGTAATGGTTGATAACGTCTGGGAATGCATAAACCCGTTCCCGGAAAAAAGCTGCCCGGATAATATGATCGCGCGTTTAAACTATGCAACGCTGGAATGGGAATGCGTGGCCGATCCAACGAATACACCCGATACAAAAAAATGCCCGGTTATATCCGGAATGGCAACATCCGGGGGGCTGGGCGCAACGCTTAGCATACAGACCACATCATGTACGGACTGTGAACGAATAATAACCGACCCTGATACATGCATATCGGTATGTGTCCCTGATCCCGGACGCATTCACGATGAAAAATGTTATCCGGGCGGCGCGAATAGCTGTGATGGCGCAATATATTTCGGATTTCCGAATTATTCATATATCGCAAATGTTGGTGACGTTGTTGGAAAAACCGTCCCGCTGGATCGGGCACATTCCCAGAACCGCAGGTTTAATTGTCTAAAATGTGATCGCGGCATAGATGAATCCCGATCTTTTCCGCCATATATTGCGGTATGTAAATAAAAACACCGCAAATGCGGTGTTTTTTATTTTCTAGCCGCGTTCTAAATATTTAATTTCGGCGGCAATTTTTGCCATTTTATTTGTTACTTTTTCATACATCTTGGTATATTCAGCGTAATCTCTTGAAACATCATTATATGCATCGGCGGCAATATACTGAAACATATCACCGTATAGCTCCATTGATATCTCGCACGATGTAATATTTTTATCCAGTCTATCGGCGTCAAATTCCAGCTGGCGATACTGATCCCGCAGGCGTTCTATCTCAGGGACTCTTAACGAATATTGATATATTTTATTAAATGATTTTGCCGCATTTAATTCCTGTTCGGCGGCGTTGGCGTTCGCCAATACTAAATTTGCTGATCTTAACTTATCCTCGGCCGATTTTAATTCATCCTCGGCCTCTGGGTCGTTTTCATAACGATTCATGGCCAGATAGGAATCCAAAGCCTTTATTGTTTCGGATTGTCTGGCGATTTCATATTTTGCCGCCGGGCCGGCATCCACACGCGACTTTAATCCGGGAACTTTCTTATCCACTATTGATTTTAAGATATGAAATAATACCAAATTAGCACGTTTCGTCGCCATTTCATCCCCTTTTAATATTTATATATCACACTTTCCGTTTTTGTCAATAATTTTATAAAACATTCCGCCTGCAACCGGGCAGACGGAATGTTTTATTACCTATGCCTTATGCGTTTCAAATTTGCCGTCGTTTAGCATTTCCTTTACCGCGAAATGTTTTATTTTTCGCGCGGATGTTTGCGGCAACTCGTCTTCGGTAATGGCAAAGTGACGCACCCATTTATACGGCGCGATTTTAAGGTTTGATGCCTTTACCATCATTGCAACCTTGGCCGGGGTTGTCCCGGGGGTTACCTGAAATACGGCATACGGGACAACCTTGCCGGCGATTGTGTATTCAAAAACCGCCGCGGCCAGGATATCACTGTTTTGCAGATAGAGATCCTCAAGCTCGTCCGGATATACGTTTTTACCGCTGTCTAAAACGATAACCTGTTTCTGGCGTCCCTTTACGATCAGGCGACCACGTTTATCCAATTTCCCCAGATCGCCGGTTTTAAACCAACCGTCTTCGAACGCGGCGGCATTTGCTTCGTCGTTGCCGATGTATCCCGGCATAACCAAGCTGCCGCGAACCCATATCTCGCCGATGCCTTCTTTGTCGGGGTTATGAATCTGTAATTCATTTCCCGGCAGCGGGCCTGCATAATACATCGTGCCATCGGGACGACGAAATGCAAAGTTAAAGTTCGCCGGCCCGGTCGTTTCGGTTAATCCATAACAGTCCCCGACGACAAAGCCCAGGCTTTCAAAGAATTTACGAATACTCGGTTTCAGCGTTGCCCCGGCGGATACCAAAACCTTTGTATTGCCGCCGAATAAATCGTGAACCGGGCCGGTTATGCGACGAACCAGCCACCCCATGCCAATCGCGCGCAGGACATGACGCAGGGATATAACAATTCGCATAATCGTATATACGTGCTTTTCCTTTGCCCCTTCTATGATTTTTTTATAAAACGCTTCCCAGATTCGGGGAACGGCCGGAATTACCTCTGGCTTGTATTCGGAAAAATCTTTCAGGAACTCACGCGGGTTTAAAACCGGCTGCAACAGCAGTTTTCCGCCCAGAACCAGCGGGGCAATAATATTAATTACCACACCATATATATGATAAAGCGGTAAAAATCCATAAAATGTATATCCCGGGTGAATTACAGGTCTATAAAACAATGCCCCTTCGCCAAGGGATAAAATATTATTATGGGTTAGCCCTACTATCTTTGGATTTCCCGTTGACCCGGATGTAAATGACAACATCGCGATATCGTCACGATTAACGTCGGCGGCACGGAACTCGCGCGCGTCGGTATCGTCAACCGATTCTATGTCGAACATTTCCGGGCCGTCGTCAATGAAATGCGAACGCTGCGCCAGGACCAGGCGACAATCCGTCCGGCGCATCATTTCCAAATGCTCGGCCGGGGCCAGGCCCGTATCCAGCATTAAAACCTTTGCCCCCTGGGACGTGATTGCAAAATACGAACGGATAAATTCCGGGGTATTTCCCGATAGAATCGCAACCGTGTCGCCCTTTTTAATACCAAAGCGTTTTGCTAATAACACGGCACGCTGTTTTACTTTCTTTAACAATTCTGCGTATGTTTCATTCTGTCTGACAAAGAAAATACGGTCTTTGTTCTGAGAACAAACATCTTGCAGCATTTCATATATATTTTTCATCATAAATAATGCTCTTGTTTTTTGTTAATTTGGTCACAACATATATTTGGACAATACCACTATACCCTGAACATAATAAGAAATACAACCTATTTCTGAATAGATACGACAAATTCCCATTATTAATTTTGTCAATATATAGTATGTGATTCGCAATCACGGGACTATATTTTGTATTTTTTAGTAAAAAACGAATCAGTTCCCATATAAAAAACATAGGTTTTTTTACACAAAAAACCCTTTGGTATTTAACAACCGATTCACTGTTTACGATAAATCGCACAGAATTTGGGCGTTTCAAAAAGTAAAGCAAAAAAATAAAAAAAATTATTTTTTTCTTTATTGCCAGCTATCTATTTAAACTATATATTGTAATCAAATTAGAAAACAAACCACTATATCTTGTGTTTTTGTATAATTTTAAGGGAAGGAATCATGTCAGAGGCACAAAACGAAATAATTATTCAGATTTTACCGAAACTTACGACAAAACTATTTGCCGTTCAAAAGCGCAGCGGGGAGACCGTCCCGTTTGATTCAAAAAAGATTTTTGACGCAATAAAGAAAGCGGTCGCCGTAACAGGCGAGCTATCGGATGCCGAGATTGTTACAACAACCCAGAAAGTTTTAAATAAACTGGACGAATCTTTTACCGGCGCAACGCCAAAGGTTGAAGAAATACAAGATACAGTTATTCAAACCCTGATTGATGAACGGGCATACAAAACATCCGAGGCGTATATTATTTACCGTCAGAAACGTTCCGAGATTCGTAATGCATCCATTGACGCGGTTGAGGTTATTGACGGATATGTCGGCGGATCAAATTGGCGAATAAAGGAAAACGCAAATATCGGATATTCAATCGGCGGCCTGATTTTACGTACCAGTGAACGCGTTACGGCGGAATACTGGCTTAACCTATACCCGCGGGCAGCGGCCGATGCGCATAAATCTGCCGCGATTCATATTCATGACCTGGGCTGGCTGACCGGATACTGCGCCGGCTGGTCACTGCGCGAGTTATTATACGAGGGATTCAACGGCGTTCCGGGATTTCTGCAGTGCGGCCCGGCCAAGCATATGGCAACCGCAATATCGCATATGGTAAACTTCCTAGGGACACTGCAAAACGAATTTGCCGGGGCACAGGCATTCTCGTCGGTGGATACATATCTTGCGCCGTATGTACGCATAGATAACCTGGATTATGATGATATTAAAAATTCTATGCAGACACTTATATTTAACTGTGCCGTACCGTGTCGCTGGGGGACGCAGACACCGTTTATTAACTTTACATTTGACTGGACCTGCCCTGATGATTTAAAAAACCAGCATCCGTTTATCGGCGGGACACAGGTTGACTTTAAATACGGCGATCTGCAGCATGAAATGGATTTAATTAACCGGGCATTTATTGAGGTTATGAGTGAAGGCGACGCATTGGGACGACCGTTTACATTCCCAATTCCGACATATAACATTACACCAGATTTCCCGTGGAATCACCCGAATGTAAAGCCGTTGTTTGATTTGGCGGCCAAATACGGAATACCGAATTTCCAGAACTTCTTAAATTCTGATTTAAATCCGACGGACGTTCGTTCTATGTGCTGCCGACTGCGCCTGGATGTTCGCGAATTATTAAAACGCGGCGGGGGGCTGTTCGGATCGGCGGAGAAAACCGGTTCAATTGGCGTGGTAACAATTAACCTGGCACGACTGGGATATATGCACAAAGGCGATCGCGACGGACTGTTCGGCGAACTTAAACGACTGCTGGAAATCGGCCGCGATTCACTGGAGATAAAGCGCGATATTATCAGCAAGAATATGGAACGCGGCCTGTATCCGTTTACAAAACGCTATCTGGGGAACTGGGATCACCATTTCTCTACGATCGGGGTAAACGGTGCGAATGAAATGGTTTTGAATTTCACCAATGGCCGTGAAAATATCGCGACGCCGTTTGGTAAAAAACTGGTATTGGATGTAATGGATTTCATCCGTGATCATTTGGTCCAGTTCCAAGAAGAAACGGGTAACCTTTATAATCTTGAGGCGACCCCGGCCGAGGGCTGTTCATATCGCTTTGCGAAAACCGATAAAAAGAACTTCCCGGATATTATTACGGCCGGAACACCGGATGCCCCGTATTATACAAATTCAACCCAGCTGCCGGTAAACTTTACCGACGACCCGTTCGTCGCGTTGGAACACCAGGAAGAGTTTCAGCGTAAATATACCGGCGGGACGATGCTGCACCTGTATATGGGTGAACCTGTATCCAGCGGTGATGCGGCCCAGAAAATCGTCAGAACAATATTTGAAAACTATCGTATTCCGTATATGACGCTGACACCGACGTTTTCAATATGTCCAAAGCATGGATATTTAGCCGGTAATTACGAGTTCTGTCCGAAATGCGACGCCGAAATTGCCGCAAATCAAAATCAAACAAACGAATAAACAACGAAACTAATAAACAAACAAAAGGGAGGAAAACAAAATGAACAATACACAGCCACAAAGAACACCATGCGAACGCTTTTCTCGTTCAATGGGATTTATTAGACCCGTTTCTAATTTTAATATTGGTAAGTATTCGGAATTTTGTGAACGTAAAACATTTAAAGAATCCAATTGTTTAACAACAGGTCAACGCCACAGTGAATTAATGAAAAAAGCGGCATAATAAAATGCGTGAAATACAAATCGGGGGATTGGTATCGTTTACCACAATTGACTATCCCGGGAAACTGGCTGCGGTTTTATTCTTGGTCGGATGCCCGCTTAGATGTAAGTACTGTTCCAACCCCCATTTGTTAAACGTTGGCGACGGGGAATACGATCCAGATAAGATATTTGAATGGATAAAATCCCGCGTCGGAAAGCTCGAGGCGATTGTTTTCTCCGGCGGCGAGGCATTAATGCAAGGCGACGCTGTTATTGAATATATGCAGCGTGTTCGCGCACTGGGATTTAATATCGGCCTGCATACAAATGGTTTTTACCCCGATACATTAAAACGCGCCGCCGAATTCATAGACTGGATCGGACTGGACTATAAAGCGGCTGCGGATAAATACGAACAGCTAACCGGGCAGCAAATTGCCCATGCCCATATGATGCAAAGCCTGGATATATGGATCAGCACCGGCAAGGACATAGAGGTTCGCATAACCTGTGACCCACGATTTATTTCAAAATCTGATCTGCGTGATATCGCACGCGAAATGCATTCCCGTGGTGTGAAAAATTTAGCAATTCAAAAATATATCCCCCATTTTGAAGATCCCGATAACCCCACAACCGCGGACGGGCGTGATCAATTCTTTTCGGATTCGGATCTGCGCGTAGAGATAAATGCATTATTTCCAAACGCCGTATGGCGCGAATAGTTTGAGATTATATAAAATATGTGATAACATTATCACATGCCAAAATCTGTATATGATATTATAAAGAAGCAAAATGGCGAAAAATTCGCCCAGGTATTGCGCAGCTTTAACCTGCTTTTGATACCTGATATTGCAAACAAATTAAAATATGCCGGACGCGATCCGGATATGGAATTAATCCGGTATCTGTTAAAAATAACATCACTGCAGAATAGTTATAATGAAAGTGGTATCGGCAAAAATCCATTCCAATTATTACACTCGGCCGGATATGAATATGTTGAATACGCCGATAGCCTGGAAAAACAAAACAAGATCAGCAAATATTTTCGCAAGAACGAACAGCTATGTACATTCAAAGAGCCCCGGCGATATAAAAATTTCTATATAATAAATGCCGTAAAATATAACGCTGAAAATATTATGCCACGAAAACGCCCGCAACGTCAGGATGAATACGGGACAAGTGTTATATCTATTCAGATATCTAAGGAATATAACTTTATATCTATTAAGAATCGTTATAATGACTCCGTGACAGACCCGGATAATACATTTGACAGTAACCCTGATAATATTATTATGGGCCTGTCGGGGGCATTACGATCATATTTCAATATTTCATGGGATTCATTTGCGGCTTTGCCCATTAACTATATATCCATTGGCGACGATATCATTAAATATAATTACACCATTAACGATCGGCATATCGGGCCGTGGTATTACGAATATAATAATAAAATAACCGAAATTAACCGCTATAGCCAGGTTATGATGGATTATTTTATTCTGGATATTGAAAACAGGGACGTAATTGATTTCGCGGACAGCAATGAAAACAGCGTGATTGATACAATTAAAAACGAAATCATCGGGAAAACACTGGCAATCAGTGGGAAATTTCCCAATCAAACGATTTACGCCGACGGCGTTGCAATTATAAAATTAAATGATGGGGAAATAGTATATCTTAACCTGCCGACGACGGAACATATCGGGGATAATTTTTTAAGGCATAATAAGTCGTTAATTGAATTTCACGCACCGCGGTTAAAAACGGTCGGGGACGATTTCCTGTATAAAAACGAAATACTTGAACATTTTGATGCCCCGGAAATAGAAACGGTTGGCGAACACTTTATACGGCAAAATAAATCATTAACGGCAATAGATCTGGGGAAATTAAAATCAGCGGGGGAATCTTTCCTTAAAAGCTGTTCGCAAATAACCAAAATAAGTTTACCGAATTTGGAATCAGCAGAACAATTTTTTATGTCGAATACCAAAGCACTGCGAGAGGCGAATTTACCAAAATTAAAAACGCTGCCGCCATATGCATTTTTTGACTGCCGAAAGCTGTCGCGATTAAATATACCGATGGCTGAACTAATAAAAAACTTTGCCCTGTCATATAACGAATATTTATTAAAACTGGATATTCCGAACGTTGAATGCATTGACAACCATGTATTACGTTTTAATAACAAACTGATGTATATTAATGCCCCAAAGCTTTCATTTGTCGGCGAATATTCATTTGAAAAGGTATTGCCAAGTGTGAAATATAATACCCCGAAATTGGCAAATGCCGAAAAAATATTTACCGCGAACGAGAGTATGTTTACCCGCGGGCTTAAAAAATTAAAAGAAAAACTTCGTTCCCGGCGCATTGCGGTTAATCGCCAGAATAATTCCCATGATTGATTAGTTGACGGGAAAATAAAGTATTAAATAAGTAAAAAAAATTCCCCATGTGGGGAATTTTTTAATTTGCAGCTGTAACTGCCAATCTTTTACGACCGGCCGCACGGCGACGGTTTAAAACATCACGTCCACCCTTGGTTGCCATTCTTTCGCGGAAACCGTGCGTGCGTACGCGACGTGTTTTTGATGGTTGATAAGTACGTTTTGTTGCCATAACTAAATCCTTTTGTGTCCCTATTTAATCATACCTTTTATAAAAACGCAACCTTTTTATTTAGATTTTACTAAACCAATTTTTTCAAGGGCCTTTAATAACAGAAAATATATGAAAATTGATACAAACAACATTTTCGGGTATATAAATAGGTTATTTGACATATTATCTGCCCCTTGTTTTTGATTTTGCGATCATGCTGGCCTTTAGCTTATCTATTTTATCTAATGTAATCAATGCCTGGGATAAATGCCAGCGCATAAGCTTTAAACGAAAAATAGACCACCAGTCCCTTTTAGGGGTTACTTTTAAGAATTCCTCTGTGGCATCGTATGCTTCCTGCAACGCTTCTTTTGTTTCTAACATTTTTTATCTCTTTGCTGTATTACACATAATACCCTAAACGAATGTTTTGTCAATGTATTTTTTAAGTTTATGACTTGACCGCCGGCGGGAATTTTTGCTATTGTGATAACATCAAAAATAGGGGAAAATTAAGTATGTCTGAAACAAATAATACAAATGAGATAAACGAAATCCGGGTTCCGCAGTCATCCCTGGAAAATGAAATGCGGACCAGCTTTTTGGACTATGCGATGTCGGTTATTGTTGACCGTGCATTACCGGACGTTCGTGACGGGTGTAAACCGGTACATCGTCGTATTTTATATTCCATGAATGATTTGGCCCCCGCGACCAAGCCTACGATGAAATCCGCCCGTATTGTCGGTGACGTTATGGGTAAATATCACCCGCACGGCGACAGTTCAATATACGAAGCTATGGCCCGTATGGCCCAGGATTTCTCTATGGGGGAACTGCTGGTTCAAGGTCAGGGTAACTTTGGTTCGCGCGACGGTGATAAACCCGCCGCAATGCGTTATACCGAAGCACGCCTGTCAAAGCTTGGCGCGTCAATGATGGACGATATGGAAAAAGATACCGTTGACTTTATGCCGAACTTTGACGGAACACTCCAAGAACCAACTGTATTACCGACAAAATTCCCGAATTTCTTGGTTAACGGCGGATCGGGGATTGCCGTTGGTATGGCAACAAATGTTCCGACATACAACCTAGGTGAGATATGTAACGGTATTATCGCGATTCTGGATAACCCGGAATTATCTGATGATGCGCTGTTTTCTATTATTCCCGGGCCGGATTTCCCGACGGGTGCAATTATTATGGGACGTGCCGGCGCGTATAAGGCCCACACAACCGGACGCGGATCAATTATCGTACGCGCCAAAACCCACATAGAAGAATTTCGCGACCACCAGGCAATTATCGTAGACGAGACCCCGTATCAGGTAAACAAAGCCCAGATGATCGTTAAAATCGCCGAGCTGATAAAAGATAAACGCATAGAGGGAATCTCGGAAATCCGCGACGAATCATCCAAAGAAGGTGTTCGTATCGTTATTGAATTAAAGCGCGATGCAATTGCCGACGTCGTTTTAAATCATCTGTTCCAGTATACGGAAATGCAGACCAGCTTCCCGGTTAATATGATGGCGTTAAACCATGGCCGACCGATGCTGTTCAGCGTTCGCGGCGTTCTGGATGCATTTATTGAATTCCGCAGCGATGTTATTCGCAGACGTACTATATTTGAACTGAACAAGGCGCGTAACCGTGCCCATGCATTACTGGGCCTATCGGTCGCGGTTGGCAACCTTGACGAGGTAATAGAGCTAATTAAATCCAGTCCGAATCCTGATTCTGCACGCGAATCGCTGATGGCGCGCGGTTGGCGGGCGGCAGATATTGAATCATATATTCAATTAATTGACGACCCGAATACAGAATACGAAAACGGAATGTTCCATATGTCCGAAGATCAGGCACGCGCAATCCTGGAACTGCAGCTGCATCGTTTAACGGGTCTGGAACGGGACAAGATTCATAATGACCTAACCACGCTTAGTGCGGTGATTAAGGATCTGTTGGATATATTAGGCAGTGCCGCACGTATCCGTCAGATTATTCACGACGAAACAGCAACTGTTCGCGATAACTGGGCCAGCCCCCGCCGCACGGATATTTCCGACGCCGAGATTGATATTGACATAGAAGATCTTATCGCGCGCGAGGATATGGTTATAACCGTCAGCAACACAGGGTATATTAAACGCGTATCACTGGATACATACCGTGCCCAAAAACGCGGCGGCAAGGGACGCAATGCAATGACCACCAAAGAAGACGATTACGTCGTTCAGGTTTTCGTTGCAAATACTCATACTCCGTTGCTGTTCTTTAGCTCTAAGGGGATATGCTATAAACTAAAAACATATAAACTGCCCGAGGCCGCAGCCGCCGGCAAGGGACGCCCGCTGGTAAACCTGCTGCCGCTGCAGACGGGTGAAACTATCACGGCGATACTGCCCGTATCCGACGAGGATATGCAACGCGTTCAGGAATCCGGCAAAGAACATTTCTTGATGTTCGCAACCGCATCTGGAACGGTTCGCCGCAACCGTATGTCGGATTTTGATTCAATTCGCGCAAACGGAAAAATCGCAATGAAGCTTGATGACGGCGACAGCCTGATATCTGTATTGCCATGTAACGAAGACCAGGATGTATTCTTGGCCACATATCGCGGGCGCTGCATACGATTCCCGGCATCGGAAATTCGTATATTCGCGGGCCGAAACTCTACGGGCGTACGCGGTATGAACCTGGCCAATGATGATCGGATTATCGGTATGGCGATGCTGACCCATGGCGAAACTGATTCCGCCGTACGCGCCGCGTATATTAAACAAAGCCGCGCCGCACGACGTGCCGCCACCGGCATAGAAGAAGACGCCGGCGACAGCGACGAAGATGCGACAACAATGGTCCTAGACGATGCGAAAATGGCAGAAATGGCCGCCGCCGAAGAGTTTATTTTAACCGTATCTGAAAACGGATTCGGAAAACGTACCAGCGCGTATGAATACCGCATAACACACCGTGGTGGTGGCGGCTTTACGAATATTAAGCTGGGCGGGAAAAATACTGCCGTCGCAGGATCGTTCCCGGTTGCCGACGACCATGATATTATTATGGTAACCGACGGCGGCAAAATCATTCGCACACCGGTTCGCGACGTTCGCATCGCCGGCCGTGCAACCGCAGGCGTAACGCTGTTCCGTACCGCCGAAAACGAAAGGGTTGTATCGGCAATTTCAATCGTCGGCGACGAATCCGATGATGATATCGCAACCGAAATCGCAGACGCCGCAGCGGGATCTGAAAACGCGCAATAACGGGGGACAGATATGGACAACAATGAATACTTTGCATCAATAAACGAGGTTTCAAAACGCTTGTCCGTCCCTGCGTATACCCTGCGCTATTGGGAAAAGCAATTCCCCGTTGCCATCCGCCCTACGACCGGGGCGGGCGGGCGACGCTATTACCGGGCCGAGACTGTAAATCGCTTAATCGTTATAAAAGATTTACTATATAAGCACGGAATGACAATCGCAGGCGTAAAAAAAATGCTGCGTGATGGCAACCTGCCCGCGACGGTAGATGAAATCGGGCGCGGCGCGATCGCGACCGCGGGCGGTGATGCGCCCCGTGCGCGCGACGACAATGCGACCAACGCGGCACGGGGCGCAGAATCGGATATTAACCGGGATGCAATTAATCTGGCAATTGGTCTGTTGACCGGGGCACGGGATTTATTGGTATAAAAAAACGCCCGGCGGGGCGTTTTTTAATTCATGATTATATTTATCTGCCATCGCGGGATATCAGCTGATTCTTTTGATCCAGCAATGAATCCATAACCGACTGCATATCAGAAACATAGCGATTAATACTATCGCTGAAATATATGCGAACGTTTTCCTCGGCCCGGCCCTTTTTTTGATCTGCGGCATCATATTCTTTTAAAAACTTTTGGTTTTTATAAAATTTCCACCCGATTTGCTTTATCTGTTTATTATCGCCATAATCCTTAAATAGACTGGGGGACCGACGCGGCAGAGTAACCAGAGAGTTTCTGCGTGCAATCTGATATGCGCGGGATAATAATGAATCATTTACATGACGCAGGCTGTCGGCCGTACGCTTATTTTCAACAACATAGATGTAAGAGTCATTACGCCCCAATGAATCTGCGATTAACCGCGGCAGATTCATTCGCGCAGAATCAATACGGTATTTAACGGCAGCAATATCATTATTCATCGCAGAGAGGGAATTATCAAACTCTTTGCCTTTTTCCCTCGCTGTTTTCGCCACAGCACACACAGCCGCTATATATGCAGTAATTATCATGGTGATATATATAGGTTTAATATTTATCATTATTTTATTCCTTTTTTTAATAAATAGTACAGGAATGGCCAAAAATCAAGTATTAATCCCCAGCAAACTTTTCCTTGCATGGGGCAATATTATAAATTATCCTATGTCCTGAAATGATTTTACGTTCGCTGCGACATTTTCTTACAAACGTTATCTGTGGATGTATTTATGATAAATACACCCGTAAAAAAGTACGCGTTATATTAAATTCCAATATGTCCGATAATATACGATTTATACGTAATAATATCGGCGGCCGAATAACCAAGATTAAAACGTTCGTCGGCCACCAGGCGCGCAATCTTATAATCGGGGTAAATAACCAATGGATTTTTAAGTTCCCGCTGCGTCGTGATAACTCGCATGAACTGGCGATACGCGAAAAACGCGTTGTTGATGTTTTTCGTAAGGTCAGCCGTATAAATATCCCCGCGGTTGAATTAATTGAACACAAGGGTCAGATTATTCGCAAATACGAATGGGTTCACGGCACAACACTGCGTGAAATGCCGCCCGATGATTTAATCGCGGCCCGCGGCGTATTGGCCCCGCAGATTGCCCAATTTTTATATGATATCGCATGCTATGATCCGGATGAACTGCGCGATTTAAAACCATCCCCGGATGCGCAGCCTGGATTTATGTACGGTTGGTGTCAGGGGGATATATGCGATAACTTTATATTTAACCGGGATACGCTGGAACTGGTTGCATTTATTGACTGGGAAGATTGTAACTTCTGTGATTTTTCCGGAATGGTAAACGAAAAACGTCCCCACCGTCGTATATTTATGCAGGCGGTCGCGGACGAATATACAAAAATATATAACAAGAAAAAGGCTAAAAAATGTCGGGAAAACTAAAACACGCCATATTAACCGCCGGACTTACGGCAGCTTCTTTTTTACCGATTGCATCGTTCGGTCAGGATTATTCAATCAACCCGGGCGCGCCAACCGAAACAACAATAAATAAAAAAGTATTTAAGACTATGGTTAAGCAGGCCCGTCTGCGTGAAAATACAGTTAGCGAAAAAGATAGTATGCTAATTAAATATCTGTCATCGGATACGGCAATGTTAAATAAAATCACGACCGAGCTGGTTGAAATGAACGCATTATTTTTAAACGACGTTCTAAATTCGGGCGATACGTTTCGCTTTGTCGCGCCGGCGGGTCAGCATATACCAGGGGCAAAAAAAATGTGGCCGGTAAATGACGAAATGCTGTATAACATAACAATTAATCATGAAAATAAATCAGCCGTTATTAACGCGGCCAAAGATGATATTTTGGGTTTCATGACCGCGCCCGGTTGTCATATACTTTACCGCAGCCCTGTGCTCGGATGCATGGTAAACGGCAATCATATATTAAATCTGATATACAGTGCCCATATGGCCCGCAGTGCAAAACAGAGATAAAACATTTGCAAAATGTTTTATGATATGTAAAATAGGCATCATTGGTCCCATCGTCTAGAGGCCTAGGACACCAGATTCTCATTCTGGTAACACGGGTTCGATTCCCGTTGGGACTGCCAAAATTTAAAATCACCCTGCCCGGGGTGATTTTATTTTTATGGCACGTTCCCGGAAAACGCCCCGCAGGTTTGCCCGTGCGATAAAACCCATTGATTTTTAACGTAAAATATGTTATAATTATTATTAAGTAAATGCGGCGTTTTTGCCGCTTTTTTATTTATTCACACCGCACCATGCGGTGTTTTTTTATACGGAGTTTTCTATGCCAATTAATAATTACACGCTGCACCGCGCACGCGTGGTTAAAAATGATGAGTTTTATACTCAATACGACGATGTTAAAAAAGAATGCGACAATTATATGCCGCATTTTTTTAATAAAATAATCTATTGTAACTGTGACACCGACGACAGCGCGTTTGTTAAATACTTTTTGGATCTAAAGGCGCGGGGCAAAATACGTGATGTTATATGGTCAGGCGGCCTGGGCGGATTGGATTTCCGCAGTGATGCCGCCGTCGCTATATTAAAGCGCGCGGACATCGTTGTTACAAACCCGCCGTTTTCATTGTTCCGGGAATTTATTGATTTGCTGATGGAATATGATAAACAGTTTTTGATCATTGGAAACATTAATGCCGTTTCGTATCAAAATATGGATAATTATATAAAAGATAATAAAGTCTGGGTCGGCATCCAGTCTATGGGCAGTATGCGATTTAATACCCCCGATGGCAATATAACAGGGATTCCAACGGTATGGTTTACCAACATAAGACATAATCATCAGCGCGGTATAATATTAAATAAAAACTATTATGGAAACGAAAGCGCTTATCCGCAATACGACAACGCCGATGCAATAAACGTTGGCCGCGTGTCGGATATACCAAGTGATTATTTTGGCATTATGGGTGTCCCGATTACTTTCGCATGTAAATATAACCCGGGTCAATTTGAATGGCTGGGGGCTGATTATAAATTTACAAATAACAAAAAACGCGGACAGATAAACAATCAAACCTTATATGCGCGCGTGTTTATACGCCGCAGATGCAATAACTAATATATTATTGCGCAATTTTATATTTGATATATTATACAAATAAACCTATTGAGATGAAAATGAAACTATTAGCTAAAATCTTTACAATAATTTATTTATGTTTGTTTCCTGTTTCCGTATTTGCATTTGAGATCACAGATTTAAAAAATTATTCTTCATTAGCTCTAAAAAAAATGGCAACATCAGATGCAATTTACAAATCTGAAAAAAGTCGTAATAATCAGTTTTATGGAGTAAAACAATTTATTAGCCTACTAGGCCAAGAAACCAAAACCTTTACAACTCAATATGTTTACATTGGTGAAAATCGGCTTGAAACTATCGGATTAACAAAATGGTATTACTATGAAAAAACAAAGTCTGGCCGCCCCGGCCGCAGTAAATTAAATTACGAAAAAAATGAAATAATGCATTTAGCGCAAGTAGGTGATACTGCTGTTATTGGCAAAAAAGCTAACAGTGATAAATTATTACTACTAATAGTTCAAAAAGACAGTAAATATGAAAAAGAATTGTTTAAATTTTTAAACATACAAACCGCAGATTTAGCCCAAGAACAGAAAAAACGGGGAATCTGGGCCAGAATTTGGGGCAAAAATAAAAACAATTCCAAAACAGATTTTTCATCACAATTGACCAATCAAATCATTACGGAAAAATCATGGATGCGGATATATTTTACGCCCGGGCCCGATTGCGAAAATAATATTATCGCAAGTATTAACGACGCAGATGCCC
>CALDAH010000033.1 GCA_937903135.1 uncultured Alphaproteobacteria bacterium | reverse complement strand
ACCGTTTGAATTCGGCATTATTTCCACCCAACCGGGGGTTATTATAATTCCCCCTTATGCCGCGCGCAAGGAATTTTTGCATATAATTTAATGCCGCCGCGATATAATGTCATGAAATATCTCGGCCGGGATTGTCCCGCCGGTTATCTTAGACGACATCGGGGTAAAATCGTCATTTCCCATCCATACACCGATAACATATTTATCCGTTGCCCCGACAAACCACGCGTCACGATTCCCATTACTAGTCCCCGTTTTCCCGCCCAAAACACCCGCGGTCATTGCACGATGTCCCGTCCCGCCCGGCTTTACAACATCCGCCAACAGCTCGGTCATATACCCGACCGTCTGGTCGCCGATAACGATAATCGGGTCGGACGGATTACGTTCGTATAGCACGTTTCCGGCCGGATCGGTAATCCGGGTAATTGAATACGGGCGAACAGATTCCCCGTGATTCCAAATAACCGCATAAATGTTGGTTAAATCCAGCAGTGTCATCTCGGACGCGCCCAGAACGGTTGAATATTCGCGCCGCAGCTGCGTTCCGACCCCTAAACGCCCGGCCATATTTAAAACGGCATCAATCCCATATGTTTCGGTCAGTTTCAGCGGGACAGAATTTACACTTTTTGCAAATGCCGTCGCCAGCGTTATATCACCATAATAACGTTCGTTATAGTTTTTAGGGTTATAATCCCCGATCGCGAACGGGGAATCATTAACATAACTCTCCGGGGTCAGGCCATTTTCCAGCGCGACAAGATATACAACCGGTTTAAAGCTGCTGCCGGGCTGACGCCGCGCGAGTGTCCGATTAAACTGACTGGTCTGATAATCTGCCCCGCCAGACATCGCACGAACCGCCCCGTCGTGCGACATTGCGATTACTGCCCCTTGGTAATCACCAACCTTTTGTCCCAGAACCGCGGCAACCTGTTCCTGCAGTCCCATATCCAGCGTGGTATAGACATATAAATCCGACCCAATTCCGCCGATACGTGATTCAACCTCTTCCATTACGAAATCCGTCCAATAGCGATATAGGTTTGTATCGGGCGCACCCGTTGCCGGGGATAGCTGTTTTGCCGCGATGCGTGCCTGATTTAATGTTATATAACCCTGGCGGACCATTTCGGATAAAACCGTACGCGCACGTGCGATATTTCGTTCGGGATTTTTCAGCGGGCTGTATGTCGTCGGCGCTTTTAACATCGCGGCGATCTGGGCCGCCTGGGCGATGGTCATGTTATTCGCGGACGTATGAAACATTACCCGCGCGGCCGCGTCAATCCCACGCATGCCGCCGACCAGCGATACGCGGTTCATATATAAATCCAATATCTGATTTTTATCAAAACGGTTTTCCAGCCAATATGACAGTATTAGCTCTTGGACTTTTCGGGAAATCTTTTTCTCGCGCGATAAAAAAACGTTTTTTGCCGTCTGCTGGGTAATTGACGACCCGCCCGCCGCCATCCGGCCATGAACTGCATTTGACGCAACGGCACGCATAATTCCACGCATATCAATCGGCCCGTGGCTAAAGAACCGCTTGTCTTCTATGGCGACTATGGCCTGCCATACGTGGGCCGGCAATGTTTCAACAGATACCGGCGTCCCCATAATTCGGTTGGCACTGCGTATCTCTGTCCCGTTTTTATCTAAAAACACAATTGCCGCCGGGCGCGTTTCATGCAGTATTGCATCCAGTGACGGCATCTGCAGAAAAATTACCAATACATACGCCGCAACGGCCACAACCGCCAGTAAAAATAAGTTTAACAGATATACCAACAATCGCTTTTTCAGCGACGGCCGTGGTGTTTCGTTTTCTGCGATATTATCCGTTGTGCGACGCGGCAAATTAATTTCCCCCTGTTTATTAGTGAATTATATCATAAACAACTTGCGTTACGCCAGAACTTATAACTATAATCAAATATGAATAAAAGGAAAGGATATATGAAAAAAATCGCAGCTGTTTTAGCATTTATAATAATCTGCCCGGCGATTGCGAACGCAGATGAATATTCATACGATTACCCGACCGGGCCCGCGCGCGATAACTATATCGGGATACGGATAATAAAAAACGAACGGGCCGCATACGACTATAATATTATGGCCGGGCCGAACTATGCGCTAAAGCGTGATAATATGGCATTTTCCGCCGTTGTTGGCAACCGGCTGACCGGGCATGTCCGCGTTGAATTTGAAACCGGTTATACCGGCGCATCATTTGACCACCGCGGCAGTGATTTTGAATATAATATCTGGGCAAATATGCTAAATATTTATATGTTTTATGAATACGGTAACGCGGTTGCGCCATATATTGCGGGCGGTGCGGGACTGGCCGGGATATGGGCCGATATTGACGGCAGCACGTGTACAAAATTCGGGATGTCATATCAGGCGCTGGCCGGCGTTAATTTTGCACTGAACGAACGAATTGATTTAAATATCGGCGTAAAATATCAATACTATGGTGACGTAAAAACATCCGACCCGCGCGCAAAAACCACGATTGACGAAACGGGTATATATATCGGCGCGGCATATAAATTCGGATTAAAATAATCGTAAACAAAAACAAATAAAAATCCCGAAAAATCGGGATTTTTATTTACGATTTAATCGCGTTTATAAATTCCGCCTCGCCCCAGATGGGAATGCCCAGATCCGTGGCCTTGGCCAATTTACTGCCCGCGTCCGCGCCGGCAATAACTATATCGGTTTTAGACGACACAGACGACGATACCTTTGCGCCGTGCTGTTCTAAAATCTCTTTGGCGGCATCGCGTGAATATTCGGACAATGTGCCGGTTAAAACCACACGCTTTCCAACGAATGGGCCGTCGGCGACCGGTGCAACAATTTCCGCATCGCGGACCGTTACCTGCCCTAGCAACGCATCCAGAACCGCCGCATTATGGGGATCGGCAAAGAACGACACAATCTCGGCCGCCATTACGTCGCCGACGCCATCAATTTGCTTTAATCGCGCATCTGTGGCCGTGCGAATCTGGGACAAACTCCCCAGTGCGCGGGATAATATTTTTGCCGTAACCTCGCCTATGTCGGGGATGCCGATTGCGAACAGAAAACGATGCAGATCAACCGTTCGCGCCCGTTCAATTGATGCGCTTAAATTAAATACAGATTTTTCACCGAACCCGTCCAGATTCTTTATCGCATCGCCGTGTTTGGATATTAGTGTAAATATATCCGCCGGGGACGTTATCCAGCCCTTTTCAACAAACAGTTCCAGCTGTTTAGTCCCCAGGCCTTCAATATCAAACCCTTTGCGCGATACGAAATGTTCCAATTCGCCAATACGCTGCGCGGGACACCCCAGGGTATTTATACAACGCCGGGCAACCGCACCGTCATCTTGGACGACCGCCGCACCGCATACGGGACATTTATCGGGGAAAACAAATTCCGCCGCACCGTGCGCAGATTCCGCGACACCGATAATCTGGGGGATAACGTCCCCGGCACGCTGAACAATTACACGATCGCCGACGCGAACATTTAATCGCGCGATTTCATCCGCATTATGCAGCGTAGCGCGCGATACCAAAACCCCGCCGATATTTATCGGCGACAGCTCGGCAACCGGCGTTAATACGCCCGTTCGACCGACCTGAACCGTGATATCCATTAAATCCGTTATCGCACGGGCGGCCGGGAATTTATACGCCACTTCCCAGCGCGGACTGTTCGCGCGTGCGCCCATCTTTTCCTGCAACGCGACACTGTTTACCTTTATTACCAGGCCATCAATATCAAACGGAATATCGGCCCGGATTAGCATTGTATCGTTATATACCCGCTGGATTTCATCTGCCGTATTCGCGTGATGTGCCCAGGGGCGCGTGGTTTTAAATCCCCATGATTCAAGCCTGTTAAAATATTCACTTTGGGTTTCCCACGATCGCGCGGATAATTCCCCGTATGTATACGCAAATGCCGATAATCGTCGCGATGCCGTTATCTGGGGATTAAGCTGGCGCAGCGACCCGGCGGCGGCATTACGCGGATTTGCAAACTTTTTATCCGTTTCATTATTCAGTGCGATAAAATCCGCCCGGGACATATAAACCTCGCCGCGGATTTCAATAACATCTGGGAAATCCCCACGCAGTGTCTGCGGGATATCCGGAATCGTACGCAGGTTCGCCGTTATATCCTCGCCCAGTGTTCCGCTGCCGCGGGTTAGCCCCCGAACCAATTGCCCACGTTCATAACGGGCAGAAAACGATACGCCGTCAACCTTTAGCTCAATAAATACATCCTTATCCTGCAGTTTATTAAACCAGTCGGCAACCTCGCCCTCGTCGAATACGTCCGATATAGACAGCATCGGGACGCTGTGTTCAAATGACGTAAATTTACCCGATACCGCCGCCCCTACATGTGTGGATGCGCCGGTCACGGCCAATGACGGGAACTGTTCTTCTATTTCCAGGGCACGTCGCTTTACCGCATCATACGTTGCGTCATCAACAACCGGGTCATCGTTTTGATGGTATGCGATATCCCATTTTTTTAATTTTTTCAACAAATCGGCGTGTTCGGCCAAGATAAATAAATCAGGTTTTTTTGACATGATTTAATTATAGAAAATTCATAAATCTAATACAAATAAAATATAACAATTATGTAAAAAATCCGCCGATTGGCGGATATAATTTAATCCTCTGTTGGGAAATATGATGCAAACTGGCGAATACTAATTCCGGTCGCACTAAGAACTTTTTCAATTGTTCCCGCCGACAGCCATCGTTCTTTGCCGTCGGCTGTAAAACGTTTGCTTTTATTAAATGTTGTTGCATTTAATCCGCTAAAACGCGCCAGCCCGGAACAGGTCATATGATTTGATGCAGCCATCATCTCAATCGCATACCAAAACTTATCGTGATTTGACATTTACTCCCTCCTATCATCATTTTCCTAGATAGCCGACTAATTTCCTAGTCAATAATCTAATTATGATAGAATCCATGCCAAAATTCAAGTGTATTTTGCAGGTAATTTTTCCTAACATAAAAAAATGCCGCAAATAATATCCATTCGGGTAAATATTGCGGCATTTTATAGCAAGGCTATGCCGTTATTCAGCGTCCAGCCCCTTTAGCAAAACGTCTTTTAATTCGTTCGGCATCATCCCTGTTGTTGAATAACCACAGTCAACGTGATGAACCTCGCCGGTTACGGCACTTGACAGATTACTAAACAGATACACAGCCGCCCCGGATACATCATCAAGCGTCATATTACGACGCAGCGGCGTCTGTTCTGCATTCAAACGCAGCATTGCCTTAAAACCACCAACGCCACTGGACGCCAATGTCATAATCGGGCCAGCACTGATGGCATTAACGCGAATTTTATCGCGCCCGAGATCCGATGCCAAATAACGAACACTGCTATCCAGCGCAGATTTTGCAACACCCATAACGTTATAGTTCGGCACAGATTTTTCCCCGCCAAAATACGTTAGTGCAACAATACTGCCGCCGTCGTTCATTAACCGCGATGCACGACGCGCCAAATCAACCAACGAATATACAGATATATCCATTGTATTTTTAAAGTTCTCGCGGCTGGTATCAGCATAGCGACCTGTTAATTCGTTTTTATCGGAAAACGCAATCGCGTGTAATACACCGTCCAGATGCCCCCATTCTTTTTCAATATCGGCAAACAAAGCATCCATCTGTTCATCGTTTTGAACATTGCATTCCTGAACGAACTTTGCACCAATAGATTCCGCCAACGGGCGAACGCGCTTTTCCAGTGCCGGCATTGCGTATGGCATTGCGATCTCGGCCCCTTCGTCATGTGCACGTTTAGCAATTGCCCAGGCCATAGACCAATCATTGGCAACCCCGGTAATTAAAATCTTTTTTCCTTTTAATAACATTTTTCTTCCTTTTGTCATCTATATTGGACAATTAAAACATATCACCAAAATACTATGCTGGCAATAAATAACTTTAAAAAAGTTTTCACCCGCGCTTTGGCGGGCTGTGTCGTGCGATAATCGGAATAAGACAGGTTATACCCCAACGTCCAGTATCCGTAGGGGATTGTTATCGCGCTGTATAACGACTGGCTGTGATGATGGTGGCCGGCGAAATCGGTGTCGTGTGTGTATTTAAGGTATATGTTGTCCTGTAATGCCAACAGGTTGTCCTGATTCAAACTGATGTTCAGGTTGTTTTCCCCGACGCTTTTATTGCCGCTGTTATCAAATCCCGCCCCCAGGAATGTCGTACGATGGCTGTCATGGTTGTTCAAAAACACCACATCGCTGTATCCCGCCATGTCCAGTTCCGCAACGGGGCGCAGGTCAATGGTCGCATTGTTGGACTGTAAACGGTTGATTTGGTCCAGGCCTTGTTCAAAATCCTTTATCTTGAATATTTTGCCGACTGTTCCTGGGACGGTAACCCGGGTCTTGGTCCACTGACGAAATTTTGCAAACTTGGATTGTGGTTCGTATGGTTCGCCGTCGTACAAGTCCTGTAATTTGACTGATTTGACTAATCCCTCTTCGATAATGAATATGATATCACAATCGGTCTTGGTCAGTTTGGAATTACGCTGGTCAAAATAAACACGCGCCAGGGTGTATTTGCGGTCGATGTACAGGTCGGTCAGCTCTTTCTGGATGTTTTCCATATTGACGCGGTTGACGCATCGACCGACATATGAATCCGTGATTTTTGCGATACGGCGGTCGGAAAATTTCTTGTTCCCATAAACGATGACACGGTTAAATCGCGGACATTCATCGGTGTCTGTGCCAGCCCCCAGCGCAGATTTATCGGATTTTTCTTCCCTATCGCGGGATTCACGGACACGTTCCGCCTCTATAACCTGCTGGCGGTTGCGTTCGTTCTGCAGAGCCTGTTCCTGCTGTTGCTGAATAACCAGCTGCTGCTGGGCGATTTGTTCCGGTGTCAATGCCAGCGCAGGGGTTGTGAATAAGGCGATTAGAGAGATAGCTGATAATTTTTTCATTTAGCTTTAATCCGTTATAGTCATATACATACTATTTATAAGTAAAGTTCATCAAATGCATTTTTTATTTTGGGCAAATGTTCATGAATAGGCATTTCAAAAGCCATATTTAGGGTATCCTTTATATAGAAATCCTTTTTATGTATCTCTATGTTCAATTTATTTGTAGTGATTTTAAATATAAAATTTGAATCTATGTCCGCTAAAGTAGAGTCTTTGCCTACAGATAAATCCTTTGTAAAATTTTTGACGTCATCTTCATTAAACCATAATCTATCGTTGTAGCTACAGTCACAGGAATTATATAATATGTTTATATTTATTGATAATTCAACAGAACCATCAATTTCTGATACATCTGTTATATCAACCTTAAAAGATAACTTGTTATTAAATAAAATATTTGCCATAGGTTTATCCTTTTAGAAATTTGGAACAGCATGCTTTAACACTGGCAAATCCCCAGGGTTACGTCCAGGAGAAAATATAAGTTCCCAGTTGCCGCTTTTTATAGGTTTATTGTATATAATGCCATTTTGTGTTGCTGTATTTATAGAGCTTTCTAAGCTTTTTAGCATTTGTTGTGCATTTAAGCCTGCTTTTTCAACACCGTGCTGCGATACAGAAGCAAGGGGCGATTCTGCTAAATGCTTCGTAGCATTTGGGGCAACATATATCTTCTGACTGTTGTTCAATGTCAATTCAAAAGATTTAGGAATCATGGTATTCGGATTGTTATCTAGTACGGGCTTAATCTTATCCCATACAACCGTATTTGCAGCTTTAGCCGTATCGTCAAGCTTGCTCATGGCTTTTGATGTGGAACTGGCTACTTTTGCTGTTCCTGCAACAGCCCCAACTACTGATGATACATCTAATATTTCTTCTAAATTACCACCAGTCTTATTATCTAGCCATTCATAACCATCGCCAACCTTTACAAGTATTTTTGTTCCTAATTGTAAGTCGCCAGATATATAATCAGCACCACCGGCTACCCCAGTTATTACAAGCTCTCCAAATTTTTCATCTACTGCAAACAGCGGATTGTTCTCTTGGAAACGTTTTTTTGCATCACCGTAAGATTCCCCATCCTGCTGTTCTATCTTTGAGCTTACATATTTTGTACCATAATAAGCTACTATAGTGGCCGCCGCAACTGTTCCAAGTGTTATCAACTCACCGTTTCCAACGCCATTACCAATAGATGAATTCACCGCGTTTGACATCAGTGATAAATTGCCGTTTTGTATCGTATCAATATTACCATAATTCGACAGCCATTGACCATTGTCCATGATATTGGTGTTTTCATTCCCATAATTTTTCAGGTCAAATATACCCGCCCCAGTGTCGCCACGGTTTTTGGCAGTTTGTTCATTGTTCGTATGCTGTTCAAAGTTCGTGGTTTCATGATACAACGCGTTCATCAATGCATTCGGGTCGGTTATATCAATATTCGCCAGATTCAGCGAGATATTCTTTACACTGCCGTCATTGCTTTGATATGCAAATCCAATCACATCGCCATCAATATTTGCCAGTTTCAAATCGCCAGTAAAACCATCTGTGCCGGCAACGAAATCCGCAACCTGTTGCAGGACATCGCGGGCCTCCGCGGAATCATAATTGGTCAAGCCGTTTAACGCATTTAGCAAATCCTGGCGTTTTTGCATCATTTCGGTTACTTGGCGATCTTGTTCGATATAATCGCCTACCGTATCAATGATATTCTTGGTATCGTCTGTTATTGCATTTTCAATGGATTTAGTGACGATATTATTCCGCAGACCGTCGCCAATCTGCTCGATATTATCCACAAAATCTTCATGCTGTTTGGCAATCTGTTCGCGCCCTGATTTAGAGAATACACGGTTATCAACTGTTACACTGGAATCCAGCGCACCCGTGATTTCATCCTTGGTTATTTCCTGGACTTTATCTGTATCACGGTTCAGGCCGGCCAAATCCGGGTTTGTATCACCGCCGACTGTGATATTACCCCATGACAACGCAATACAGGCAAAAAGTATCAATAAAAATGCAAATATCTTTTTTAGCATTCAAATTACCAGCGCAGGCGTTGTGAATAAGACGATGAGAGATATTGATGTAAGATATTTCATTATTTGTAATCCTATATTAGGCTAGCTCTAAGATTTCACCTTCACCAAAAACGTGTCCTTCCCATATCTTGAATTTTTGACCTTTATATAATACTTTTTTTATTTCATCTTTGGTTAATGCTATAAGCTTCATACTGGTTATATATTGATGACCGATTAAAAATTCTTTTTCTTGAGGCAACTCAACAAAAACGCTCCAGTTAGTTTCTTTTTTTTCTCCAGCCAAAGTTAATTGTATGACCCCTCTAAACTCATTGAATACAATCGGAATGCCAACAGAATTTGTTGTATCTTTTCGTATTATATTTTTTCCACCATCTTTTTTTGAATAAATAGATATTTTTACTTTTATTGGAAATGTATCATTTGACATATTATGGTTTCCTTTTTAATACCTTTGGAGTAGATAAAGCAGGTAAATCTTTTGTAGGAACGACTACAGCTTTAACTCCTCTGTCCACAGTTACAACATTTTCGGGTATTATTTTGCTTTTTGGTATGGATGTTTTTATAATTGTATATGGTGCATCTCCGAAGTTAGTTTCTGCTTGAACTGCATAATTTGTAACGTCTTTATAAGTTTGCCCAAAATATTTTGTTTCAATACCATTCGGATTGCTAAATACTTTAGTTTGTTTAATTTGTGAAAGCTCTTCTGGCTTGACAGCTCTATATAATGGCTGATAACGCAGTGCATTTATGCCCTTACTTGTGGCACTTGCAGCAGTACCAGCCACCGTCAAACCAATTTCTGTCCAAGCCCATGCTTGGGCATTATAATTGCCATCAATTGCATCTGATAACTGTTCACCAGTGTAGTATTGGTTATTTCCAACTTGATATACGAATCCGCTCATTTGCAATTCTTCACCAGTCCATGGATCATATACAGGACCGTCCACAGGAACAAGGGTTGCTGATTTTAGCATTTCGGATTCATTTTCCAATGTGCTAAGACCTAAACTTGCAACTCCTCTGGCTTGGAATGCTTCCTTACTGGAATAGTTGGCGCGCATATCTTCGGGCATGTTTTCCCATGTTTCGCCAGAGTTTATAAACTCTCGTATATCCTGATATGCGCCAAGACCGCCCAATATTACAGCACCACCAATTGCACCAGCAGTATTTCCCACTACTGGAACTACAGTGCCAATCGTACCGCCGAGCACCGCACCATTTGCCGCCCCAAGCACAGCTCTGCTATCTGCCGTTGGACCGGTCACTGAACTTGCATTGACATTGTTATTATATAGTAATGTATTTGTTATGCCATTGTATTGCTGGTTATACTGGCTTTGTGCATTTGTTCCCAAGCCGGCACCATACTGTCCTGGCGCAACAGTATATCCTCCCGTCAATCCTGCAACAGCGTTGTAATAACTCATTTCATTATTTGCCGCTGATTTCGCCGCCGTTTCGCTTGAACCGACGTAATTATGAGCGCGTTCTTCGGCATCTGTACGCAGGAATGTATATGCATCTGTGCCTGCGCCATTGGCTAAGTTCACATAGCCCTGATTGTTTGCTAGGTCATTAAATCCGTCTCGTGCAACAACGCCAATCACATTTCCTGCAGCATCTAAGAAAACAACATTTTCTTGGTTATTGCTGTACACCAGATTTACAGAACCATCTGCTGTCATTGACGCCAATTTTTGCAAATCTTCTGGCGAAACAAATCCCTCAGACATATCTTTAATTATCTTCTGGGCATCTTCTGTGCCACCACGACGAATACCCGTCGCCATGCCACTTTGATTGGCTTTCCACTTGTCTATTGCACTGGTTTCTACTTCATTGCCATATTTGTCATATTCTTTGCCACCAAGCCCGACAGAATCCCCGACAAATTTGACTGCCCCCTCAACAGTACCAAATGCACCAGCACCAGCCATAACCACATTATCCGTGAAGTGTTCATGCCGGTCTGATATTTCTTTGCGCCCAGATTCTGAGAATACACGGTTATCAACTGTCACATTGGAATCCAGGCTACCCGTGATTTCATCCTTGGTTATTTCCTGGACTTTATCCGTGTCGCGGTTCAACCCAGCCAATTCGGAGTTGGTGTTGCCGCCGACCGTGATATTACCCACACCAATCGTCGCATGCGTGGTTTGTTCGGTATCCGAGCCAGTATGGGTCGCACTTACGGTCGTGCCGCCCTGTGGGTGCAAGTTAGTTTCGCCCTTATCAGTGCTGATACCAATGCCGGTGTTAACACCAAATCCACGTTCGTTGCTGGTATTAAAGTCATGCAAATCCTTGTATTCCAGCTCATTCGTTGCCAGATTCAGGTCGCCGTCTTCGCCGGCCGCGATAACCGCGCCTGTGACCGTCGTTTTGCCACCAACATTGATGTCAACATTGCCACCGGTCAGTTCGGTCACGTCATTTACCCATGCGCTGTCATGATTGGATGAACCGACATTAAAGCCACCAGAAGCACTGCCCGTATTGCCGACACCAGCATTTACGCCCCAGTTATTACCCTTGGCATAATCGGTGTCCTGTTTTGATTCAACATTCAGGTTTCCGCCGATATTCATTGCCAATTTATCGTCCGCAGTCACATTCGCGCCGGCAAATGTTGCGTCGTTGCCAGTTTTTACCGTGATGTTCTCGGCCGTGATATTGCTATTATTATGGGTTGTGCCGCTGGCGCGGTTGCTAGATTCACTGTATCCTGCATTTATCTGAACCGCGTTATTGCCGATTGAGCCGCCAGCTGTTATGGTTTGAGAACCTGATTCTGTGCGGTATGTATCTGTACTTGCCAACACATTCAAGTCATTTCCGATATCGTATGATACGGTATCGGTGGCAGAAACATTCGCGCCGACCTGTGTCATATTATTACCACTGGTAAAGGACATATTTTCGCCGAACAGGTTGCTGGCAACAGATTGCGTGGAATCAGATGAATTTGTGCTTTTGGTCGTTTCAAAGTTCGTACCGACAGAACCGTACATGCCTGTACCAAATGACGTTCCCGCCGCTGATGCCGCGCCAGCCGCACTGGATACAAGCCCCAGCTCCGCATTTATGGCATTTGCTGTCGCCATGCCCAGCGCAATTTCTGCGTCACGAACTGCCTCGGAACTGGCTTTGCCTTGTTTGTGCAATTCTTGAATACGGTGCAGGTCTTCGGTGGCTTTTACAACCGCATCAGCCGCTTTCACGGCATCCGCGGCGGCGTATCCTGCGTCAACATACGCGTTGCCCACGGTTGCGCTGACCGATATTTTCGTGTCTTCATGGCTAGAACTGGTGTGCTGGGTATTTTGTGCCTCTAATATATTTATGTTGTTACCCGCGGCGACAGAACCCGTACCGCCTACGGCAATATCCGATCCCTGGATATTTATATCGTTTTTGGCATCCATGGACAAATCGCCACCAACATTTATCGCACTGCCTATCGCGGTATGGGTTTCGGTATAGGTTTCATCCCGGGTCTGTTTTCCGATTGTCATGCTGGCACTGCAATGACCGCCCGAACAATCAACGTCAGCAGAATTTCCCGCCGCCAGCAGCCCCAGACCACCTGTGACGCTCCCCAGAGCTGCAGTTCCAAGCAAATTCAGCGCGCCAGACAGGTAATTCGTCTTTTCGTGCAGTTCGTAGTGCGTGCTGACCTCGTCGCCGGCTATTATGTTGATATTATTGCCGGCATCGATATCCGCATTACCGCCAACATTGACATCACTGGCCAAAATATTCAAATTGTTGCCCGTGTTCAAGGTCAAGCCGTCAACCACATTGACATTTGCTCCCGCCAGATGCTGGCTGGAATCTTCGGTTATGTCTTTTTCTTTTTTCAGACCGCCCCAGCTGGATTTACTTGTCTTATGATATTCATATTCGGAATCCACGACCGCAACGATGTTGGTATTGCCTTCAACGTCAATCTCTGCGTTTCCGCCAACATTGACCGTTGTGCCGGCAAAGGTCGCATTCCCACCGACATTCATACCCAAGTCGCCACCGGCACTGATTTCAGACCCAATATTTTTGACCGAAGATTTTATATCTGTCTTGGTTTTCTTGGACAACATATCGCCGGATGAATGTTTTTCGTATTCATATTCATAGTCCTGGACTGATACGGTATTTAAATCCCCGCCAACCGATATTGCCATGTCGCCAACTGTGCCAATCTTAGAGCCCGCCATATTCAGGTCGCCCGATGTGACAATCAGGGCATCACCGGCACTGCTGATTGTAGCGGTGTCGCCGATATGGGTTTCTACGCGCTTATAATTGCCGCGATCTTGGGATTCTGCCTGGGTCAGTGTAATATTATTCAGCTCGCCCGTATTTATTGCCAAAATACTGTCCGCGTTGGTCGTTTCTATGCGACCGCCGCGGTTATTGACCGCGCCGCCTTCGCCGGTATCCAGTACCAACACATCGCCACCGCGCAGAACTGGGGTTTGATATCCAACTGATGCCGCGGAATTATTTATCTGGTCGGTCGTGATAACCAGCTGACGGTTACCAACAATCGCCCCCATATTGTCCAGGCGACTTTCGGCTTCGGCCGACAAAGATTCAATCGTCACATTGTCCGCGCGGATACTGGCCTTGGTATCATCACGTGAGAGGGCCGCCCCGTACAATTCATCCACAGTATCCTGTGCCAGAAATACCTGCGGGACCAGAACCTCTACTGTTTCACCATTTGGCAGGGTTATATTTTGCTTTACATACCATACAATATCATGGTCCAGTTTGGCGATTTGCTCAGGCGTTGGGGCGCGCCCAAATTCCAGGCCCAAATCTGAAACCAGCTCAGATGTCACGGTGTTGTATAAACTGTTGATGTATTCTTCGGTTTCCGCATCTGTCATGACCTTGTTGCGGAATCCCTGCGTTTTATCCAGTGCATCCTTTATCATTTGATGTTCAACGTACGCATCCCCCAGGAATTTCGCATCGACATCGTCTGGGTCCATGCCGATACGGTTCATCAAATACTTTGAGCCCAAATAATGCCCCAAATCTATCAAAGTTGGGTCGGTTTCATATAAATAAGGACTGTTCAAAATGTCGCCGGGGCGAATTAAGCCATAACCCCCATTTGGTAATTTGAATCCATCCAAGGGGTCAATTATTCCTGTGCGTACGATTTCATGCAGGTCGGTTTCCGGCAGACTCGTCGGTTCATACGGCAGTGTGCCCGAACCGCCCGCCGATTGGTCAACCGCACTTGTACCATTGCCAAGGGTCTTTACATTTATATGTAAATCCTTGGCTGCCATAATGCTGGACGGCGACAGACCGGTATAATTTTCAACGATATTGTGCGTCCATTCATTGCGAGCTTGATAATAATCAACGCACACACCCATAACCTTGCTTTTACATTTGCGATAGCGTTGAACATAATATTCCTTGATGTTTATATTCAGGGTCAGATTTTGGTTCAGAATATTTTGGGCAACAATATTCACATTTTCACCAAATATCTGGCTGTTATAATTTACCAGATCATCGGTCAGGATAGATAGCGTGCCGCGATTGCTGCGGATTTTGGACGTTTCGGATATCAAGGTCAGGTGTGCCTCATCCTTGTCCGTCTTGACAGTTGCATTGTGCTGCTGGTCGGCCAGATGCTTTTGCGTCAGATAATATGATGCCTGTAATTCTGGATAATCTTTGACATAATTATAGCCCAAATATGTCGCGGTCACGTTTTGACCTGCGGCTTTCATTTGGTTGTATTCTGCCTCGGAAATGACACGGCTCTTATGCTTTTTCTTTTTACGGCCCAAAACGCGCTTGGTTTCTGTCCAGTGATAACGATATTCCATCGCCGGATAGATATTATTATCAATGCCCGACAGGTCAATACTGTCGCTGCCATAATTTACAATCTCTGATGCGTGCAGCGTCAAATCCAAGTCAGCTTCAATTGTGCCGTCATAGTTAATCAGGTGGTCCAGCCAGCCATTATTCCCGCTGGCAATAGATAATGCGCTCTTGGATAAAATTCCTTGTCCCGCTGCATTTGCGTTGTTGAATAGGTAATTTTCCACTGATAACGCCATGTCGCCGGTGGAATAAATCAGTGCGCCGCGGTTATTATGCAGGACACTGTTTGAATTTAAGCTCATTTCCGCGCCACTGTAGATGCGACCGTCGTTATGGATACCAGTCTTTTCAACCAAGCCGCGATTGACAGAGTTTAAACGAAGAGAGTTTATATACCCAAGTTGCAAGGCATCTGACTTATTAAATGACGGGATAACCCAATCGGACGGGCTGTATTCGTCACCCATTAGCGCGGCCATTTTATCCGCAATCTCACTGTCGGTCATGGACGACCAATCGTATGTGCGGTATTCGTTGACAAGTCCGGTTGTATCGCCGATAAATGTGGCAATTTTATTGGCACGTGCGGTTTTTGCGGCTGTTTCTGCGGCCGCAACCATTGTGTCATAATCCAGGTAGTCTTCGCCGGAAAGGGTAGCATAATCTTCGCGGGATATAGGGATATATTCAAAATCTGGATATTCAAAGCCGGTATCGTCGCCACCGTTCAGGTCGGCATATTCTTGGCGGGCCGCCTCCTTATCTGCTTCATAGTCGGCCAGCGCATCCAGACGCCCCGCCGCATTATAATCATCCGTGCGCTGTTGCTGGTCTGATATTTGGTCATTTATGTTTGCAATATCCGCGGACAAATCAATTGTCCAATCCGCCGCGTCATAATCATCGCCCAGTAATTCCTGTAATGATTCCTGCATTTCATCTTCGGGCAGGCTTATCAGGTTATCAATATCCGCACCATCCGCCATGTCGCCGTATTCGGTCAAAACCTCATCAATGCGCAACATCTGCAGACGTTTTTGAACTTTGTAAAATTGCTCGGACGTTTTGACATTTGCCAGCAAATCATACAACTGCGCCGTGTCCGTTGTGGTATCCAGCGCATCGTATATAGCCTGGTATTCCGGGGCCAGTGTTGTGTCATTGTCCACCGCCAGCTTCTGGGCATTGGGATTTAACACATAATCATCATTGAGTGCCGCCGTGGTCCTCAGGGTCAAATTACCCGACGCCTGCAAAAATCCACGGTTCAGGATACGTTTCGCCGCCTGAACCACCATGTTGCGGCCGGCGTGAATCATGGCATTACTGCCCGCCAGTGCACCGTTGATAACATTTATTGCATTTATACTGACATCAGTTCCACCGCGTAACGTGCCATAGTTCATCAAATCCTGGGTAATGTTCAGGCTAAGACTGTTTGTTGCGCCCAAAATTGTTGCAACTGTATCACTGCCATTTGTAAAGTTCGCGGCATTTATTACCAAATAGCCCGCACTGATATCGCCATTTACGTTTGTCAGGTCTTTTGCCATCAGGCTCAGCGTGCCGCCGGCCTGCAACGTGCCACTGGGTTCCCAATCGCGGTTTGATAAATCCAGCACAAAATCGCCAATCGCAACCAGTTTGCCGCCTGCATTGTCCAGCGTACCCACAGTGATATTCAGGGCTTTATTTGCCTTTACCACATTGCGATTGGTGATTTTGTCAGAATGTAAGATTATATCATTCCCAGCTGTTAATTCCTGGGCTATATTTGTTTCCGTAATTGTTCTAATGTTTATATCGCGATTGGCGTTTGTTTTGGCAGAAATAACAGCTTTATTTGAATCCACCGCAATATCACGCCCCGACAAGATATCTTTATTAACGTTAATATTTCCGGGTGTTTTTATTTTTATATCGGCCGCCGCACTTGCACCACCGTCTATTACAATGTTACCCTGGGCGTCAAACATCACATCATCCATGGTGGCGATAACATCACCACGCGTGCGAACACCAACACCGTCTTCGGTCGCAATTAAATTGATGCGCCCGGCATAAATGCCGCCCAGCGCCGTAGAATCAATTGCAAATTCCGGCTTGTTTTCACCGTCTTTGCTGCTAACAGTCCAGCCATCCGGGGTACGCGTTGCCGTATCGTTGCCGGTCAGAATGTTGACTTCTTCCCCCGCCAGCAATTTGCCGTTAATCTTGACGATGCGTGACACCAAATCCATAACATTGCCGCCCGCCATGTCAATCCCCAGATTATATGCCACGGGATTCCCGTTTGCGTCCACAATATCGCGGCCAATAACTGTAATAATTGCGTTCGGACTGGCTGATATATTAAATGGTGTCAAATTGCCGTTCGCATCCAATCCGCTTGAAGAACCGGTTATCAGGGACAGACGAGATGTATTTATAAAGCCTGCGCCACCGACCATGATACCATTGGGGTTGGCAATAATAACCTCGGCTTGTTTACCAAATACTTCGCCGTAACCGTTTATGTTGGAAACACGCGAACCCGTGATTTCGTTCAAAATAATATCAGCTGGGCGCGCACCTGGATTATTAAAATTAGGGTTGCCGTGCAATGCGCCGCCAAGCTTGGAAATATCTGCCTCTCCCTGGAAATTATTCCAAATCAGGTTTTCAGAATTTATATTAAAATCACGGTAATAATTAGCAGAAACGCCCCCTTGGCTGGCGGCGTTTATATTTATAACGGGTGTTCCGTTCTGTGCGCGATCAATAAATGCATTACCTGCGCGGTCGGGGTCTATAACTATATGATTTATTGGGTTGTCTTGTACATTCTGGGGTGGGACTATGTCATTATATGCCCATGCGCACTGTTGCAGTACCACCAGCTGTGCCAGCGTTGATGTCAGTAATTTTTTTGAGCATCTTGAAAAAGTTTCCAGAGTTGTAGATTTGTTACAATTGGTTTGTTTCTTATATGACATTAAACAATCCTTTTGTTAACAGCAGTGTAGAATAGGATTTTATAGAAATCAAGCAGAAATCAATAATATACTATCAAGAAAATAATCCTAACATGAATTTATTGTTGTTGGTGCTATTTTGATTGTTTCGAAGCCACCAATTGTGGATTCGTTGTTTTTAGCTTTCGGAGCAAATACACAAGTCCAGAGAAAGAATAAATCATAAAACCCAGCTATTTATTGTATATTTTAGTTGCAATATTATTTACTGCTTTATACGTGGAGTCAGTAGTTAAATGTAAGTATCCCTCAGTTGTTGAAACCCTGGAATGCCCCGCGGCATCTTTCAATGCCATTATATTTTCACCCATATTTGCTCCCATGCTAAGGAAGGAATGTCGCAAATCATGAATTCTCATATGTTTTAATTTAGCTTTATCTAAAGTCCACAATAGGGCTTTACGTATATCGCATATCGGCTTGCTGGGATCTTGAATCCCTGGAAATACGTATTTAGAGCCTAATTTACGATTTTTCCTTATAACTTGTTCGAGTTCATGGAACGCCGCATCCGACAGTTTTATATCTCGTGGACCAGTTTTACTATCATGTAGATGCAGGACTTTATTTGCCATATCTGTTTCAGATAACAATAAATGTCTTATTTCTTGGGAACGCCCTCCTGTCAATGCCATAATTCTTATTGCATCAAAGAAACGTGGATGGTGATCACTATCAGTGGGGCCGGCATCCAAGGCTTTGAAAAATTGCTTATAGCCTTTTTCATCCAGCACCTGAATGTGAATTTTCGGATTTTTTCCTTTTTTGACATAATGGCAAGGATTGTATCCTTTCGGCACATAATCATAGGTCATGCACCATTCCCAAAAACTGGACATAAGAGACAATGCCTTGTTTGCTGTTGAGAACGAAGTTTTCTGCGCCCAATCGCTATATGCGTCAAGTATATGTTTGTCTTCTATATCTGTTATGTATTTATCCGCAAATTTCGGGGCCAAGTATAATCTATATTGGTCATTATTGGATTTATAAGTACTGAGCTTTTTATGCAGCTTAGCATACTTTTCCATGTATTGGGGGAATAAAGTATCAACTTTTATGCGCTTCGCAGTTTCTTTTTCCTGTTTTCTACGTTCTTCCTCCTTTTCAAACATGGGATCTAGACCATGGGATATTTGTTTGCGGTATTCCAAGGCAAGGTCTTTTATCTCTTGCAAATTCATTTCCCCATACCGACCCAATAATATATTTCTACGTTTATTGCTGTTTCGTATATGGCAACCTAAGTAAAAACTTATCTTATCGGTAAGGGGTGAATATCGTAAGTGCAGCCCCCCAATAGAACCATCGCTGATTTGCAATATCTTGTCAGATTTCAGCGTCTTTATCCATGTATCTCTAAAAGGTTTTACATAGCATTCACGTTGCATTTTATATCTCTTGTTGAACATGACATTACCGGGTCCATTTCATAAGTCCAGACAAAAACGTCCTTATTTTCTGGCCACTTTAGCCTCTAACCATGCCTCAACATCGCTTATGCGATAACGTACCAAATGCCCAAGTTTAATGTACTGCGGCCCCGTTCCGTCGGCGCGATATTGCAAAATCGTTGAAACCGCGATTCCCAAGTAGTCAGCAAGCTGTTTAGTGTCTAATAATTTATCCATCTGTTTTCCTTTTTTGTTGTTCGAATCCTAGGAAACCAGTTGAAATTGTCATTTCTAAAAGGTCATAAAATCGCTGTAGCTATCCGTTCTGTGTGGCGGAGTGAGGCATTTGTTAAATTTTTTTACATTTATGAAAAAAATACTTGAATTATTATCTAAAAAGAGTATTATATGCGGGCATTCGGGCATAGTTCAGTCGGTAGAACAATGGACTGTTAATCCATATGTCACTGGTTCGAGTCCAGTTGCCCGAGCCAAAGATTTCCCCAGTTTTCTGGGGATTTTTGTTTCCAATTTTTTATCATGACCGGCATCAATTTTATACCAATTTGTCAAGATTCTGGTTGGAATTTACGAACATATTTTGTTGGTGGTTTCACAAAAAAATGACACATATTTGACACATACGAAAAAATCGGGCATTTTTTGGGTTGTTCATATTATGTTAAAAAGACCGAATTTCTGCGGCTTGCAAAGCAAAAACTATGTTCAAAGTCCGAAGTACTGTTAATCCGTATGTCGCTGGTTCGAGTCCAGCTGCCCGAGCCAAGATTTGCACGCCGCCCCACTGGGCGGTTTTTTGTTATGGTGACACTGGCCCGCGTACGCTTTGATAATTCCTGGATCAAAATCACCAATTTTTGACCAATATTGAACAAATTTATTGATTGTGACAGAGCTCTATGCAATATTGAGGTTATAATAATTAGAGTACATTATGAATATTGTAAAAGTTTCTATGATTGGTGCGAACGAAAATCTGGCCCCAATGGATGTGGTTGATTTCCTGCGCGCGCACCCAATGGCAGAGATCGGCGTTGGTGTATCCGCCCAGAAAGGCGCAATTGGCACACCGCGTTTTGATTATGTTATGACACTGTTAAAGGCATATAATGAAAAATATATACCGGGTCAAACTGGCACAGTTGCATTGCATATAAATGGTAACGGAAAAGACGACATAACAGGATGGCCAATGTTGGTAGCAACAGGAAATTTACCATGGTCTCTGGTTCATATGATGCGGTTTCCGAATATGAGCATTCAATTAAACCATTTTGGCTATAATTTTAAACCTCAGTATGCACAACAATTTGCAAACGGAATCCAACTACGAAAATACATTGCACCGAAATCACATCTGATTTTATCATACTGTGACAGAACCGCAGAATATGTTGACGCTTTTAAGCGGGCGATGAATGCACAAAATAACAACACCATAAAATGGGATGTTTTGTATGATGCTTCCTTTGGTGGTGGCAAAATGGCCGCACAATATGCCGCACCACTCTACCCAGGTATTCGCCAGGGTTATGCAGGGGGAATGGGGCCGGATAACATATTGGATGAATTACCGAAAATTCAGGCTGCGCAAACAGACCCAAATGCAGAAATATGGATAGATGCCGAAGGCAAATTACGAACCGACGACGGCAAAACGTTGGATTTATATAAAGCGGAACAGTTTTACAAAAAGATAATGGCATACCAACGTCAGAATGCGAAGTAAAATTATGCATATCGGCAATTAGTTTTGCGAAAATGTCTGAATTTCCCACCCGATAACTGCAATCTGCTATGAGGCGATGACTTCGGTCCGTTGGAGGAATGTGCCGTTTTTTATTATCGCGCATGGCGCAGCCCCGGGACAAAACGCGGTTTTTACCCCCCCTCTTTTATTCATCAACACCGAAATTATTAATCAAGCATACCAATCCCGCAACCCGAATATACACAATGCAAAATTCAACCATAGTGCGAATATTGGGCCGACATTCGCCTTTTATTTTGCCTGATTGCAGACAGAGCAATAATACCGCACACCAAATCAACCCATGCGGGAAAAATGTAATAAAAATCAATCAAAAGCGTTCTTTTTCGCTGCGGGCCGGATATGCTGTTATCTATTGCCGCAGTATTTATCGCGCCGGGGGATTTTATTTCCCGCAATTAATTTCAATTATATCGTTAATATCAGTCGTATAATTTGGCGATAGCATCCCATGCGCCGGCTGCCAGCCTGACCCGGCCAGATCTGATGTTAATCGCACTGTATTTTTTCCGTACTTATTATTTATTGAATCCAGCGCAGTCATAAGATGCTGGGACCGCAGATCTTCGTTTTGCGTAAATAAGTTTAGTGGTCGTCGCCCGGCCGGTGTTATTTGGCCAACGATTACACCGGCTTTTTTATACTGATAATTCGGCAGGTATATTTCCCGCAGCGTGCGCAGTGCCGCATCTACTATCATCCGCGTGTCATTTCCCGGTCGGGGCAATGCCGCCATCTTATATAACTGGATCTGCGGCAGATCGGGCCTGAATACGTTCGTATACAAAAAAGGCATAACCGTTCCGGCCGCCAGATTTCCCGCACGCAGCTTTTGCGCGCATCGCGATGCAAATGTTGAAATCGGGCCGACCAGGTCATCTATGGACGTTATCATCGTGCCAAAGCTGCGCGATGTGCAAATCTGGTGCTTATCGCCCGATACAGTGTCCAGTTCAATGCAGGGCTGGCCGCGCAGTTCACACCATGTTCGTTCGCCGCCGACCGTCATCATGCGCCGTACGCAGTCGCGTGGGATATTAACAAAATCAAACGCCGTATTTATGCCCATCGCGCGCAGTTTGGACGCATATTGTCGGCCGATCCCCCATACTTCGTCAATCGGGGTCAGCTGCAGCGCGCGCAGCCTTTTTTCGTCGCTGTCAATAACGCATACGCGTCTGTATCCGGGGTATTTTTTTGCTGCGTGATTTGCGACCTTGGCCAGTGTTTTTGTTGGTGCAATTCCGATTGAAACGGGTATTCCCGTCGCACGGGTAACGGTCGCGGCAATATCTTGGCCGTGCGCGCGACAGTCAATATTATTCGGGATATCAAAGAACGCTTCGTCAATTGAATAGATTTCAATTTTCGGCGCAATAGATCTGAGTATTGTCATTACCCTGCCCGACATATCGCCATATAACGTATAATTAGAAGACATCGCCACAATACGCCCTGATTCTATGAGATTTTTGATCAGGAATGCGGGCGTCCCCATTTTTATTCCCATTTGTTTTGCGGCCGCAGACCGGGCGATTACGCAACCGTCGTTATTGCTAAGCACGACTATTGCCCGATTACGCAGCGCGGGGTTAAAAACGCATTCACAGCTGGCATAAAAATTATTACAGTCCATCAGCCCGTACATTACAGATTCCCCGAACGATGCTGGCGAATTGAATATGTTACGACGCCCCAGATTAAAAATTCATTTTCCCCGGTTACGCGAATTGTTTTGAAATCTTTGTTCGCGGGGATTAGCAGTATAGATTTTGGCTGAATCTTGATATATTTAATTGTAAATTCACCGTCAATAAAGCACACGGCGATATTTCCCGTCCGCGGGCGCAGTGACTTATCAATAATAACCAGATCGCCGTCAAATATACCGGCATCAATCATACTATCGCCACGTATTCTGCCCAAAAAAGTTGATGCGGGGTGTGTAATCAGTTCACGGTTTAAATCAATCGGCCCGGATAGATAATCGTCGGCGGGGCTGGGGAATCCTGCCTGGATTGAAACGTCGGCGCGTGGAATTTTAATACGCGTTTTTCTGCTGACCGGGTGTATGGTCAGTTCAGGATTTCGGTTCTGACTGATATGATTCTTTTTTATCGTCATAACTGTTCCCATTGTTGTTGCATGGTCAGTCTACGCCTGAATGCGCCCAGTTCGCCAGAGGTATGTAACCCTGGGAAAAAACGGCTTTATCGGTCCGATAAAATCCGAACTATACGGGACGGCCCTAAAATCGCTATTGATTTTGTTGTTAATTTGTGTTATAATATAAATTGAAATCAAGGTGGATTTATCCAGAATTGTCCTGCCTTAAACGGACTAAATATGGAGTTGGTTGACATACAATTTTCCCTTTCTGTAATGCGTTATGCGGCACATATACATGTGGTGCGTTTTTGCGTTATATAAATCCACCTTTGGTCTATTTGCAGAAACCAAAGGAGTAAATTATGCAAAGAACAGCCGAGGCCGTATCACTGGGGCATCCTGATAAAACGGCGGATTATATTTCATGCTATATCCTGGATCGTATGATCGCCCGTGACCCGGGGGTTAAATACGCAGTAGAGGTTTTAATCAAAGATAATACCGTCGTCCTGGGGGGCGAGATTACAGGCAACGTCGGGTTTGAAAATATATCCCGGGATGTAACGGCGGCACTGGCCGAGATAGGATATAACGATCGTTATTCGTCGCTATGGGGCGAATATGCGTTGTCCCCGGAACGGATAAATGTAATTAATCTAATCGGTGTTCAGTCCGCCGATATTAACCGCGGGGTTATGGCCGACGGCTGGGGCGACCAGGGCGTATTCGTCGGATATGCCTGCCGCGGGGAACAGAAACTGAACCGCGAACTGTATTTGGCGAAAAAATTAAACGATGCACTGTATAATCGGGCGCGCACGTCTGATAACCTGGGGCTGGATATTAAAACCCAGATTACGCTGAACGATGATAAAATAGAAACGGCGATCGTTGCAATTCCGATGCTGCGCGACGAAGATTTAACAGATTTTATTACGTCTGTTTTAGGGGCGCGCGCCGAAAATATAATTATAAACGGCACGGGGCGTTATACATACCACAGCGCGGTTGCCGACTGCGGGATAACGGGGCGAAAGCTGGCGTGTGATTTTTATTCCACCGCATGCCCGATCGGCGGCGGATCACCATGGACCAAAGACCCCAGCAAGGCCGATTTAACGCTAAATATCTATGCCCGGATTTTAGCATGCCAGAATATCGGCACGGCAGACGAATGCTTTGTTTATCTATCGTCGTGTATTGGCCGCTCGGAACTGCCCAGTGGTTTGATAAAGACGATAAAAAACGGCGTATGTGAATACCGTGATTTATGGTCGGATAAAAAACCGGGCGAGATTATTCGTGATCTCGGGCTGGACCGGCCGATTTATACCAAACTCTGTCGCCATGGGATTTCGGGCATATCGGATGCGTCGGGAATAATTTTATAAACACGCCCCAGGGGGATGCATTCCCCCGGGATTTGTCCGGATGTGTCCGGGCCGCTTTTTAATATTTACATACCGGGATAATTATTGAATAATTAATATAATAAAAATCAGGGTAATCCAATGAATACCGCCGCGGTTATTATATACATAGCAACAGCATCCCTGTTCGGAATTGTTATATATAATATATTAAAATCCATTGAATACGCGACATGCATCATTCGCCACCAGATCCCGTTTGTCCCAAGTTCCCGCATCCTGCGCCGGGCGGTCGTAACGGTGATAAATAAATACTATCCCGGGATGAAATCGGCATGCGATATCGGCGCGGGATACGGCGGGATGGCGCGCACGATCGCACGGCGTTGTGATATGGATGTAACGGCCGTTGAAAATATGCCGATTACGTATTTTATATTAAAAATTACGAATCTTTTCGCGCGGCCGCGGTTAAATGTGGTTCGTATGGACGCATTTAAATATATTAAATCCGGGGAACGATTTGATATCGGGATCGCGTATCTGGGGCCGGGAACAAACGACCGATTGGCCGATTTGCTGGATAATTTTTCGGTGCTAATTACGCTGGACGCGCCGATTTCAACGCTTTGCCCGACGCGGGTAATTAACCCGGGCCGCGGTTTTACGCGATACGGGGGTAAAAAATTCCCACACCGGTTATTTATATATGAACGGGCAGCTGCTAAAACCGGATATTTAGCAGCTGCAGCTTTACCTCAAGATTTTCAATCGGGTAATCTTCAAAGAACGGCAATATAACATCATACGACGTTGGCACGTCCGCGGTTGTGGCGTTTAAATCCATTGACGCGGTCCAGTTCATATCCAGCGGGCTGATGGTATTTACAGATATTCGCGACATTAGCGATTGTCCAAATTGCGGGCGATCGTCCGGCATGGCGAAAAAACGCGGGCGGTCGTCCGTATGCGGGGGCGCACCATCTGATTTTTCGGACGCGGCCGCTGCAACATCCGCACGCGCCCCGGGCGTGGTTGTTATGCTATCGCGCGCGAGCAAAGCGTTGAAATTGGCGGCATGCGCGGCGATGGGGATAAAAAACGCGGCAAAGAAGCATAATCGCAAAAAAATCATGCGCATATTATATCATATTCCCCGGGGGCGCGCATCAGGAAACACGCCCTGATATAAAAAAACGCCCCGCATATGGGGCGATTGACATGAAAACCGTTACGGCGAATTAGCGGTCAACGCGTGTGGCCGGGCGATCAATAAATACCCATATCAGCCAGATTAATGCCGCGATACCGATAATGCTGTAAACGATGCTGGTTGCAACTGTTCCGGCACCGAATATAAATGCAACTAAATCAAAACCAAATATTCCGATCAGTCCCCAGTTCAAAGCACCGATAAAGGTTAATGGTTTTAAAACATAGTTCGTTAGTCCTCTCATCTGTTTTTTCTCCTTTCAAGGTTTTATAAATGTCTTTGTTTAAGACATGCATATTATAACCGGTTTTTAAACGCGTTTCAATTCCAATACTGCATTTAGGAATACGTTCTTGGGCGCGGAATAATAGGATTTTTTGCATATTTACCATTACGCCTTGCCGCGGGGCGTGGTGACATTTGCGCGGTATAAACGGTCAATTATTGCGTATACAATTTGCCGATCGTCCGCGGGCAGCTGCCATAGTTTATCGGCGGCGTTATTCAACTGCGGGTCGCGCAGCAGCCCCTTGTCCAGTTCGCAAAATACCTGATTAAATGACACGCCGAGTATTTTTAATATATTATAAAATCGCGATACGGACATACGGTTATCGGCAGCTTCGTATTTTTGCAGCTGCTGAAAAGTAATTCCGATTGCGTTTGCTAAATCTTTCTGCGATAGGCCCTGCTGCTTACGCAGAATCATGATCATTTTTCCGACGCGCTGGTCCAGCTGATCGGGCGTAAATTTTTTTCCTGCCATATTATCCAACCCATTGTTAATATTAAAAAACCACCAATGAAATAAGGTGGTTGGAGGTTAGAAGCTATTACTTGTAGTAAATAGTGCGCATATTTATACGCCCTCCAACCGGGGTTGGAGTTTTCATCCATTCGGATGCTACAAGTCAAGGGCTTCTAAACCCGTAGGAACAACACGTTGCTACAATGGATATTATATAGAAAGAAAAATTAAAATCTATAAAAAAAACCGTCATAAAGGCGGTTGGAGGTTAGAAGCTATTACTTGTAGGAATAGTGCGGCTTATTTGGACTAAGTCCTTATTCACCAGCCCTCCAACCTGACGATTGGAGTTTTACGTCCATGAGACGCTACAAGTAGGGGGCTTCTAAACCCTACAATACTCAGATTAGTATTGCATTAAGTACTATAACCTAAGTAATCCTGAAATACAATAAAAATATGAAAAATAAATTGGTGGTTGGAGGTTGAAAACAATCCCAATAGCATTGCCCGGTTTATTTGACCATACGATCTTATTCGCCGGCCCCCAACCATATGGCTGAAGCTGCGTCTGCGCCTGCATCAGACGCACATTGGAGAGGTTTTCAAGCCCCGCACCGTAACAAGGGGTTACGTATTATGCATTTATTATACTCCACCGTCCGCAAATTGCAAACAATAAAATAAATCCCGCATACGAAAAAGCGGGACTGGAGCTAGTAATTGCACAGCAAGATGCTTAACGGTTTATTGGTTATTCACCGCCATCCAGTCCCATTAGAACTGGTATGATATACGCACATACAGGCGCTTGCTGGCGGGTTTACTAGTCCCGCATAATAAGTTTCCCTATTACAATAAGCAGTATATCCTAAACAGCTGTTAATTACAATATAAAAAATATGAAAAAATTGGTGGTTGGAGGTTAGAAGCTATATTAAGGTATAGTACGACTTATTATATTCAGTCGTCCTCCAACCATAAGTTGAACGCAGTTACGCCCGCGCATGCGACCATAAGAATCACATGTCGTTTGTAATAAAACCGCCATGTAATATATATGGCGGGGTTGGGGGTTCAAAACAATCCCAATAGCATTGCCCGGTTTATTTGACCATACGATCTTATTCGCCGGCCCCCAATCCCATTTTAACGATAATGCCTGGCATGGACGCATGATTAACGGGGATCTGGCCCTGCGCCATGTTAAGATATTACGTTTTATTTATTATATACGAATATGTTTAAAATCACAATTGATAAAAAAATATTTCTGAAAACGGGTGGCTGGGGATTATTACCGCTTCTAACAACAGTATCGTTTATTTTTATATTAAACGCCCCCGGCCAAAATCAGCTGTTATTATATTTATAGATATACCCAGCCGTTATGGTGTATTGTAGCGCGAAGAGTGAAAAAATTCAAATATTAAAATTATTCGCGCAATAGCAAATCACGAAAAAACATTTTAATCCCCGCCGCAGACAGGCATTCTATTTAGAATAGCGACGTTCCAGATCCTGAAAGTTTTTAATCTGCTGACGCATAAACGCGACCTTTTCCAGATTATTTTTAACCGATTTTTCACCCGTCGGGTTAATACGCAGATCATCAGATGCCTTGATAAAACGTTTCAGCCATATAACCATAACACGATATTTCATAATCTCGTTCAGGCGTTCGTTTTTCGGCCCAAGCATCGGATACAAACTTTTATTATGCAGATGAACGTATAGCTGATAAATATGACGGTATATATTTAACTCTGTCGTGATCGCAGATACTATATCACGATATATAAAACGATAATCCGCTTCGGCAAAGTCAATAAACGAGAGCTGGTTACTCTCGGGGTTATAAAGTATATTCCCCGAATTTAAATCACAATGCGACCAAACCTTGCGCGTTTCATATTCAAATTTACCGACCCGATCCTTTATATCCGACATATAGCGAACCTCGGCCGCGGTAAACCAATTTGACATTTTGTTTTCAACAAAACTATCCAACCGCGAGAACTTAAAATCCAACGCAATACGGTGACGCACGATATCACTGGCCGGTTTTAATTCGTTCATATCAACCAAGAAACTGGCAATTGCATTATTAATCTCAAACTTTTGACGCGGGGATAAATTAGCATATAAATCCGGCGTTAATGGGTAGCCCCGGGCGCGCTGTTCCAGAATCTGGTATTCGTCGTCGTTAATGAAAATCATACGCGGAATGTTATAAACCGGATTACCAATAGCACTGATTTCTTCTATGATACTTTGTGTACGGTGCTGCTTTTCCAACCATTTTGCACGCGCGGCATCACCAAGCGTCGGTAACGGACGCTTCATAACAAACCAGTCCCCATAGTAAACAGCATACGTTTCACGACCATGATTTAATATTTTATTGTTCTGTGCCATGAATTACGCCCCCGGTAAGATTTGCGGACAATATACACCGCGGATATTATTATACTAAATATATAGCGCAAATTTTATTTTTGTCAATATATTTGTAAAAAACATATTCCCTATGATACGGGAATATCGTGATGCGGCGGACAATATCTATCCGCCCACCGGCAGGTTGTGGCGCATATATACCGCGGACGGGGAATACGACGATATGGCGCTAAAAAAACACATAAATCGCAATTGGTGCAATTACCGCCGTAAGCAGCCCCGATATAACGATCGCCAGGCTGCTCATCGCGCCTTCGACCGGGCCCATTTCCATCGCCTTGGTCGTGCCGGCCGCATGTGATGCATTCCCAATCGCCAGTCCCCGCGCAATCGGGTTGCGCAGCCCCAGGCGGCGGCATACTACGTCACTGGCCGATGCGCCGAGTATGCCCGTTACAATAACCGACGATACAGTTAATGCGACAACGCCACCAAGTTTTTCCGTAATGCCAATCGCAATCGCCGTTGTAACCGATATTGCCGCCAACGATTTCGCAACAATTTCCCCCAGGCCCGTAAATATACAAATCAAACACACCGATATAACCGAACATATACACCCGATAACCATCGCGATTAATATCGGAATCGCATGACGACGCAGCAACGGCAGGTGTTTATACATCGGGACCGCAAAACAGACCGTAAGCGGGACCAGAAAATACGTAATATATTGCGCCCCGTGGTTATACGCCGAATACGGAATACGGGCCAGTGTTAGTATTATTACAACAAACATCGTCGCCAAAAACAGCGGCGTCGTAAATGGATTCGGCCACTTCTTGTTTATAAATACCGACAGCAGGAAAACCCCGATGGTCAGGGCCGGGCCAAAATACACCGATGCGGTTAGAAACTCTGTCATTTTGATGCCTTTGGTTTTTTATCACGGCGACCGATTAATGCTTCGGCGGTAACGCCCGTGGTAATCATTGATACCAGGTATGTCGCGACCAGCAATAACACCAGCATCGGCCATATATTCGCAATATCACCCCAGATATCAATTATCGCAACCGCCGGCGCAACAAAGAACAACCCCATTATCTTATGAAAACCGGTGGCGACGTCTTCTACCCATGACAGTTTTACAATCCCGGTACACAGGGCCAAAAACAGCAACACCAGGCCATAAATACTGCCCGCGATCGGCAACGGGATGAGATGTTCCATAACCTCGCCGATGAATACAAATATCATTATAATGCAAAATTGAAATAGGTATTTCATATAACCTCCCCCCGGGCCACATGCGCGATGCGATAGCGTTATGTTATCCAGAATACAAAAAAATCCATACGGCTGTCAAAGCTATTTCGTCGTAATATATTCAATTGCACCATCGGCCAGCATCAGGCCAAAAACACCCGTTACGGTTATAATTGACCCCAGCGCACGCCCGGGTAATGCGGCAACACGTGGCGGTTCGGTTGAATATACCACCGGGAAATCCGGTAAATTTTCCCCGCGCGCGATACGACGAACCTTTGCCGCGAGTGGACATACCGACGTATGATAAATAGAACCGCGACGAATTTGCGAAATATCACGTTTAAGGGCCGCCCCCATGCTGGATATAAACGCAATATCGTGCTTAATACACCATTTATACAGCGCGATTTTAGATTCAACCGTATCAATGGCGTCAATTACAAAATCCGGACGCAGCGGGATGTCCGACGACGCGTCAAAGAACGTGTCCAGCGCGATTACATCTATATCAGGGTTAATATCACGAATGCGCGCCGCGGCAACCTCTACCTTTGGTTGGCCAATGGTCGTATGCAGCGCAAATAGCTGACGGTTGATATTTGATTCTTCTATGCGGTCAAAATCCAATACGATAATACGCCCGACGCCGCTGCGGGCCAGTGCCTCGATCGCGAAAGATCCAACCGCGCCACAGCCGGCGACCATAACCGTGGAATTACGCAGCCGGGCCATCGCCGCCGGGCCCAGTAAAATACTAATCCTGTTTAGAATATCCATTTTTTATTATCCCCATAGAGTTATTATATATCGCGGCCGCCGCACGGGATGCGGTGATGCCACGAATTTGCGCGATCGCGTCAACCGTCCGGCCGATATCCGCGCCAGGGCGGGCGTCGCTTTCGACCAAGATACGTGATAACGGCGCAATTGCCGCACATCTGCGCGCACGAATATGACGGGCGTTTAATACAGACGGCGAAAATGATATATATGCATTATGCTTTCTGATCAACACATCCATTAAATCCGCACTGCCGCTGTATGCGTGCAGTATAATCGGCGCCGCGGCGTTGTATGATTTCAGCGCATCGGTTAAAATATTCCACGCGCCTGTGCAATGAATCTGAACCGGGCGATTATATTTTGCGGCAATCTGCAGCTGGCGCGAAAATATTTCCGCCTGGGCCGGCAGACCGGGATGCGTTTTATCTATCCCTATCTCGCCTAGCATTAAATCACGGTGACGGGCCAGCATATCGCATATTCGCCATTCCCAATCCGCCGGCAGGTTATCTATGTCCCATGGGTGAATACCGATCGCCCCGAATACCCGCCCCGGGTATGTGTTTGTGCAGCGAATTATTTTTTCCCAATCAGATATATGCGCCGCATTATATACGCATGCCGTGATCGCGTTAAAATCTGGAGCTAAACAGCATTCCGCACAATCGGGCAGATGACAATGCATATCAATATACTTTAACATATATAACAGGATAAATTTTTTTAATTAAAATACCATAAGAAAAATTTAACCGCCGTTACCGGCGGTTGAATTCTGGTGGGAACACAGGGACTCGAACCCTGGACCCAATGATTAAAAGTCATTTGCTCTACCAACTGAGCTATGTTCCCAGATGAACCTGAAATTAAAATACATAAGTATTCATTTCAGTGGTTCGGGGCAAATTTTGACATAACTTTTTATAAAATGCAAGAAAAAATAACTATATTTTTAAAAATATTTTATTCGGCCGACGGCGCACCCATGCCAAGTGCTAATTTAAAGTTCTGTTGCTGAAGCATCGTATTTACATCCTGGGAATCAAACCAGTCAGCCATAAGTGATAATATACCCGCCGCGTATTTCGCCATTGCCGCAGGGACCGCACGAAACTGACGTTCGTTTACCAGATGCGTCATCTCGCGCGCGAGCAGTGCCAGCGTCTGAAGCTGTTCATGATTTAAAACGTTATTCTTATCCGTTCGGTATGCAAATTCATCTATTTTATCACGATACGAACGCAGGGTATTAAGCTGCGTCGGCGTAATCTTTAAATGGCGACCTATGCTATGGGACGTCATTTCCAACATTTTTTCAGCCGCCCCCCAGGTAAATTTACCACGATGCCCTAAGATACTGCGCATTAGTATTAACATTTCCAGCATCTGGGAATTAATTTTAAAATTCAATCCATCCGCCAGGGTTTTATTTACCTGACGCGATATGCGATAATTAGAATAGTCATATAACAAGAACACTAACGGTATCGCCAGCAGCGATGCTGCGATATTATTTATTAAATCATTTAAATTCGCATCGTGTATATTATCTGCCCCAACCAGATATAAAACCACACCACCCGCGACAGATAACAGGTACGGAACAGTCTTTAATAAAACATTGCGTAATTTCATACCCGGGATTTTAGATTAAATCCCCGATAAACGGTATAGGCAACAAATCCTAACGCGGCTATGATGCGTTGTTTGCAGCCCGCGCAATGTTTTTTATCCTGCGATCATTCGGTGCTGCATTAACTGCGCATTTATCCCCGACAAATAATAACGCCCAGGCGCCGATATAAATTAACCCCATCCCCAGGATTAAAACACTATATCGCCAACCGCCGAGCAACCCGCCCAGCCCGATTAGCATGCATACCACAATATATATAATATTATTGGCGATACTGTATATAGACAGGATTACCGAACGATATGATGACGGTAAAAAATCTTGGAATCGGGCATAAAGCAGTATGCTTACCGCACTGAATAAAACATATGCACCCCCGAGCAGCCACAGCCCCGATACCGAATAAAACACAGAAAATAATACAAACAACACACCGCCAACGCAGATGGTTGAATAAATTATCCAGTCTTTGACCCGGGCAAAACGATACGCAAATGTTTGCCCCAATATTACACACCCGAGTATAAAGAACTGAATAATCCCGACAAATTCTACGGGCAGCCCGATTTCATACCCGATCGGACTTAAATAATCATCCAGATATGCCATGCACTCGACCAATACAGTTAACACCATCATCAGAAATATACACGGCGTTACCCGACAGATTCGCGCCCCGGTTTTAAATACGGTAATGAAACGAATTTTACGAATATTCTGTTTTCGTCCCCGCGGGTAAGCATTCGTTTCAATTCGCCAAATAAATATAACCGATATTGCCAACATGACCAATGACACGTATGTAATCCAATTATATCCGGCAAACATTAATAACGACCCAAACGCCGATAATGCCGTAGCCGCGGATGAAATATTACGTTGCACGCCCAGGACTTTTGCATAAATCTTATGGTTTCGTCGCGCGCGCAGTTCGTCGTATATCATCCCCTCGAGTGCGACGTTATAAATTGCATACATAACCCCCCATAAAAACATACCGATTGCAAATCCAATAAACACCGGCCAGAACAGCCATATTATAAACCCTATGCCTTTTAAAATCTGGCCGATAATCATTGCATATTTTGGCCCGATTTTATTCATCAGCCATGTTACCGGGATCTGACCGGTAAACGTGCCAACCGATAACAGAATAAACAGCAACGACAGCTGCATATCCGTTATACCGTGCTGCTGCATAAAAATTGCATATACCGGGGTTAATAACAATAGCTTATCAAAAAACGTATACCCGTATATGTTTATTAAAAACCTGTGCAGTGATGACGATTTTTTCATGCCCGGCCCTTGTAATAATAATAGGAAACTATACAACACGCACCAGAATTTTTGTACTGAAAATATTGCAATTTTTAAAAAAAACGTTATAATATATTAATATATTTTCAGGCAATCAAAGGGCGCTATTATGGCAAAACTGAATGATTTTTTATTGCAATATTATATGCAGCTGCATTTTAATAAAATGCCGGCCGAGGTTCGCGCCCAGTTTGATAAGTATGCAAAGGCCGGGGATTTTCGCGGCAATATGAAAATGTGGAACGAAAAGCTGGTTTCCCCATCGTATTTTGATACAACGATTGACCACCTGCCCGATCCGAATGACCCTGCCGGGGAATGGTTCTTGGAAAACGACGAATGGGACAAGCTGTTTAATGCGATCCAAAACGCCCTGCGATCAATGGCCGCGGCAAAATCTTCGTTTAAGGATGAAAAGAAAGCAAATGAATTTTTAAACGAATACTTTGGCGACGATAAACTATTTTCGTTGTTTAAGGTATCGTCAACCGTTGAATCGTATGTCGCTGATTTGTACTATGTTTTAACCGACCCGCAATACAGTGGCGAGCTGTCGTCGTTATTAAGTAATGAATTTGAAAGTCGTGCAGAATATAACGATTTTGTAAAAAATCTGGGGGATAAAAAATATAACTCCGATCCTAAGTTTCGTAATAAACTGGTACGTATCGCCAGTTTGCTAAACCGTGAATTAATCCAGGGGTCATTCGCCCACAGCCCACGAATAACCGCGGCATTATCCAATATAAACCTGAATGGAATCGCCAGTGGGTTTGACGATAATGGCGAAGTACTGCCCGCCAAGCGTGAATATTTTAAACGTAATTACGGGACAATATTAAAAAAACTGCACGACGACAGCAAAGTATATAATGTATTTAAGGTTCACGATAACGGTAAAATATCCAAGCACCTAGACGAGGCCGTATCAAAGGTCGCATATGGCGACAAAGAATCCAAGGACTATGTCCCGCCAAAGGCTGATGATACATTAACGCCGTATCAGCAGATAAAAAAATGGGTCGGCGACACATATGAAAACCATCTGGACAAATACGTAAAACTATCCGGCGACCGATTATTCTTTTCCGACCAGGCCCAGTCAATTGTCAGCGCAATTGACGGCGCAAAAATAAAATCAACGGACGGACTGGATAAAGTATTGGAAAAGGCCGGCGATATAAAAAAGAATCTGCAATACAAATCCGCCAAGGCCAGCGACCATTTTGACTGGTTTGAAAAAACACTTAATAATATTAAAACCCTGAAGCCAAAGGCATTTGCTAGCGCATTGAAAAACGCACGCCAGATGCGGGCAATCGTTGATGAAATAATTATCCGCGCCGTTGATGCCGGTAAACTGGCCGAGGCCAAAACCGCACTTGAGATTATATCGGTTATCCGATACGGATATACAACCAGCAAGATTATGGATGCCCTGGGCAAAGAACAGCTTAGCATTTTTTCAGATAAGGGCCTGTCATGGAATAAAAACGAAGGGATGCAATTCGTAACCAACGCATTGGATAAAAGTATCAAAGCTGCGTTTATGATCACAGGATACTCGATAACAATCACAGGGAATGCAATTAAGCTATCTGGGAAAAAATACGGCAGTTCTAAAAAAGTAAGCTCTGCGATTGCGGCCAAACAAAAAGAAAACGAACAACAGCGGACCATATTGGAAAACGAAAAACAGCAGACCGAGGCTCAGCGCAACCAGGCCCAGGGGAATCTGGACGAATTGGATCAGCAATACGGTATTAACGCCGATACACATCAGCAGTATATTGATCATATGACACTGCGGGATCGCCTGGCGACGAATATAGAGCAGCTGAACCAAATAAATGCCGAATATCCAACATTGGATAGCGATGTTTTGCAGCTGGAACAACTAATACAATCCGGGCAGCTGCAATACCGTGAAACGCTGCAACAGTATTTATCATTAAAAAATAAACGCGATCAGCTGCAGCAATCGGTTCAAAACACCCAATCGCAATTCGATCAACAGATTGCCGCGAATCCGCAATTACAAAACAATCAACTGGGTGATATTATTTCAAAATACGACGCCGGGATTCAGACGATTAAGTTCTTTGAGGATCAGATAGCCGAGAAACAGTCAAAAATTGACAGCTGGGACAGCAATCATAAAAACGCATATAACGAGCTTATGGCGTATTGGAATATGCTGGAAAGCGGTCGCGGGACACATACCGGAAAAATGTATTCGTGGTTCGGCAGCAAAGAAGCCAGCCAGAAAAAATTTGCTCAGCAGCGTGATGCAATTATTCAAAATTATACCGACAGTTTTTCACGGGCGGCTTGATTTTATTGTAAATTTATGGTATAATATTATTAACTCGAACGTCGCTGCAATGCGGCGTTTTTATTTTCCAAATATTTTTTATAAAAGGATTTCTTATGGCACGAGTATTACAAATTCGTCGCGGCACAACCGCACAGAATAATAACTTTACCGGCATGCCCGGCGAGCTGTCGTTTGACACGGATGCAAAAACAATGCGCGTTCACGATGGCGAAACATTAGGTGGATTTGCCCTGGCCCGAATTGACCAGATCAGAAACAGCGGCGGGAATAACGACTATGGCCTGCCCGGGACAGATTTTGACATAAACGATGTTCCCGATGAATTCTGGCAGGAAAAGGTTAATCAGTTCCTGCCCGACAGATTTACAATTTATACCAGCTCTGAGCTTAAACTGCAGAATATCCCGGCCCTGCACTTTATAGTCGCGCACGAAACCCTGCCGCTTATCGTTCGCGTTGCATTAATATGCAAAACCGCCGAGGCCGGATATACCCCCGGCGACGAGGTTACAGCATTCGGAATCGGTGATTATACATCCCCGTTAATTAATTCATACTTTGACAATAACGGCTTGGCGAATACGGCGCTGATGATCGGCAGCCAGGCATTCTGGGTCGCGAATAAAACGACGGGCCTGCGCAGCAATATTACAAATGATAATTGGCGCATCCAATTCAGACTTTACTGTTGAAACACCCCGTATTCTTTGCTAGACTTTATGCGAAGTTAACCAAGGGACGTAATTAATGTACATACTTGCTTTGAACTGCGGTTCATCATCACTAAAATATCAGGTTTTTGACGCACAAACAAAAGAAGTCGTCGTAAGCGGGAACGTTGAAAAAATCGGACTGCCGGATTCGTTTATTACACAAAAATATCCGGACGGGACAAAACAACGCAAAGAAACATCTATGCAGAATCATAACGAGGCGTTAAATGTCGTTATGTTCATGCTTCGCGAGGCATCAATTGACCTAAACGAAGTTGCCGGCGTCGGCCACCGCGTCGTAATGGGCGGTGATAAATTTGCATCATCGGTTGAAATCACCGACGATGTAATAAAAACAATTGACGAGCTATCTGGGATCGCCCCGCTGCATAACCCGGCGGCACTGCTCGGGATCGTTACCGCAAAACAGTTATTGCCAAATGCAAAACAGGTCGCAGTATTCGACACAGCGTTTTTACAGACCATGCCGGACTATGCATACCGTTATGCGGTCCCGACCGCGTGGTATCGTGAGCTCGGCGTTCGTCGCTATGGCTTTCACGGGACAAGCCACCTATATGTTTCAAAGCGTGCGGCAAAAATGCTGGGCAAACCGGCCGATCAGTGTAATTTAATTACCCTGCATATCGGATCGGGCGCGTCGGCAACCGCGATCCGCGGCGGCGTTGCGGTGGATACGTCCCTGGGGATGACCCCATTGGCCGGTTTAACAATGGGAACACGTCCGGGCGACCTGGATCCGGGGGTTATTTTGTATGTAATGCAGAAATTAAAACTATCGCCCGAACAGATGCAAAAACATTTAAACAAAGACTCTGGGCTGCTCGGGATCACGGAATGCTTTGTTGATCGCCGTGATGTATTCGCAAATTCAGAATCCAACGATGCATGC
>CALDAH010000032.1 GCA_937903135.1 uncultured Alphaproteobacteria bacterium | reverse complement strand
AATCACCGCTTATTCCGTTTTTTATAATCCATTGTTTATCTGATAAGCCACCCGTGGCATCTAGATGAAATTTAGGATGTATAATTTTCCTCCTATGGTTTTAAAAAATTAAGCCGCCAATTGATGGCGGTCGGGGAGTTTAGAAATCATATGAGTGAATGATTCTGCTGCTTTTGGTTAACACAAACCTATTTTATAGCAAACAGCTCCCCGGCCACACAATTCCGTGGTCAGGGATATAACGGTGCAGATTGCACCAATTACACCAGATAACGGCGCAATTCTGCACCGCACTCATAGAGGCTTCTAACAACCCCGAATCCACATCCCTGTGGACTCGTAATAAAGTTTATCAGAAATATTTAATAAAAACAAACAACATCGCTAAGAAACGAAAAATATCTTATAAATTATACAAAATACTATTGTTTTTACCTTGCGATATTGTTTTTATTTCATAAAATGCCATGTATTATGAATGCAACAGGTCTATGTTTATCTTTTGGGACAACGATAATATATTCGGACGCCGAATTTAACCTGTCCCCGCGCGACAAAGTTGGCATCATAGGCGTAAATGGCGCAGGGAAAACCACACTATTTCGTATATTATCGGGCGAGATTATACCAGATGCAGGGAAAATAAATATTGCAAATTCGCGGATCGGATACCTGCCGCAAACTATTAATATTCCGGATATGAATATAACCGTATGGGATTTCCTGCTATCTGGTCGCCCGATAAAAGATCTGCAGGAAAAACTGCAGGCGGCATATGATAAAATTGCCGTTACACCCGATAGCCCAGAGATAATAAACGAAATCTCGCGGATTCAAGATGAATTGGATTATTATCAGGTATACAATGCCGAGGACGCCCTGCTTTCATTAATTGATAATATGAAATTTAACATGGAATTACTGGATTCACCGCTGTGTAATTTATCCGGCGGTCAAAAATCCAAGGTGGCGTTTGCCCGTATGTTATATTCTATGCCGGAAATTTTATTACTTGATGAACCGACAAACCACCTTGACGTGACAACAAAAGATTTCGTAACCGAATACCTGCGAAAATATAAAGGTATGGTTTTAATTATCAGTCACGATACAGAATTTCTAAATAAAATCGTAGATAAAATATTATATATTGATAAAACGTCGCATAAGATCAGTGTATTTACAGGAAATTATAACGAATATAAAAAAAAGTCTGCTGAAATTAAGCGTGCACGCGACAAACAAATCGCCAGCGAAGAACGACAGATTCAACACTTAAATGAATTTATAAACCGTGCCCGCTCCGCCAGTCCGACCAACCATAGTATAAAAAAGGCCGGCAATACACGTGCCGCCCAGCTGGCTAAGATTTTAGCCGCCAGGACACAGCGTGAACAGATTTATAAAAAAATACAAATGGATCTAACGCCAATGCGTCCCGGGGCACGTATACCGATAATGATTGAAAACCTATGGTTTCGTTTTCCCGGCCAACGTTTATTGTATCGTAATTTATCGTTTTATATAACAGGCGGCGAAAGGTTTTTAGTCGTTGGTGAAAATGGGACGGGAAAATCAACACTTTTAAAACTAATCATGGGATTTTTAACACCTGAACGTGGTGATATTAAAATTAACCCTAAAACCGATATTGCGTACTATGCCCAGGAACTGGAATTATTGGATTTAAATAAAACTATTATAGAAAACGTGGCAAGCGATGATTATACAGATCAACAGCTGCGTGCTGTTCTGGCAAACTTCTTGTTTAGCGGAACAGATGTTGTAAAAAAAATATCTGTTTTATCCCCCGGTGAACGTGCCCGCGTGGCACTGTGCAAGATGTTACTGCGTCGCGCAAATATGCTAATACTTGATGAACCGACAAACCACCTTGATCCGGAAACTCAACGAATTATTGGGGATAATTTTCGCGACTATTGTGGAACGATCATAGTGGTTAGTCATAACCCCGACTTTGTTGAACAGATCGGTATTAATCGTATGCTAATCTTACCATCGGGCCGCATAGAAGAATATGATCACAGCACCATGGAACACTATTATTTCGCGAACAAAACAGAATAGATTAGATTAATTATACGCGAAAATCCTAGCAGATATTCTGTGATTTTTATCGCATGGGCGTTTTTTACTCAAAACATTTTTTCAGCATATCCGAGTTATTATATTCATCAACGCGTTTGTTACGGATTTCCTCGGCTGCTTTTATTTTCTGTTTTATTAAAACAACATCAGGATGCTGCTGCAGTTTTTCGTTTAATTTATCCACGGCCGCGGGAATATCGGATTGTAATGGAACAAATATTGGCATAACAGCATCTGCCGCGGAATATACCGATTGATTTAAATCAGCCTTAAAATCATCAATTACGGATAAATATGCGCGAATATGCTGATCCTCGTGGGATAAAATTGCGTTATATGAACATGAATCTGGGACGTGGCGAATATCAATTTGAACCAAGAAATCGCTATACCCGATCGTTGCATTAACAGATTTTAAACCGACACAGAAACCGTCTTCTATTGGCGTAATATCGGCAATAATGTCATAGTTATCAACCATGGTCGCAATAACGTTGCCGTGTAATAAATCCATCGGGGACAGTGGTTGTACAACCTCCTTGGTCCAGTCGGGGGAATCTATAACAATTTTCGGGGTAAGTTTATAATCAATACAATCATCGGCCCGCGCCGCTGATATAACCCCCGACAAAAGGATGAACAGAAATTTTTTATACATCCCAGCGCAGATTAAATATCACCTGCCCCCTGCTTTTTTAAATATTCGGCAACGAAGTTATTTCCGTACATTTTATACAGCTCTTCGGCCAACAGAACCGACGAACGCCCGGATTCAAACAATCGCAACAGATTGCCGAGCCCCCCGAGTTCTGTATTCAAAATAACCGATTCCCCGGTAACGGGTCGGGATAATAACACTGCGCGTTTAAGGCTCGGATACGCCTTGCCCTGGATAAATGCCATCTCCAGCGGGTTCAGATTCCAGTGTGCATAATCGTTTCTATCGGCGGCGGGATTTCGGAAAAACAGAACTGTCTGCGCCTGGCCACGAACGACGTCGCCGATGCCAAGTTTATCTAAAACATTTGCGCGCTGAAATGCGACCATATATGCCTGACGGTTTTTACGCCCTTCCTGCAGACCGGTTATAAAATTATCCCGGAACATTTTATTTTCCAGCATCGGTGCGGTTTCGTCAATCATAATCAGTGACGGATTTCCACCTGCAACTGTTGTGTTATTTATTCTGTGCAGGATATACGATATAACGGCCGGGGCTAATACCTCGTCTTGTAAAATATCTGTAAAATCAAATGTTGTTAAACGCGCACTTAAATCCAGCGTATCCGATGTATCGTTAAATATATCACCGTACTGCAGCGGATCTACCCATTTCTTTAATGCCGCACGCATATTACCTGCCGATGAAAAACAGCTCTCCCATAGATTTCTTAGCAGTCTGTCCTTGTCGGATAAATAATCAAAGTTTACCGATACGGCGCGCGCAATCTCGTCGGCGGACGCGGGATCGGATTGATCTGAAATAATCGCGAACCAGCGACGCAGAAACGCACGATTAGCAGCCGTATCCGCCATCTTTAACGGATTTAGATGCGTCTGAAACGACTTTTCCATCGGGTCGGTATTTTTTTCTTTGCCCTGCATCGTTACATACTTTCCCCCGACCGATAGGGTAAATATCTCGGCCCCTTTGTTTCGGTCAAAAAAGAATGCCTTTAAACGCTGATGACGCATTGACTGCGCAATTAGGAACGAGAAAAGCGTGGTTTTTCCACCACCGGTCGGCCCGATTGTTAGCGTATGTGCCACGGCCGCAGGTTTATCGGATACATGAAATTGAAACTGATATGGTGTCCCCTGGGCGGTTGGGAATACAACAACCGGCCCCGAGCCCCAGTCGGAATTTGCAACGCCGCGCGGTTGCGTCGACATTGGAATTGTTGTCGCCGCTGCCCGTGATAAAACCTTAAAGCTGCGTGGGAAAACATCAAACCCTGGGATCTGGGCGAACCACGAAACCTTTGACGCAAATGTTTCAACAATCGGGGATACGCCAAATGTCGCAGATATTTTTTTAAACTCGTCAACATATTTCTGTAATTCATCGGGCGTCGCACCGTATAAAACAAATAACGGGTAATAGTTAACCAAACTTTGATTCCCGGATATATTTTCATCCATTGCCGACTGGGCAACCGATATCTGTTCACGGGCCGATGACTCGTTTTCATCCGCCGTTGCACGACGTTGACGTATTGTGGCCTCTACGTCCGCGACGCCCATTATGCGAAATCCGTTCATGCAAATCATTTCCGTTTGAATCGTAGATATTGACGCAAAGAACTCTTCATCCAGATAATCCGGCGATACCTTAAACGACACCATCGCGGCGAATGATTGCTTTTCCCCGCTAATATACCGAACCAGGCCGTCTTTTAAAAACTCAACATCGTCAACAGTTACAACGTTGGCAATATCCCCATCGCATACCGCCGGCGCCGGTTTGGTAATCGGGGATAAAATCCGACCAAAGAAACGCGCCATATTATCCGGGCTTTTATTCTTTAAAACCGATGGCTTATACGGTGCTAAAACAGATTCAATATAATTCCCGTATTGGTTAAGTTTATCGCGTGCGCCCGAACCGGATACCGATAAAACAATATAATAATTATTTAAAAATATCCGCAGACCCTGTGCCCGCCATTTATCATAGATTTTTTGCAATACGGGCTGATGAAATTCATAATCCGTATCCTCGTCCGCGGCGTCGCGAACCATAAAAAAGCGCATAACAACATTCGGGTCACGAATTTGATTAAACAGCTGCGCACGCAGATTTAAAAAGTTTTCACGTGTTGCGTCGTCTTGCATACTGGTCTGAATACCGACCACGCGATAGACGCGAATTAAACTGCCGTCGGTTAGTTCAATTGAATTATCGTCATATACCGTTTTAAACGGTAAATATTTTGCATAGTTTGAATACCCGAAACGTGGAAAAATTTTACGGGTTAAAACCGGGATATACATCATCATAATAATAAACACAAAAACCACCGCCATAGATAAAATGGTAAGTGTTATTGGAAAACCACTGCCTGCAAAATATTCAAAAAATCCATTCATGTTATGCCGCCAATCTATTCGGTATTCTACGCTTAAATAACTGTATTTTTGCCGATACTATCTGCCCGAGCTGTGGTTCGCGTTTTGAAAAGAATGCTAAAATCATATGAACCACGCAAACAGATATTAAAAAGTACAAAGGATTTACCCAGCTCTGTGCCCCGTATAAAATTAACCCAATGGTAAAGATTATAATAAACAGTATAAATTGCAGGGCAAAGTTAATAACAGCCAACGAATACGGCACATAAAATATGCGCGCAGGATTCGCTAATGCTTTTAAAACTTGCTGTTTCATGTTCCCTCCCCGTGGGTAATAAAATTATAACAATTTCAACAGTTTTCAACAAGCACAAAAAATTCCCGGTAAATTTTGTTAAAACAGTTAAAAACGCCGGGGTTATTAACAGTTAATTAAAACAGCTGTTTTTTCAACATCTAAACAAAAACGGCCAAAAAACCGGGAAAAAATTGTTGAAAACCTGTTAATAAAAAACTAATAAACGTTTTTAACAAAACTAACAGGCACAACAAAAACAACAAAAAAATATTATTAATTATTTGATTTTTTACAAAAAGCGTTTATAATGCCCACGTAAAAAGGATTTAGATATGAAATTTTTAAGTTCATTAAAGGCTTGGAAAAAACGCGGTAATGTAAAACAAATTCGCCGTGGTAAACAGGTTATCTTAATTGACCCTGATAATCCAAAGTTCAAAGCAAAACAAGGTTTTAAGAAAAAATAAACCATTTGCTGATATCAGTTAATTTACGTCCGTTTTTAGCGGGCGTATTTTTTTATTGTTAAAACAGCGGGAAATCGTTAATAAACGCCTCGCGCAGGGCGTCGTCAACCTCGGCCGTGGCCAGTCCCGCCTGGCGCAGGAATTGTATCTGGGAAAAATTCGGGGAATATATCGCCGCACTGTGATCGGCGGCCGCGGGTATAGATGATATTCGCTGGGCCGGGGTGAATTCAATTTTTGCGTCCCTGGCGGCCAATGCGGCAAAGCCGATATCGGATATACACCCGTCGCAGTCGTTTGCAATTATTGCAACCGCTGATAATGACGATTGGGATTTATTTTTCGCAATTAACTTATTCTTTAATAAAATCCCGGTATTTGCGGCCGCATGATGCGCCGTGCATTTATATTTTAAATCGCTGTGATTTTCCATCAAGATATGTCCGCGAATTTCAGAATTTTTTCCGGTGTTTTTGATAAAAATATTCAAAAAGGCCGGCTTTTCATTCTTTATATTCACGCTTAAAAACACCGGTTGATCGTCCGCGGATAGATTAATATTTAAATTATTTTCCCCGGCAATATCCCCGATATATATAATATGAACCGGCGTTTTATATTTTTTATCAATTGCCCCGTCGGCGATAGTAGATAGATCAGGGCAATATTCGCCATTGCGGTAAACGATGGTTTCCGCGGGAAAAGTTTTTATATTGAATTCATTCCACATGTATGACATATTAATCACATTATAAAGGATTTTAATATGGGATTCAATTGTGGAATTGTTGGTCTGCCAAATGTTGGTAAATCAACCCTTTTTAATGCATTAACGCAAAGTGCTGCGGCCGATGCGCAAAATTATCCGTTTTGTACGATTGAACCGAATACGGGGCGTGTGGTTGTACCGGATGAAACATTACATAAGCTTGCGGCGACGGCCGGATCACAAAAAATTATTCCGACCCAGCTTGAGATTGTTGATATCGCCGGCCTGGTAAAAGGTGCGTCTGCGGGCGAAGGGCTTGGGAATAAATTTTTAGGGAATATATTATCCACCGATGCGATAATTCATGTTGTTCGTTGCTTTGAAAACGATGATATTGTTCATGTAAACGGGCGTATTGACCCGTTATCGGACATAGATACTATTGAAACCGAGTTAATGCTGGCGGATATGGAAAGTATCGCTAAACAGATTAAAAATCTGGAGAAAAAGGCCCGTGGCCTGGATAAGGATGCGGCAAAGTTACTATCCGATGCAATCGCGATTCATAAATCATTATCCGAAGGGATACCGGCGCGCGCGTTGGACTATGATGCGACGCCGTTTAATCTATTAACGGCAAAGCCTGTGATTTATGTATGTAACGTAGAGGAAGCGTCCGCCGCGACGGGAAATAAATATTCGGATTCTGTTCGTCAGAAATTCGGCCCCGTGTCACCGGTTTTGGTTATATCATCAAAAATAGAGATGGAGATATCACAGATTACCGACAGCGAAGAACGCAGGATGTTCTTAGATGACTTAGGGCTGTGCGAATCGGGGCTGGATCAGGTTATAAAAACGGGATATGCAACCCTGGGGCTGCAAACGTATTATACTATCGGCCCAAAGGAAGCGCACGCCTGGACAATAACACGCGGGATGACCGCCCCCCAGGCGGCTGGGAAAATTCATACCGATTTTGAAAAGGGATTTATTCGCGCCGAGATTATATCCCCTGCGGATTTTATATCCCTAGGCGGCGAGGTTGCCGTAAAAGATGCCGGAAAAATGCGCCTGGTCGGTAAGGATTATATAATGCAGGAAGGTGATATTTGCCATTTCCTGTTTAATAACTAATAAATTAAAATTCCCGGCCTTTTTGATAAAAAATAACAAAAAAGCCGGGAAATTTTTTTATCTATATCGTATTTATTCGGATTTATATAGATATAAGTTTATCCATTTTTTCGCCCGCGGCGATGATCTTTGCATCCACATCCGCGATTTCATTTTGAACGTTATCGCCCGATAGTAAACGTGCCGTTAAATCTTTTTTCTGTTGCTGCAGTTTTTCTAGATATTTTTGCAGTTTAACGGATACGATAAATTTTTCGGCCGCGCCAATATCCATTTGCATTAACTGAACAGGCGCGTCAAAATCAATATTTAATGTTGATAAAAAATCCCCATAACGTTCGGCCAATTCCGGGTATGTGTTAATTATATATATCAGCGTATTGCGCGAAATAGCATCAATCTGCGGCAGATTTATTTTTTTATCTGTCGTTGTTTTCTTCCATTTATGCCATGAATTGAATTTACGGGCATCGTATTCTTTTTCTATTTCCGATCGCAATGCGGGGTCGGTGATTTTTTGCAGTTCGTTTTTCAAAAATTTTTCCGCCTGCGTTCGTCCCCCGGGCGTAGATACTATGAAATCTGTATTCGCGATTTGCCATAAATAATCAACCAGTGGCGTGGCCGAATCCAGTATCTGACGCATTGCATCAGGGCCGGATGTTTTTAATACCTCGTCCGGGTCTTTGCCGCCGGTTACAAATGCAAATTTTATATCTGAATTATCCCGTAAAAACGGTAAAACAATTTTACATGCGCGGCCCGCAGCCTTTTGCCCGGCGTTGTCCCCGTCAAAGCAGAAAATAATATTCCGGTTGGATTTGCATAATGTCGCAATATGATCCTCGGTCAGTGCCGTCCCCAATGGTGCAACGGTTTCCCCGAATCCATGTGATTGCATCTGAATTGCGTCAATCTGCCCTTCTACGACGATGCTGCGATTGGCGCGATATATTTCATCACGTGCAAAGTTCAGACCGAAAATAGTCCGACGCTTATGAAACATTTCTGTATCGCTGGTGTTAATATATTTAGGTTCAGATCCATCCAATGATCGGCCCGAAAATGCCACAACCTGCCCGCGGGCATTAAATATAGGGAACATTAATTTATCACGAAAAAAATCATATAAACCGTATTCGCCGCGCCGACACAGACCGGTCGCGATTAAATTTTCCTGTTTTACATTTGGAAAACTATTCGCGATTAGATTGTTTTTTGGCGCATACCCCAGGCGGTATTTTTTTATCATTTCATCGCTAAATCCGCGCCGCCGAATATATTCAAGTGCAACACTGCCGCCGGGTTCGAATAATTTTTTTTGAAACAATTCGGCCGCTTTTTCCGATATGGATGTATACGATTCCTCGCGCGCGATTATGGCCGGGTCGCGTGGTTTATAATCGGGCATTTTTAATCCGGCCATATTGGCAAGTTCTGTAATCGCAGATTTGAAATCAATATTATTTGATTTCATCGTAAAAGAAATTATATCACCATGTTCCCCACAGCCGAAACAGTGGTAAAAACCTTTTTCTTCGTTAACAGAAAAACTTGGGGTTTTTTCATTATGAAACGGACAGCAACCCCACCAGTTATTTCCTTTTTTCTGAAGTGCAACGCGGCGACTGACAACATCAACGACGGATAGTCGCGTACGCAGCTCGTCGGTAAAATTAGAATAACTATGATTTGAGAGTGCCATTATTTATTTTATTTCTTTTTACCCGCAGCCTTTCGCGCGGCAGGTTTTTTATTGTTAATTAATTCAATCGCTTTGCCCAGATCGGGTTGTTCTTTGACCGAAACATTTACTTTATCGGATGATATATATGAACCATATCGGCCGGTTGGATAAAAGTAAATCATTTTCCCCGTCGTCGGGTTTTCACCAATTTCAATCGGATCTGATTTTTTTGTATTTCCCGCCAGTATCTCGCGCGCGATGTCAATGGTTATTGTATCGGCCGTATATTGCTTTGCCGCGGCGTTTCGCGTTCCGTCTGTAACATACGGGCCGAAGCGTCCGATTTTAAATGATATACCGTCGCCTAGGTCAACGGATGTATTTTTATTTTTTTCCGCATCTGTATTGGGCGATTTTTTATCGTCATTATTATCATCGGATAAACGTTTGGTATAATCGCATTTCGGATAGTTAGCACATCCGATAAACGCACCGTATTTTGATAACTTTATCCCCAGTGTCCCACCGCATTTTGGGCATTTATTTTCCCCATCCCCGAATAGATGCTGATGCATAAACGCGTTTATTTCATCAATAATTTCAGTGGTTTTAATATCACGCGCCCCGCTTATCATCGTCTGGGTCGGTGTCCAGAAAGTATTTAACGCCGGGATTTTTTCCGTTTTTCCATTTGATACGTCGTCAAGCATATCTTCGGTTTTTGCGGTAAAATTAACGTCAACTAAATCCGTAAAGTATTTTGCCAGATATGATGCAATAACCCATCCGCCGGCGGTTGGATGAAAACGTCGCTGACGATCCTGTTCTACGTATTTTCGGTCAACGATCGTTGACATAATCGTCGCATACGTAGACGGGCGACCGATACCCAATTCTTCAAGTTTTTTTACCAGCGATGCTTCTGTATACCGGGCGGGCGGCTGGGTAAAGTGCTGCTCGGGGTTTAAATTAATAATATCTATTTTATCCCCGATATTCAGCGCAGGCAGCTTTGCTTCTTTGCCGTCGTCGCTGTCGTCACGATCTTCGGTATATACGCGCATGAATCCATCAAATGTTCGTGTTGTTCCCACGCTATGAAACACAGCGCGTGGCGTGGATATATCAACCGCGACACTGTCAAATTCAGCGTTCGTCATCTGGCACGCAATGGTGCGTTTCCAGATTAAATCGTATAAACGCGCCTCGTCCCCGTCAATGGCGGGCGTGGCGGAATCAAAATGTGTTGGGCGTATTGCCTCGTGCGCTTCCTGGGCGTTTTTAGATTTTGTTACATATATATTTGCGTTTTTCGGAACAAATTTATCACCGTATGTCGCTGTGATATACTGGCGAATATCCCCGATGGCATCCGCCGATAGGTTTGTTGCATCCGTTCGCATATATGTAATTAGCCCCTGCTCGTATAGCTTCTGGGCCGCGGACATTGTACGCTTGGATGAAAAGTATAATTTACGTGCGGCCTCTTGTTGTAAAGTACTGGTTGTAAACGGGGCAGCCGGGCGACGTGATATTTTCTTTTTTTCAATATTTGAAACACTGCCCGATATAATCGGTTGACCGATCGCAGATAATATTTCATCCATATGCGGTTTATTTGCGATGGTAAGCTTTTCAATTTTTTCCCCGTCAAATCGTGATAACGCCGCGTCAAATTCATCTGCGCCCGTTTTGCATCGCGCGGTAAGTGACCAATATTCAATTGGCTTAAAAGATTCAATCTCGCGTTCGCGATCGACCACCAGTTTTACTGCAACCGACTGTACGCGTCCGGCGGATTTTCCGAGATTCCGTCGCCATAGCAGTGGCGATATTCCAAACCCGATTAAATAATCCAGTGCGCGCCGGACCAGGTATGCATCAACCAGGTTCTGATCAATCTCACGCGGGGATTCAATTGCTGCCAAAACAGCTTTTTTTGTAATTTCATGAAATGCAACGCGGTATACAGGTTTCCCGGCCAGCAGTTTTTTTGCCCGCAGGATATCTAGGATATGCCATGCGATTGCCTCGCCCTCGCGGTCAGGGTCCGATGCGAGATAGACCGCATCAGCCTTTTTTAATTCGTCGGTAATTAGCTTTATCTGTTTTTCTTTGCCGGGCATAATCTGCCAGCGCATTTCAAAGTTATTTTCGGTATCCACGCTGCCGTTTTCCGGGACCAGGTCACGAACATGCCCGACGGATGCAATAACCCGCCAGCCTTTGCCTAAATATTTTTCAATTGTTTTGGCCTTTGATGGTGATTCAACAATAAGCAGGTTCATGTTTTAGCTTCCTTTTGCAGATAGTTGCTGGTCTTTGTGAATATGTGCATTTTGGCACAGGCCAAAGCCGAACATTAGCGATAATAGACTGCTGCCGCCAAATGACATTAATGGCAACGGAACGCCAACGGTTGGCATTAACCCTAAAACCATAGAAATATTTATAAAATAATAAATGAAAAAGTTCAACATAAAACCAAAACAGATTAATTGCCCGAATCTGTTTCGGCATGTTTTTGCACACCAAAATAGGACTAATATTATAACACTATACAGCGCCAGTAATGCAAATGCCCCGATAAAACCAAATTCTTCGCCGAGCATGGTAAATATAAAATCAGTCTGTTTTTCAGGTAAAAACGATTGCTGGGACTGTGACCCGTTCATATAGCCTTTGCCGATCATTCCACCGCTGCCGAATGCAATCTTTGCCTGATTTATCTGATAACCGGCCCCGCGGGCGTCGTGATCGGGGTTTATAAATGTAATAATTCGCTGCCGCTGATAATCATGCAGGCCACCGAACCACATAGCCGGTGCCGCCATCAGTCCCAATATTGCCGCGATAATAAACCATTTTTTCTGAGCACCAACAATATAAAAAACACCGATTGTAATCATCCCCAGGGACAGCCCCGTCCCTAAATCCGGCTGCATTACAATCAGTGCGAACGGGACAAGAAGCATTGCCCCGGGGATTAAATAGTTCTTTATCTGGGACAGTTCCACAGAATTCATCCATGCAAAATATCGTGCCAGGGCCAATACCAGTGCGATCTTTATCAGCTCGGACGGTTGAATATGAATAAACCCAAGGTTTAGCCAGCGCTGTGCCCCCATTCCGGTATGGCCAACGAATGTAACCAGTATAATCATAATTAATGCCACGGCATAGATTACATATGCGGATTTTATCCATGTTTTTATATTTGTAAACGCGGCAAAGAAAAATACAGCAAACCCGATTATTATTTTGCTAAGCTGGGACAACGCAAACGGTCGCCATGCCCCGCCGCCCGCGGAAAATAATACTATTATGGAAATCGTTAAAACCATGCACATAGGTATAAACAGACCCCATGAAAAACGCGATAGTTTTTCAGAAAAGCTCATCATACTGGCATTAGAAACACGTGTCTGTCGGGCCATGGTTTTTATTTATTTTCCTTTAATAATTCGCGTATTACCGCGGCGGTTGTTCGTGCGGCCGCACCACTGCCGCCGGCGTGTTCGGTAATTACGCATACCGCGTATCGCGGGTTATCTGTCGGGGCAAAACCTACGAACAAACCGTGATCACGCATATTCCATTTTAATTGTTCTTTGGTTAAAACGCCGCTTAAACGTTCGGCGCGTGATATGCTGCGAACCTGGGACGTGCCAGTTTTACCGCCCATTCGCATGCCGTTAACGTTTATTGCACTGCCCGCGGCCGTCCCGCCGGCCCGTGTTACGCGTTCCAGTCCCCCCAGGACCGTGCGAATATTTTTTTTCTGCAGCCCCAGATTTTCAAATTCCGGAACATCGTCCGATTTTATAATTCGCGGCATAACGCGTTTGTTGGACGCGCTGCGCGCCATCATAACCGCCAGCTGCAGGCAGTTGGCCAGAATAAAACCCTGGCCGATGCCGGATATTATTGTATCACCGTGCAGCCAGCGATATCCGACATTTTTTTCTTTCCAATACCGATCGGGGATAACGCCGGCCATTTCACGGGATAAAATACCGTCCATATACTTTTCATTCAGCCCCAGTTTTTTTGCCATTTCCTTTATCGCGTCAATTCCAATACGCAGGGCAATCTGATAAAAATATATGTCACATGAATGTGCCAATGCATCGGATAGGTTTACCCAGCCGTGCCCCTTTTTTTTCCAGCAATGGTATGTTCTGTCGCCATAGTCCCAGTGACCCGGGCAAAATATTTTTTCCGATGGCGTAACTGCCCCGGATTCCAGCGCGGCCAACGCCACGACAATTTTAAACGTTGACCCGGGCGGATACAGCCCTTCGATCGCTTTGTTCATAAAAGGTTTTGCAATATCGCGCCGCAGTGATGAAATATATTCATCGGCATCATCGGAGGTAAAGTTATTCGGATCAAAGCTAGGCGTGGATGCCATCGCTAATATATCACCGTTTTGAATATCTAATGCGACGCCACATCCGGCGCGATGCAGCATCAGCGCGTCATATAAAACGCGCTGGGCGTTATCGTGAATCGTGGTCTGAATATTTTGGCCCGCGATGGCGGGGCTGTACTGGGATTTATCTTCGCCGGTAACGCGCCCGACGGCATTGGTTATCATAACCGTTTGTCCCATTGTTCCGGCCATTTGATCGTTAAACCGTTTTTCCAGTCCGGTTATACCCGTTGTATAAAACGGTGCATTTGCAACAGGTTTATTTGGCGCACCGACATATCCGAATATCTGTGCACCGGCCGGCCCGAGTTCATAAATGCGCGCATATCCGCTGCGTACATGCAGACCGGATAAATTTTTAGCCTGGATTTTAGCCAGCGTATTCCATTCGGTATTTTCACTAATTAATACAGGTTGAAACTTTGGCTGTTTTTTAATCTTATCGCGAATTCGTTTTAATGTTTTCGGGCGCAGTTTTAATTCCGTCGCGATTGTCTGGATTAGTGTTTCCAGGTCATCGGCTTCTTCGGGGATAATATATATTCTGTAAATCGGGGCATCGCGTGATATCGCGGTCCCGGTGGCAGATAATATTTTTCCGCGTTCGGGTAAATTCATCTGAATTCGGAACGAGTTATTTTCACTTTTACGTTTATATTCACGATAGCTAAATACCTGCATCTGCAGCATACGCAGAACCAGCGCAGATGTTAATATCGCGCCACCGGTTAAAAATAATGCAGCCCGGCGGTCAAATTGACGGGCGACCTCGGTATCAATCATGGCCTGCCCTTTTAATTAACGTAGTTGTCGGAATATATAGTCCCGCCGTCCATAAAAAAATCCATATCGTTCGGCCGATATTGCTAAAACCGAAATTCATCAGGCACAAAATTATAACCGCCGTCCCAAAAAATGCAGAAAACGCAACAATACCGTCGCGATCCATTCGCGTGATATCAACCAGTGTCTGGAAACCGTTTATTGCATAAAACAAACAGTACATCATCGTCCAATACGACAGGGTTGCAAATTTATAGTCAATTAGAAAACATATTAATATCCCAAATGGTAAAAACCATGACACGGGACGTACAAAAGTGCAATAAAATATTGGTATAATCGCCAGTATTCCCCCCGGATTCCACCATGGCCCGGACAATCGCCATAACGCGATTGTTAATAAAAACGGAAATATAGTACGTAAAAAATTAATAATATTTTGTTTCATTTACTTATATTCACCGGGCGCATCAAACTGTAATACCATTACACGGGACAGCTCGCTGGGGTGCAGAACCTCTACGTCTGTTTCATTTTTCATTTTCCCGACGACAATCCCGTTTGGCAAAACACCGCTTATATTGCTGGTTAATAGCTTTATTCCGCGGGCGGGCTGAAATTCCGGATCACTGAAAAATCCCATGGTCGGGTCGGACGATCCGTTGCCTTGTAAAAATCCATAAACCTCGGATCCGACGATACGAACGGCGATATTTGTATTTGTATCGGTCAGTCCCCGAACACGTGAAAACCGCGGGGCAGTATCGGTTATTATTCCCGCCAATTGCCCGTCCATGGATACAACAACCTGGCCCGGGGCAACGCCGTCGGCAACGCCGCGGCTGATTAAAAATGTACTGTGATGGAACGCACTGTTGTCATATGTTACGTCCGCGACAATTGCCTGTCGTGGTTGTGATTGAACGATATCCAGTTCGCGCGCGAGTTTCTGATTTTCCAATACCGCAATATCGCATTGCTGTTTATATGCCAATGCTTCGTCCAGGCGAACGCGCAGTTCTTCGTTTTCGGCGCGCAGATTGGACAATTCGCGGATATTTTGCGCGGCCCCGGCGACGGCACGAATGGGCCATGTAATAATATCACCTATGGTATTTGCGACGGGCAGTATTACATGCGCGGTTGTTGTCATTATTTTATAATCGGGCTTTGCAATCATTATATAGATAAAAAGTATCGGCAGTACAGCGGCGGCCGCGGCACTTTTAACCAATGAATATACCCGGGAAGATAACTTATTAGCGTTCATCGTGGCATAGTTTAGCCGTTAAATAATCAACATTCAATAAAAACTTGATTTTTCATTTAATTATGCCAAAATACAGACCGGTTAAAGTGGCAAGGCATTGCCATCAGGCCGAAATGTTATCTAGTAAAAAGGATAGAAAATGCCAAAATTGAAAACGAAGTCGTACTTAAAGAAACGTGCGTCTATGACTGCGACCGGGAAGATCCGTGTTGCCCGAAACGCCCACAAGAAGCTGTTGCGTAAAAAATCTGCGCGTGCAAATAACGCCGGGTCAAAACCACAGTATTTAAATGAAAACATGGTTGGTCAGGCAAAAATCTTGGCCCCATATGGTCTGAAATAATCAAGGGGGTAGATTCATGGCAAGAGTAAAACGCGGAACAACCGTAAAACAAAAACATAATAAGATATTAGCGCGTGCCAAAGGTTATTTGGGACGTCATCATTCCACATATCGTGCTGCTCGTGAAAAAACTGAAAAAGCGGGTCAGTATGCATATCGCGATCGTCGCGTTAAAAAACGTGAATTTCGTGGTCTGTGGATTGTTCGTATTAATGCCGCAGTTCGCAGCAATGGTCTAACATACAGCCAGTTTATGAACGGCCTGAAAAAGGCTGGCGTCGCCCTTGATCGCAAGGTTTTGGCGGAAATGGCATATGCTGGTGATGAAAACTTTGTTAAACTAGTTGATACAGCAAAACGATTTATCGGCGGGGAATCTAAATAACCCTTGGCGGTAAGGTTTTGTTTTGTCATAATAAAAGCCGTCAAGCCGACGGCTTTTTAGTTTTGTTTTTAAGGATAACGATATGGACGATCAAATAAAGAATATTAAAACACTCGAAGAACTGCAGTCGCTGTATACATCTGTATTTGGTAAAAACGGTACAATGACGGCGCGTCTGCGTGATATGAAAAATTTAGATAACGATGCACGTGCTGCATTAAACGCAGAAAATGTATTACTGCGTGAATTATTTAAAACACGCCAGGCTGAAATTGAAAACGCGATATTAATGGATAATCTCGCGAAACAGAAACTGGATGTATCATTAAACCCTGTCCCGGAAAACCGTGGTACACTGCATCCCTTAACACAAAGCTTATCGGAAATATCCGCAATACTGGAATCATTCGGCTATACCCGCTGGACCGGGCCCGAGCTAGAGGATGACTGGCATAACTTTACCGCGCTAAATACCCCGGCCCATCACCCGGCGCGCGATATGCAGGACACGTTCTTTTTAGAAAACGGTAACGTATTACGTACCCAGACATCCGCGATACAGATTCGTGCAATGGAATCAGACGGCGTGCCGATTAAAATGTTCGGTATCGGATCAACATACCGCAAAGAAATGGACGCAACGCATTCCCCAATGTTCGGTCAAATAGAAGGACTCTATGTCGACAAGGGTGTGACAATGTCCGATCTTATCGCGGACGTTCGTATGTTTTTATCGCGTTTCTTTGAAATGGATGATGTTGAACTGCGTATTCGCCCGTCGTATTTCCCGTTTACCGACCCGAGTATTGAAATTGATATGAAATGGCACGGGGGAAAATGGCTTGAGGTAATGGGGGCCGGTATGGTTCACCCGAATGTTTTGCGTAACTGCGGCATTAACCCCGATCAATACCAAGGGTTTGCATTCGGATTTGGCTGGGATAGACTTGCGATGCTTAAATACGGCCTAGATGACATTCGCGAGTTTTATAACGGCGATGTGCGCTGGTTAAAAAATGCAGGTTTTTAAAATCGGGGGATTAAAAAATGAAATGGACATTTGATTGGCTAAAAGATTATTTAAAAACAGATAAAACCGCGGATGAAATCGCAGATATATTAACCCGAACCGGCCTAGAGATAGAAAGCCTGGATATGCCGATCGCACCAATTGCGGCGCGTATCGTAGAATGCGTGGCGCATGAAAACAGCGATCATCTGCATGTATTACAGGTGGATGACGGCACGGGCGTTCTGCGTCAGGTTGTATGCGGTGCACCGAATGCACGTGCGGGGCTGATATCCGCATTGGCGACGCCGGGATGTGTTATCGCCGGGCACGAGATTGCACGCGGTAAACTCCGTGGCGTTACATCCGATGGTATGATGTGCAGCGGACGTGAATTGGGAATAAATAACGACCATGGCGGTATTATTGAATTGCCCGCAGATACAAAAATCGGATCGCCCGTTATTGCGGCCGAAACGGTATTTGACGCGGGTATTACGCCAAATCGCCCGGATTATTTGGCCGTACGCGGTATTGCGCGTGATCTATCGGCCGCCGGTGCGGGTGAATATATCGCCGGGTCGGACGAGATACTATCGCCCATAGAATCAACGCGGCGAGTGGATATCCAGACGGATAAATGCCCGGTTTATCAGTTTGCCGAGATTAAAAATATATCAATCGCCCCGAGTGATAAAAAAATTGCCGCGCGTCTGGCGGCGATTGGGATCGGGCCTAAAAACGCGGCGATTGATGCGACTAACTATATCTGCTATGACATCGGGCAGCCGATGCACTGCTTTGACGCGGACGAGATAGATGGCGATATAACCGTTCGCATGGCCACCCCCGGCGAGATGTTTACGGATCTATTCGGCAATAGCCATGAACTCTGTGCGACAGATATCGTTATTGCCGACCGCGCCGGGATTTTGGCACTGGCCGGTGTTATCGGCGGGGCGCGTGGGATGACAACGGATAAAACCAAAAACATAATCCTTGAAAGTGCATATTTTGATCCGGTATCTGTTCGTAAAACGTCCAAGCGTTTAGGGCTGTCGACGGATGCATCATACCGTTATGAACGTGGTATTGATCCGACGATATCAGGTGTTGCGCTGGCGCGTGCCACACAGATAATTACAGCGGCATGTGGCGGTGATATCTCTGGTGTTGTAACGGGCGGTGATATACCGAAATGCGATGTTAAAATAGCGTATAGCCCTGAATTGTTCCGTATTAAAACAGGTATCGCAATGCCGGCGGATGAACAACGCAGTATATTGGAAAATCTGGGCTTTTCGGTCGCAGGTTCAGGGGACGATTGGACAGTTACGCCGCGCCCGGCACGTGTGGATGTTTTAATCCCGGAAACGATCGTGGCCGAATTAATTCGCATATACGGCTATGACAAGATTGGGAAAAACACAGAATATAAACATTTCCCGGCACGTGCGCATGATTGTCGCGATATTAATCTTAAAAACCGATTGGCGGCACGTGGTTTAAATGAACACAGATCATTTGGATTTGGAAATTCCGCGACCGAGGTTTTACTATCGGATAAACCGAATATAAAGATCGCAAATCCGATTACATCTGATTTAGATACCCTGCGCAATGGCCTGCTGGGCAATATGCTGGCGGCGGTGGCAAATAACGAAAAGCGTGGATATCCGGATATGGGCCTGTTTGAAATCGGCACGGTATTTGACGGTGATATGCCGGGCGAACAGCATACCGAGGCATGCATCGTTCGCACAGGCACGACGTCACCTAAGCATTGGACGCATCGCAATCGGGCATATGATATATACGACGCAAAAGCGGATTTAATATCATTAATCCCGGGCCAGAATTTTACCGTATCATCTGATATGCCGCCGCGCTGGGCGCATCCGTTCAGATATGGCGCAATATACCAGGGCAAAAAGAAAATTGCAGAATTCGGTGAACTGTCCCCGGTTGTCGCAAAGAAGCTGCGGATAAAAACAAATGTTGTAATCGCGATTGTAAATAATATTGAAAATCTCCCATCCGGGCGTTCCCATCGTCGTGTCGTGTTGTCGGAATTTCAACCGATTACGCGTGATTTTGCGTTTATCACGGACACAGACTTCCCGGCGGAAAAAATTGTCGCGACGGCTGTGGCGGCGGATTCGCAAATAACCAATGCGATTGTATTCGACGCGTTTGATATGGGCGATGGCAAAAAATCTGTTGCGTTTACGATAACAATTCAGCCAACAGAAAATATGTCAGATGCGGATTTAATGGCAATTCAAAACGCGGTTATTGGCCGCGTAGAAGAAAAATGCGGTGCAAAAATTCGCGATAAATAACCATATTAAAATCCCCCGGCACAGGGGGATTTTTTGTAAACGATGAAATCTTTTCATGTCCGGAAATTACAACCTGATGGTTTTAGCATGTGGATACATTATCGGGCAATAGATGAAAAAATACCGGCATTTGCCGGTGTTTTTTATACAGTTCTATCCGGGGCCTGACATATATTTGCAACCGGACAATTCGCACATTGCGGACGCAGCGCTTTGCAGGTATATCGCCCGTGCAGAACCATTACGTGATTTACAATCCCGTGATATTTTTCAGGGATTATCTCTAATAATTTTGCCTCGACCTTTTCCGGGGTGTTTTCAGCTGCCCCGCACCAGCCATATCGGTGGGCATTACGAAAAACATGCGTATCAACGCCGATGTTTGGCGCACCCCAGAGTACGTTCATTATAACATTTGCTGTTTTCTGACCGATCCCGGGCAGTCGCATCAATGCATCGCGATCGTGATATTCGTCGGGGAATTTATAATCGTCGCCCGGTGCAGGCGTTCCTGCTAATTTTTCAGATAATGCGATAATGCTTTTCGCCTTGTTATTAAAAAACGATATTACGCGAATATGTTCTTTCAGGCCGTCAATGCCAAGCTTTAACATCTTTTCCGGTGTCGGTGCGATTTTAAATAAACCGGGCGTTACCTCGTTTACTTTTTTATCGGTTGCCTGGGCGGATAATATTACGGCGACGGCGAAATTAAATTCGTTCGTCGAATATAACTCGGACCGAATGTTCATATCAATCGTTTTTGGAACGGCGGTAAAATATTGCTCTGGTGTCATCATGTTTATTGGTGTTATATAAATTCTATGGCGCAGTGTGTATGCGCCATAGTTTTTTTATTATGCCTTTTTAATATTGATGGATAAATCATATCCTTCAATATTTGTTGTATATTCACCTGAACCGGTGTGCATATCTGTAATTAATGCATCACGCATAATACGGTTGCGGTGCGCTTCTATTGCGGCGGCCAGTGCCGGTGCAGCCGCGTATTCCATTACAACGCGATCCGATACATCCAGGCCAACCGTTTTACGGGTATCCTGGATAAAACGCAGCGCGTCGTTTGCCAGACCCTCGGCGATAAGTTCGGAATTCAGATCCGTATCCAAAACGACGACGGCGGTATTATCGGGCAATGCCGCACCGGTTATTCCGTCGCGTACGGTTAAACGGTTTTCAAATTCATCGGCCATAACGGTATGTCCCGCGGCGATAAGTTCCCCGTTCGCGATTTCATACGCGCCCTGCTTTACGGCCGGGATTATATCACGCAATGCCCCGCCGATACGTGCGCCAATTTTCGGCGTAATCAGGTATATAAAGCTATCGGCGACACTGGTAATATCGGCGATGAAATCCACGGATTTAACATTTAATTCGTCCCGGATTATATCAGCGTATTCGGACATATCTGTGCCGGCAATCGTAATACGCGACAGCGGCAGGCGGTTACGCAGTTTATAGTGTTCGCGTAACTGTTTTCCGACGGATACAACGGATTGAACGCGGCGCATATCATTTACGATTTTATCATCTGTCCCTTCTGGCGTCGGGAAAGATTCAAGATGAACACTTTCACGCCCCGTCAGATTTTTATAGATATAGTCCGATATAAACGGCGCAAACGGTGCAAGTGTTTTACAGAATTCTGTTAAAACGGTATATAGGGTATTAAACGCATCTTGATCCTCGTCCCAGAATCTTTCGCGGGAACGGCGTATATACCAGTTATTCAGGATATCCAGAAAGCGTATAAATTCCTTTACCGCGATATCGGTTTTATATTCGTCCAGTGCCGCGCCCGTGTTTCGGATCAGCTCAGACAGTTCAGCGATAATATATTTATCCAACGGATTGTCCGATACCGCCCCATCGCGTGCAACGACATTCCCTGCGTTCGCATACAGTGTAAAGAAATGATATGCATTCCACAGCGGCGTTAGAATGGTCTTTAACGGTTCTGTAAATACCCGGCCGGCAATATCAATCCCGACGGGTTCGGCCTTTAAGAAATTCGACCCAAGTATAAACAGGCGAACGGCATCCGCGCCGTATTTTTCAATCTGTTCGGATGGGTTAACGAAATTCCCCAGTGATTTAGACATCTTCTTTTTATTATCGTCAACAACCATTCCGTTTACAGATACAGTTTTAAACGCCGGTTTATCAAACAATGCGGTTGCCAATACCATCAACGCATAGAACCATCCGCGGGTCTGATCCTGGCCTTCTATGATATAATCGGCGGGGAATGTTTGGGCGAACCGTTCCTGGTTTTCAAACGGATAATGCAGGGATGCAAACGGCATAGACCCCGATTCCACCCAGCAGTCCAGAACGTCCGTTATACGCGTCCAGCCATCACGGCTTAGGGCGTCCAGCGTCGGTCGGTGCAGGTCGTTTATTTTTGTACCGAAAAATTCTTCTATCTCGGCGATTGAACCGAATATTTTATATTCGCCGTCGCGTTCCCATATCGGCAGTGGTGTCCCCCAGAAACGGTTGCGTGATATACCCCACGGGCGTGCGCCTTCTATCCATGACAGGAAACGATCACCGGCAGATGTCCAGTGCGTGCCGTTTTTAGTATTCGCTATTAACCGTTCGCGAATTTTTGGAACGTCAATATACCATGAATCAGTTGCGCGGTATATCAGCTTTTCTTTGCTGCGCGGGCCATACGGGTATGAATGACGATACTGTTCTTTCTTTACCAGCTGCCCGGTATTACGCAGGTGCGCAATAATTTTTGGATTCGCGTCAAAAATATTTTCCCCGGCCCAGTCACTTACCTCGGGCGTAAAGTTGCCATAGTCGTCAACGTTTAATATTACCGGGAATTTAGGATCTATGTTTTTCGCCGCCCAGAAGTCATCTTCGCCATATGCCGGGGCGATATGAACGATACCTGTTCCGTCCGAATCCGATACATAATCGGCCGGTATAATCTGGTATAGCAAATCAGATTCGCCGGCGTAGTAGTTAAATAACGGTTTGTATTTTTGCCCGACTAAATCTGCGCCGGATATAACACCGATTTGTGTCGCGTTTGCCAGCTGTTTTTCATATGCACCGACGCGGCTTTCGGCGATAATATATATCGCCCCATCAGAATCTTGCATACGCAGATAGCGCATCGCCGGGTTTACCGCCAGTGCAGAATTCGCGGGCAGTGTCCAAGGTGTGGTGGTCCATGCCAAAACCCGATCGCCGTTTTCTGTCTCGAACCATACGGTAACGGCGTCATCAACGACATCTTGGTATTCGGACGACGCCTCTGAGTTTGACAGAACCGTCCCGAGTTTCCAGTCATATGGATTAACGCGATAGTCTTTGTATAACAGTCCGCGGTTATGCAGTTCTTTTAATGCCCAGATAACCGATTCCATATAGTTTGTATCCATTGTACGATAGCCAAGTGTATCGCCGCCGTCAACCCAGCGTCCGATCCGTTCAATAAATTTCAGCCATTCGTTTGAATACGTTAACACATCTGTGCGACACATATCACAGAACGCAGAGATTCCATCACTCGCGACAATATCTTTTGCCGGCCGTCCCTGCTTTTTTTCAACCGAGCTTTCGGCGGGCAGCCCATGACAATCCCAGCCGAGTTCACGCATAACATAACGTCCGCGCATGGTCTGATAACGGCCAACCATATCCTTAACGGCGGATACCCCCAGATGTCCCCAGTGCGGCAGGTTATTTGCAAACGGTGGGCCGTCGTAAAAACTAAACGGTGCGCCCGACCGGGTTTTATTTAACGATTTATGAAATGTATCGTCTGCGCGCCAAAATGCCAATACTTCCTGTTCCAGGGCCGGGAAGTCTGCACGGGCATCGGTTTTTGGGTATGCCATTTTTTTTCCTTTTTTTTACAAAAAAACGGGCACTTTATGCGCCCGCGTCACCGCCAAAGCGCAGTGCCGTTTTATTTAATAATAATTATAGTTTGGTTTTGCATTTGTACTTATTTTGCACCAGTTTATGATAAATTTCAACAATAAATATAGTTTTTTATAAAACGCCATATTTATCCCCTTCTCCGTGCACGCGCGGCGGGTGTTTATTTAGTATATAATCCCCATAAGTGTTGAAATTCAACGGTAAATTTTTTGTCTTGTTCGGGGAAAAACATACAGTTTTCCGCATTACTGTCGGTGGCGCTGTTGGTCCAG
>CALDAH010000031.1 GCA_937903135.1 uncultured Alphaproteobacteria bacterium | reverse complement strand
AGCATCTGATTTGTAATCAGAGGGTCGTTGGTTCAAGTCCGACAACCGGCACCAGAATTTCCGCGAATTTTCGCGGATTTTTCTTTATGTGCGAACCGGTAATTCTGGTGTATGTAGCTAATATGTAGATAAATATTGTATTCAATTGATTTTTTTGTGTGTTTGTGATATAATAAACGCTAAGAATAAAGGCAACATTTGGTTGCCGTTTTTTATTGCCCGCTTCGTGCGGGATTTTTTGTTTCAAGGAGAGATTTATGTTATCAAAAAGCGCAAATTTGCATCGTGCACGTGCGGCCAAAAATGACGAATTTTATACGCAATATGTGGATGTAAAGAAAGAATGCGACAATTACCTGTCGCATTTTTTTAATAAGATAATCTATTGCAACTGTGACACCGCGGACAGCGCGTTTGTTAAATACTTTACCGAATTAAAGGCCGCCGGCAAAATACGCGATGTATGGTTCAGCGGCGGAATCGGCGGGGATGACTTTCGCAGTGCAGAGTCTGTCCAAAAACTGAACGCGGCGGATATAGTTGTAACTAATCCGCCTTTTTCTTTATTTCGCGAATTTATGGATTTGTTGGTAAAATATGACAAAAAGTTTTTAATTATTGGAAACAAAAATATAGTAGCTAATAAGAAATTTTTTTATCTTATTTATTGTAATAAGCTTTGGCTTGGTTTTAAGCCATTAGGGCAAGATTTTTTGTTTGACGTCCCAAACCCAGAAAATTTGCTCTATACTCGCCAAAAAGGATACTCATATAAAATAGTTAACAGTACAATAAAAGCAAGAGTAGCTGCCACTTGGTTCACAAATCTAGAGCACACAAATCATAATTTTTTGAATTTGTCCAAGAGTTATAAAGGTAATGAGCATAAATACCCTAAATATGATAATTGTGATGCTATAAATATAGATAAAGTATCAGATATCCCATTCGATTATTATGGAGCAATGGGTGTGCCAATTACATTTGTTGGTAAATATAATCCGAAACAATTCGAGATGTTGGGATGTGACAAAGATTTTACTATAGATGGGAAGGGTGTTTCTATAAATGGGAAAAATTTATACACAAGAATATTAATCCGTAAAAAACTTGCACAAATTATACAAATATGATTACAATCATATTCAAATGGTTAAGAAAATAATTACTTTTTTGGCTGTCATTTTATTCCCGCTGTGCGGATTTGCATTTGAGTTAAAAGATTTGGCGGATTACCAAGGAATAGCTGTAAAAGTTTTTGTTGAAAGTGATTCTTTATATAAAACAAATAATAGCAAAAGTGTGGAAGTACAAGGTACGAAAGAATTAGTGCGGGTGTTGGGCAATGATAAAGTATATTATAATACAGAATTTGTTTATATTTCAGATTCCAAAATAGAGTTACAGGGACAAACTACATGGTATTTTTATAATCCTAAATCTTTAAAAGGCGCTAAAAAATACAAATTATATTATCGCAAGAATGACGTAACATGGGCGGGTAAACCTAATGATACGTTGGTAATCGCAAAGAAATCTGACAACAATATGTTGTTTCTAATTATAAAAAATAACAGTCCGGCCGAGAAAGAGCTTTATAACATTCTGGGCATGACGACGCCGGATAAAAAACAACAGACATCATGGTGGAAAAAACTCTGGTCATCATCGGATAGAACGCAAGCAGAATATAATATCGACACCGATGCAATCCCGATGCCGAAAATACCCGAAAAATCCTGGGCGCGTATATATTTTACACCCGGGCCAGAGTGTGAAAACAATATTGTCGCCAGCATTGATGCCGCACGTAATGCCATTGACGTTGCAGTATATTCCATCACAAATGATAAAATAGCGGATAGCTTAATCAATGCGCATAACCGTGGCGTAACGGTGCGCATTATCAGCGACCGTTTGCAATCGGCCGGTCGTGCATCGCTTATCGGGCGCCTGACTGATGCCGGTATTCCGGTTGTACTGAATAAACGGCATAAAATCATGCATAATAAATTTGCGATATTTGATAAAAAAAATATTGAGACGGGGTCATACAACTGGACATCGTCTGCGACAAAATCAAATGCGGAAAACTGTATGTTCTTTCCGGAACAAAACAAAGAATTTACTAATCAGTTTAAATATTTGTGGGATTTTTATCGGGGATAAGATTATAACTTGAATATAATTACCACATGGTGTTTTTTTATTTTATTCTAAATAAATATAGAACAAACCAGAAAATTTGTATGCAGCAAATATGTAGATAAATACGTGCCTTGTACAGCATTTTAATGCACCTTAAATGATAAGCAGTATATTTTTGGCAAGTCCACAAATGCAAACTTTTTGCCCGGTGTCGCATTTGTATGCATCTTGCGCTTATGCTGGTGTTAAATAATTTGTAATCAGAGGGTCGTAGGTTCAAGTCCTATCACCGGCACCAGAATTACCGCGGTTTTCCCGCGGATTTTTTTATGCTTTTATTATTTTTTTACGCGCGTCGGCATATAATCCGTGCGATAAAACCCATTGATTTTTAACGTAAAATATGTTATAATTATTATTAAGTAAATGCGGCGTTTTTGCCGCTTTTTTATTTATTCACACCGCACCATGCGGTGTTTTTTTATACGGAGTTTTCTATGCCAATTAATAATTACACGCTGCACCGCGCACGCGTGGTTAAAAATGATGAGTTTTATACGCAATATGATGACGTTAAAAAAGAATGCGACAATTATATGCCGCATTTTTTTAATAAAATAATCTATTGTAACTGTGACACCGACGACAGCGCGTTTGTTAAATACTTTTTGGATCTAAAGGCGCGCGGCAAAATACGTGATGTTATATGGTCAGGGGGCCTGGGCGGATTGGATTTTCGCAGTGATGCGGCCGTCGCACTTCTGAAGCGCGCGGATATTATTGTTACAAACCCGCCGTTTTCATTGTTCCGGGAATTTATTGATTTGCTGATGGAAAACGACAAAAAATTCCTGGCTATCGGGAATCATAATGCTGTTAAATATAAAAACATTTTTACACATATCCGCAATAACAGGCTGTGGATAGGAACGCGAAATTTTGGCGCGATGTTTTTTGATGTTCTTAATCCAGATAATTTGATCGCCGCAGGGAAATTGGGTTCTGGTTATAAAATTATAGATAACATCCCAAAGGCAATAGTTCCCGCGACATGGTTTACCAATCTTAAACAGTCGCATCGTGAATTTTTAAAATTAACCAAACGATATTATGGGAATGAATCCGCATATCCCAGATATGATAATTTTGATGCAATAAATGTTAACGACAAGCGTAATATCCCATATGATTACCGGGGAATTATCGGCGTTCCGATTACATTTTTAGATCGTTATAATCCCAATCAATTTATGATTCTGGGACTGGATCGCGAGGTTATTGGCGACAATCGCGGGGCAATGGTTCACGGGCGACGAATTTATACCAGGATATTTATAAAAATAAAAAATTAGTCAGATATTTTATCAGAAGAATTATCTCCGGGTATATTCAGTATTTTTTCCCCTAGTATCCAGAAATAATTATCTAGTTTAGTAAAGTTCATATCGGATATATTTTGCTTAATAAATTCATCTTTTATCTCCGACATCTTTTTATAAAAAACACTATAATCTCTGTATTTATTACTGGTTTTCTTAACAAACCCGTAATTGGCCAAAACCGCTTGAACACGACTGTCATAAATCGGGAATTTAGATATATTATCGGGGCTATGGTATCTTGAATGAATAGATATATATTTTGTTATAAATGTATAATTGTAATATTTGTTACCAATTTTTTTTATTTTATTCAAACATGACGTATCATTGTTTTGAATAATGTTATTAAACATTGCGCTGTTTTGATGAATATACTTCGCCATTTCAAAAACTTTTTCTGCGCCCATGCGGGTGCTGTAAAAAGAATTTATTAGCGTAGATATAAAATATACATATTCAAAATCCGAATGATTTGCATTAACACAATACTTTCTTAAACAATCTTCGTCATTATAGTACCTAGCGCCCTTGGCCGTTTTTTCATCATGCAACGCCAGGCAGCTGTTTAATTGATTTCTATCATACAACGAAGCGCTTATATTCATCCCGATTACCACTTAATAATAAAAACGCCCAATGGGCGTTTATTATTTCTTTACGATATCCTGTACCGTTACCTTAAACACAACGGGTTTCCCGGCCAATTCAGGGTAGTAGTTCTGGGGGAATGTAATATTAATATCACGTGTTTCACCCTTTTCCATGCCGACGACCTGTTCTTCAAACCCCGGGACGAATTGACCACTGCCAAGTGTTAACGGAAAACCGTTTGCTGTGCCGCCTTCGAATTGAACGCCATCCATAAAACCGGCAAAATCAATTATAACCGTATCACCGTTTTTTGCACCGGCATTGCTGTCACATGCCCCTAGCATTGCCGCACCACAGATTCCCATTACTGCCATTATTTTTTTCATCCTTTAGTTCCTTTTTTTATTAATTGTTATAAACACAACGGAAACCGTATTCGCGCATGGTTGCACCCTCGGCTTCTATTCGGTAATCAAAATATGGTGTCGGGCGCATAACGTCAAACGATGGTTTGTCATAAACCATAACAATACTATCCGCATTACGACCGCATACACGCTTCATTTCATAATCTGCAACCTTGGCCAGAATCGTTCGCGAATCCCCGTCAATATCCATCCCATCGGCATTCTGCATCAGTCGCAGTCGCATCTCGCGCAGGTCGGTATTTCCCAGCAATATCTGAACGCGAACCATTGCACCTTTGTATTCCTGCCACCGAGTTTCCATTCGTGCGGTATTCCAGCGGTTATCGTTTTCTTCCTTTTCCGTTCGGGATTTAGGTTTATATGAATCAATATTTGCGTACTGGTTATCTGCCTGCATAAATTCGCTGCTGCGTTCGTTATACAGCGGTGCATCTGCCCCGCCGCGGGCAAAGTCCGTTTCGTTATACGGCGCATCATCATTTACACATGCGGATAATGCGAATACAGAACAAATAATACAGACCAATGACTTTTTCATGGCAATCTCTCTTTTTTTTAATTTTAACAAATAAACCTTTTTGATTCAAGTCACGATTTATGATAAAATCAAAGAAATGGCAAACGTAGTCTTAGAATCTTTATTAAAACCACTGGAAGAGTTTTATAAACCATCCTTTGTGGAAGAAATTGCAATAAACCATGCCGGCCAGGTGTGGATGCGTCTGCACGGTGCGCCCGTCCCATGGGTCGCCTATAACGCCGAGGCACTGTCCAAGCAATACCTAATTGACCTAATTCATACGGTTGCGAATATCTATGAACGGCCGTTTAACCCGACGCATGGAATTCCCGTCGTATATGCGACGCTGCCGGGCAACCACCGTTTTTCGGCAATTGCCGGGCCGAATGTTCAGTATGATGAAAACGACATAACGGGCGGCGTTGCAATGAATATCCGCGGGGGCGGCGCGCCCGATACCAGCTTTGAAAACTACCACCTAAAACGCGGGCAAGGTTTGTTAAAGGTAAAGCCGCGAAAAACCGATCGCCCAGATGACCCGTATGAACGGCTAATGTCGGCGATTAACGACGGCAGTCCGATTTTAATCAGCGGTGCGACCGCAACGGGAAAGACCACGTTTTTAAATCATATGTTAAAATTAATTGATAAAAACAGTCGCGTTATAACGGTCGAAGACGCGCGCGAGATTCGCGTCCCCCAGGAAAATCGCGTTCATTTTGTTCTATCGCGTACGGAACAATCCAATGATTTTAACTATGCCCGCCTGCTGGATTTAGTTGTTCGCATGACCCCGGACGTAATTATCGGCGGGGAAATATCAACCGATAATGCGGCCGTGCTATGGGAAATGCTTGGCACAGGGCACGATCATTTCTATACAACCATTCACGCCGAAAGTGCGGACGCGGCATATGCGGCATTTGCCGACCGAATTTTACATACCCAGCCGGCATATGACCGAACAGATTTAATCGCGGAAATGAAAAAGAAAATTCGCGTGGTTCAGCTTTCACGCGATGGCGCACTGCGTGCCGTAACCGAGGTTGTATAAAAAAACAAGATAATAAAAAACAAAAGGAAACCAAAATGGGAAATAAATTAGTAAACACCGATCCGAAATACCGCGAACCAAATCCGCAAATGGATGCGTTTATGGATGCAAATGCAAAAGAAAAATTACAACACGCCGAAAAACGCGAACAGGCACGCTTGGAAAAACGCGGTCTGATCGACAAATTCCTTGATGGGATTGAACGGGTTAAAATGCTTATGGTACGGGATAAAAATCGTCATATGCAAAACAACGGTAAACAGCGATAAAAAAAACGCCGATAATTCGGCGTTTTTTTAATCCATCAGCCGGGACTTCATTTTTTCAAACTCGGCCTTGCTAATAACCTTGTCTTTATACAGCCGGGACAGTTTTTCCAACCGATCCAGGTTATCCATACCAAACGCGCATTCGCCGCGCCATACCAGTGATAAAATCAGTGCCACGAACCATGTAACCCCGAAAAACAGTCCCATCCATGATAAAATTATAATCGCCGTTCGTTCCCCGCCGCATATCCCGCGTGCATTTGCGATCATAATCGGAATACTAATAATACCAATCAGCAGCATTACTAATAAAAACATAAGTGAAAATACAATAAAAAATTCCGCCATTTTGTCTCCTTTGTTATTTATTCCTATATTATATCACATAAAATTTTGTGGGCCAACGTCTATTTTAACGCGAATATTTGCAGGCACGCGGACCTTTTCCAGCCACCGCGTAACGACGGGCTGTAATCGCGCTGTTTCACCGCCGGCGATTAAAAACCGCATACGATACCAATTTCGTATCTGATAAATCTGCGCGGCGATGGGCCCCATGATTTTCCCGCCATGTAAATCCGGTGCGGCCGCCGCCAATTCCGCACAATATTTCTGTAATACGGATTCTTTTTCACCTTCTATTATTATCGCGATTAATTGACCATATGGCGGCATATTTGCAGCACGACGCGCCGCCATATCCTGGGCCATAAAGCTGTCGCGATCATATGAACATATCGCATTAAATACCGGGTGATCGGGCTGATACGTCTGCAGCATAACGCGGCCCGGGATTGCCCCGCGCCCCGCCCGACCGGCGACCTGGAACAGCTGCTGAAACGTATGCTCGGCCGCGCGAAAATCCGTCCCGAACAGCCCCATATCACTATCCACGACGCCAACCAGCGTTAAATTCGGGAAATGATGACCCTTGGCTAAAATCTGGGTCCCGATAATAATATCCAATTCCCCGCCTTCCATTTTGGCGACCAACCGTTCCAGCGACTGACGCGATGCAATTGTATCACTGGATACAATCGCGGTTCGCGCATTGGGAAATTTTGCCATAACCTCTTCTTGGATTTTTTCAATCCCGACCCCACGCATAGACGCCCGCCCCCCGCAGTCCGGACATACATCTACCATCGGCGCGGTCCGGCCACACATATGGCACAGCAATTTTCCCATACGCTTATGATATGTCATCCCAACACTGCAATCGGGACATGTCGCGACCCAGCCACATTTTTTACACTGAACAATTGGCGCAAATCCGCGCCGATTTATAAACAGCATTACCTGCTGACCGGCGGCCAAAGTATCCCCAATTGCCCGGGCCAGCACATCAGATATCGCCCCATCGCTATCGGCATCGGCACGTGGCGCGCGATATGGCACGGGACGATGTTCACGGATATCAATCGTTGCGATCGCAGGCAACATCGCACCGCCATATCGCGACGTTAATCGCAGTGCGCGATATTTACCGTCCGCAACGTTTTTCAGTGTTTCTGCCCCGGGCGTTGCACTGGCCAAAACAACCGGGAATCCTGCGATCTTGGCACGCAGAATCGCCATATCACGCGCATGATAGTTTCCCATATCTTCCTGTTTATATGACCCGTCATGTTCTTCGTCAACGACGATCAGCCCAAGATTTTGCCACGGTAAAAATAATGCACTGCGCGTACCAACAACCATGCGAATATCACCGGATAATACGCCACGCCATATCTCGCGACGTCGGGCCGCGGTCAGATTACTGTGCCATACGACCGGGGGTGCGCCGAAACGCTGTTCAAATCGCGTCATAAACTGCGCGGTCAGTGCAATCTCGGGCATCATTAATAAAACAGATGCCCCCGAATTATAGGCACGCCATGCGGCATCAAAATATACCTGTGTTTTACCACTGCCGGTAATGCCGTCCAGTAAATATACAGCGAAACCGCCGTTGTCTATTGCCGATATAATCTGTTTTGCGGCGGCCTGTTGTTCATCGTTTAAAACGACCGTGCCGGTATCCGAGTATTTATGTATAAATCCCCCGCCTGCGACCGGCCGTGAATCGGTCGGCAACAGTGTCCCGTTTTTTATCATCGTGCGAACAACCGACGCACTAACGCGTGCAATATTTTGTATATCCGCCGCCGACATCGGTTCGTTATCATTTGCGGCGAATGCATCCAATACCGCCTGGCGATTATCGGTCATCCGGGCCGTGGTGTTAAAATCAAATGAATAGAGCTGTTCTGTACGCGGGGGCGTAAATGCATCCGGGACATTTAATATCAATCGCAGCACCGCCCCGGGCGGCATTAACGTCCATGCCGACATCTGGGAAATCCACCCCAGGTCGGCCGCCGGCAAAGAATACGGTAAAACATCGGATATATTTTTTATTTTATTTTCGGGCAACCCGCTATCGCCCGGGCCACATATAACACCGACATATGGCCGGTTCATAACCGTACAGCGCACCATCTGGCCGACCCCGGCCGCAGATACCAGCCGGTAATCATATCCGGTATTTATAGCATTTGGGATTAAAACTTTAACAATATCACCCGATTTAAACATAATCATAAAGTACTTGTTTTTTTTGTTTTTTTCAATACCATTTATATTAAATATTAATTCGAGAAAATATATGTGGAAACTGTTCTTTGAAACCTGCGATTTTTTATGTAATTTCATTCCTGTCGGGAAATGGCGCAGGGAATTGCGGCAAAACCGTTTATATGACTATCGCAAAAAATATCGCGCACTGCGGGCGGCATTCCCGGAATTAAATTTTCGCCATACCCGTATGATCAAGGGCGGCTGGAATATCGGATTTATTGTTGATAACCGGTATGTGTTTAAGATTCGCAAGTTCTATGATGCGGCGTCAGGGGCGGAAAAAATATTACGCGAAAAACGTATAACAGATGCATTCGCCGCGATATCACCAATACAGATTCCGAAAATTGATATCATAGAAACGGCCGGATATACATTTTATAAATACGATTTTATACCGGGTAAAAACCTAAATACATTTTCGTTAAAAACGATTTCCAAGAACAGCTGGGAATGGGGACGGCAGCTGGCGGAATTTATAAACGCGGTTCATAACTCGCGGCCGGCGGCGATTGATGATCTGCGCGATCGTGCGGGTGATGGATGGAATCATAACGATATATGCAATAATATAATCGTTGATAAACATACCATGAAAATTATCGGTTTAATTGACTGGGAATATTCCGGCTGGGGAACACTTGAAACTGAATTTCGCAACTGTACCCAGTTTTCTAAAAAAATGGCTAAATCCGGGATTGGCATCGCGATTGAATTGGAATATCACGCAATCCAGAAAAAGAACCGCGCAAAATAACATATTTTATTTAATCTAAAACCATATCTATATCATCAGCATCGGGGACATGTGAAATCACCACATCTGGCGCGATTTGCGTACGAAACCATGTTCGTTGACGCTTTGCGTATTGATTGGTTTTATTTATCCAGTTTTCACAGCATTCGTCATACGAAATCTCGCCGCGCAGATAACGACATAACTGCTCTGCCCCGATTGCGCGATTTTCCCCGATGCTGTTTTTAATAATATTCTCGGCCTCGGCCAATGCGCCGCCGTTTATCATATCCGGGATGCGCGCCGCGATGCGCGCACGCAATACGTCCGCCGGCGGGTTTATTATAATTGTTTTTGCACACATATCAATCGCCCCGCTGCGCGGCGCACGCTGATATTCGACCAGATGATGGCCGGTTTGCAAAAACACCTCCAGCGCGCGGGCAATACGCTGCGGATCAGAAAACCCGAAATCCGCCGGCAACATTGCCCGGGCCGCCGCAATATCCGCCGCGACCATTTCCCGGGCGCGACACCGCACCGCAGGCGAAACATCCGGGATCGGCGATATTCCATTTAATATCGCATGAATATAATAACCTGTGCCGCCAACAAATATTGCCACGCGTCCGGCATCACGGGCCGCGATATATTCACGGCGCGCCATAGCCAGATATTCCGCAACACTTATCTGCGCGGATAAATCCAATACCGAAAACAGCCTATACGGGACGCCGTTAATCATATCCGCGATATCACGCCCGGCGAATGGACTGGCGGCGATATTTTCAATCCCGCGATATACCTGAACACTGTCGCAGTTTATAATAACCCCGCCTGTTTTCTGGGCCAACACATGGGCGAAATCAGATTTTCCCGACGCAGTTGGCCCAGCAATAATAAATGCACTGTTTTTCATTATGGGCAAATTATAAATCCCAGGCGGGGAAAATTCAATTGTAATATTGACCAATATAGTGCTAAAATAATCCCGTCCAATAAAAAACGAAAGGAAGATAAAATGTCAAAAGTAAGAGTAGCTATTAATGGATTTGGCCGTATTGGTCGCTTGGTTTTGCGTGCGGCACTGGAATCCGGTCGTAATGATATTGAATTTGTTGCCGTAAATGATTTAGCACCGGCCGAACAAAACGCGTATTTGCTGCAGTATGATTCTGTTCACGGGAAATTGCCGATGGACGTTAAACTGGACGGCGAATATATAATCGTTGGCGACCAGAAAATTAAATGCATCGCGGAAAAAGATCCGACAAAACTGCCCTGGGGGGAATTAAACATTGACGTTGTTATGGAATGCACCGGTATTTTCACCGCCGCAGACAAGGCCCGTGTTCATTTAGAGGCCGGCGCGAAACGCGTACTTGTATCGGCCCCGTCGGCGGGTGCGGACGCAACAATTGTATATGGCGTAAACCAGGACACCCTGACATCTGATGATTTAATTGTATCCAACGCGTCATGTACGACGAACTGCCTGGCGCCGGTTGCCAAGGTATTGGATGAAAAATTCGGAATTATATCGGGATGGATGACAACGGTTCACGCGTATACCGGCGATCAGCAATTACTGGATAAAAACCACAAAGACTTTCGTCGTGCCCGTGCCGCGGCATTATCAATGATTCCGACCAGTACCGGCGCGGCCAAGGCGATCGGCCTGGTATTACCGAAACTTGCCGGGAAACTGGACGGTATGGCAATTCGCGTTCCGACCCCGGACGTATCGGTTGTTGAATTGGTTGTAAACCTGGAATCGGATGCGACCGTGTCTGAAATCAACGACGCGATGAAGGCCGCAGAATCTAAAACATTCGGATATAACGACAAACCGTTGGTATCCATTGATTTTACCGGGGACGCACACAGTTCAATATTTGACGCATCCCAGACCAAGGTATTAGGCGACCGTTTGGTTCACGTAACGGCGTGGTACGATAACGAATGGGGTTTTTCAAACCGCATGGGCGATACCGCCGTTGCAATGGGCAAATTAATTAAATAATTAATAAAATCCCCGGGGAAATTCCCCCGGGGATAAAAAATAATACATTTTTTATATATTTTTTTCCTCATATCTCAATTTAGGAATATTTACTCCTAGAAAATAAAGCGAACTATTATTATAATTCAACCACGGATAGATATTAATTCCTAATTAATATAAAGGAGAGAGGAAATGACTCATGCCAGTATATGGATGGCCATAGACAAACTCGCGGCCATCCAGGGAAAATCATGTTCAGGTTTAGCAAAAAGTTGTGGCCTGGACGCCACCGCGTTTAACAAAAGCAAACGCTGGACACCATACGGGAAACCACGTTGGCCATCGGGGAATACTATATCTAAACTAATTCAGGTATCCGGCATGACAGACGAAGAATTTTTCAGCCTAGGGGCGGATGCCGATAACGCTGAACAATAAAGAGATAATATTGCAGAAATCTTCACACCAAAAAAAACGCCCACTGGGCGTTTTTTGTTTCAGATAATACTATCTTTTCTTTTTCGTATTATTTTTATTTTTCGGACGCGCAGGACGCATATTATTATCATCTTCATCAGAGTCTATATATTCGCCCCCTTGGTCGCTGATCGCGCCAAGTATATTCTTTAATGTCTGACGTGATTTCGGGTGCTTTTGTGCATATTTTTTTACGCCGGCCAAAACTGCAATTGCAATTATTTTTTCAATATTCGCAGTTGATACTTTATCCGACATATGATCACGAACATTATTCATCATATCGTGCGCGGCAGTCTTGGCTTTGTATAAAAACGAATGACGGCGACGACGGGCAACGAATATCTCGTGAATCCACATACCGATCAGAAATACAATCAACGGCAGCGCAACACAGAACAGAAAATATTTATACCCGCTGTCACAGAATGTTGTGGAAAACATTGCATCACATACGCGCTGACAATGCAGCATCATAATTGCGATAATTTCATAAATTGAAAATATTGTAAAAAATATTTTTGTTTTTAAAAGCATGGCTGATCTCCTTTGATTATATTTTCATTTAAATCCCGGAAAAAGTCACTAGGAACGATTCCACATCGCCGGGATCGGCCATAAAAAAACCGCCAGATGGCGGTTATCTATTCATTATTTTTTTCATCCATAATCTCTTCTACCCGGGCGGCGGTTTCAATCTGCAGTAATTGATTTTCCAACGCTGTCCGTTCGGATGATTTATATCCCGTTTCGGATTCCGGGGCGGCGCCATCGGGCCGGGCATCTGATTTTACAACCGCGGCCGCGCTGGACGTTTTTTTATCCGAAACCGCCGGGTTAATCAGGTTTTTATAAATCTCTAAGGTTTCGGCAGTACCGGTCATATCCCGCGCCAAAAGTTTATTTTCAGCCCCGGGCAAAAACCATTTATCCAGCTTAACCGCCGTAAGTTGCATAATCGGGCGCGTACGGGCATCTGCGATCCATCGCGGCAATATCGGTGCATCGGAATAATACCATAATGCAATCCAATATACGACGCCCATTACAACGACGCCGCGAACGATACCGAATATTACACCCAATGTATGATCGGTAACGTTTATTATACTTTGCTGAATTTTATCCCGCAGTTTCTGATTAAAAAATCCGACCAGCAGTAATATTGCAAAAAATACAATAAAATACGACGCGACCAATGTTCCGACCGTTGATTCGGACAAATCAAACCACGACTGCAATAACCGATCCAGTACGGGCGATGCAAATCGTGCCGCAATTGCCGCGACAACCCACGATAGTGTTGCAACCGTTTCATATATTCCGCCGCGAATTGTCGCCCAGATAGTTGACGCCAAAACAACGCCGATATATACATAATCAAGACTTGTTAAATCAAACATATTCCGTACCCTATTGGATTTTAATGATTACTTCTTTTTATCTTTTCTAATCAAAACAAATCCTAATGCGCCAACTAAAACAATTAACAGGCCATAAAACCATATAGTTGAATTTTCGTTACTTTTTTTTTGTGCCGTCGCAGCGTTATATTCGGTTACGGCATCCGCGCGTGATGCGTTCTTTGATTTAAATTCGTCCGCATTATCGGCCAATGCTTTTTTATTTTCTGCGGCCTGGCTTTTTTGATTATCGGATAAATCAGCCTCTACCGCGGTGCGCAGATCATCTTGCATAAAATCGGCATATCCCTGAAAGCATTTTTCACCGACCACAATTACCGGTACGCCGCCGGATTCATACTTACATTTTTCCAATGTATCCTGGAACATCGGCAGATTAGCTTCCTCCATAACATTTACGTTACGAACCGAAACTGTTGGATATTCGTAAATAAGTGTATTTTCAACAAACGCACGTGCATGGTGACAATGCGGGCAATACGGTGAATAAAAAATGGTAATATCTGCCGCAGATGCCGCTGATATGAATGCTAGTCCTAAAACAGCGGTTAATGCTGATAATTTTTTCATAATATCTCCTTTCGTTAAAGTATTATAAAAATAACCCCTGATATGCGCAAGCCATTTTTATATGTATTTCAGCAAAATTTTCCTGTTGTTTTTATATCATCTGCATGCAAAATTATATTAATAATACAACGTACCAAGGAGATTTTTTATCATGTTCGCACTAAGTCAATTTCCACTGCCATACGACAGTGATTCACTTGCCCCGTATATGTCTGAACAAACATTGGATTTTCATCACGGCAAACACCTGGCAACATATATAAATACATTAAACGACCTAATCGCGGGTACGGATTATGAATCAATGCCGTTAATTGAAATCGTTCGCAAATCGGCGAGTGATAAAAACGCGACCAAGATTTTTAATAACGCGGCCCAGGTATTTAACCATAACTTTTTCTTTCATGGCCTGCGTAAGAATAATTCGCAAAATGTTCCGGATGAAATTGCTGCGTGCTTTGGCGGGTCATCTGAATTTCGTAAAAAATTTAAATCGGCCGCCGCGGGCGTATTTGGCAGTGGCTGGGCATGGCTGATCTGGGAAAATAATACCGCACAGATTATAACCACCGCCAACGCAGATACGCCAATTGCACACGGGCAAAAACCATTACTTGCCCTGGATGTTTGGGAACACGCATATTATTTAGACTATCAAAACCGTCGCGGCGATTTCATAGACACGTTTTTAGATAATTTAATTAACTGGAACTTTGTCCAAGATAACCTGGCGCTATATAAAACGGGGAATTAAAATCCCCGTTTTTTTAATACCTGTCATAAATAACCGGCGTTTTATTAATTGTATAAATTCGCCCATCGTTTTTAATATTATACCACGTATATATAATATTTGCCGGAATATCGTCCCGTGACCATGAATCAAACGATCCGATTACCTGACGGCCGGTGTTATACGGAAAAACATACTTAAACGTGTTGTCAAATACTCTGGTATATTTATCCGCAAAATTTGGACTGGCAACGATGTTCATAACAATCACCCCATCGGGGGCAACGCGTGATTTTATACGCGACATAAACTCGGCCGTTATTAACCCTTCGGGGATTTGATATGAATTAGAATATACATCTAATAAAATCAAGTCATACATCTCGGGCGTATTCTTTAAAAACTGACTGGCGTCCTGAACTATAAACTTTTTATTTCGCGTTAGTTTTTCATGCAGGAAATATTTTTCCGAAATATCTTTTAACGTATGTTCTATGTCAACGAAAGTGTATTCATTAAAATCATCACGCAGCCCGGCGGTAAATCCCCCCGCCCCCAGGACCAGAATTTTACGCACCCGATCGCGCGGCATAGTATATATATAGTTACTGTTTACATAGTTGATATATTCTGCACTTCTTCCGCTATCGGGCCAGTATACAGACATCGGTAACCGGTTCATAAATAAAACGCGTGATTGACCTGAATCTGCGACCATTATCGTAGAGTTTGCGTTATTTACCAATATATTAAAATAACGTTTCTGATACCAGTCACTGTTGCAATAAAACGTTGGCAATAAAACTATTGCCCCGATTGCAATTGTCCACCATACGGGCATTGTAATTATTGCGCCGATAATTGATAACGCAGTTATTAAAATAACGGTATAATTTACACCGATAAACGGCATTAAAATTAATGTCGTTGCCAATGATCCGAATACCGATCCAATGGTATCCCACGCCATAATATTACCGGTATAATTAGTATTATATTTATGCAAACAGCGCGACAATAGCGTTGTATTTAATCCGAATAAAAACGGCCCAACCGATAAAAACAAGAACGAGAACAAAAACGTCTGGGCCACACCGGATGTAATATGGGCTGTATACATTAATGAGAAATAATCTGTAATCAACGGAAAGCTGGCCGATAACATCGCAAATAGTGATATTATTAGAAAACTAATAGATAAAATCGGCTTTAATTTTTTTTCAGATATATTCCGGTATGTTCCGATAAAATACCCGACGGACATAAACCCCAGGAACGTTCCCATAATAATACTTGTAATAACCGCACTTGACCCGACATAGAACCCCAGCTGACGTAATACGACCAGTTCCAAAGACAGGCTAACATACCCGTTAAGAAATATTAAGAACACAAGCCAGGCACGTAATTTTTTTGACATACATATCTCCCTTTGATAAACGGATATTAGTATAAAATGCAATTACGGGCAATCTAAAATATTAATGCGCATTTATTAAGCGTACGTCATCAAATTCAGGGTAACGGTTAAACATAGAACGCGCGAATGGACATAGCGCAATTATCTTTCGTTTCTGATTACGCGCCAGATCACATACCCGGCGAACCAGGTTTAGCCCGATCTCGGAATTACGATAATCTTCGGCAACACCTGTATGATCAATAATCAGCTTATCAATTCCGACGCGAACAAATGTAATCTCGCCGACGTGCGTGCCATTGCATTGTGCATTAAACCCCAGGCCGTCCGGGAATAAAATATATTCTATATCATACGCCATATCTGCCCCCCATATATACCGATAATAACATGCCCGGGACATAATATAAATATGATTGTTATCCAACAAAAAAAACGCCCCGCAGGGCGCGGGACAGTTAAATCGTATCATAGTTTTTGCGAATAATTTTTCCACTGCGGCGCAGCGCGACCGACTCGTCCCGGGTCATTTTTGGAACAACACTGGAAATAACGCCGGCGGCCCCGATGACCCGCGGCATTGACATCGCGACCGATTTATCACCCGAACCGTCAACGACACTTACCGTTAGCAACCGCCGTTCATCATTTATAATACAGCGCAACAGATCAGCCGCCGCCCCGGCAATTCCATCCCACGTGGCCCCGCGGCCACGTATTATCTCGTACGCGGCGTTACGAACACGATACTCAATCGTACGCTTGGCCGCAGCGGGCAGCGAAACGCGGGTCTGCCGGCAAAAATCATCCAGTGCAACCGCCCCGATGGTCGCCGACGACCAGTTAATCATACTGCTATCGCCATGTTCACCTAAAACATATGCATTAATTGACTGGGGCGATACCCCCAAATGCCGCGACAGAATTACGCGCAGCCGGGCCGAATCCAGCATAGTCCCCGTTCCGATAACACGACCGGCCGGTAAGCGCGACAAACGCCGGGCCAGCATTACCATAACATCCAGCGGATTTGTAACCATAATTATCTTAACGTTTTTTGCATCTACGTTCGCCATAACTCGCGGTATAATATCCGATATAACCGCAACATTTTTATGCAGTAAATCTGTACGCGTTTCCCCGGGCTTTTGATTTGCGCCGGCCGCGATAATAACAATATCTGAGCCGCGGATTGCGCGATAATTTGCCGCGGCAGTAATCTTAACATCATATGAAAACGCGGCGGCGTGACCTAAATCTTCGGCCGCGGCGCGTGCACGCACAGCATCACGATCAAACAAAACAATCTCGTGAACCAGTCCTGTATTTTTAACCGCGGTTGCAACGGCCGCACCAACCGTCCCGATACCGATAATTGATACCTTCATAACACTCCCCCCGAAAAATATTTATAATTTTATTATACCAAACATCGCATCGCATATCAATAATCAGCAAACGATAAAATATAAAAGTGGGGAATCCCCACCCGCGGCCGATACCGACCGCATTGCGCTATTTCCCCATAACCCAAAACTTTTTAATTCGCTTTGAATTATATCCTATAAATTTTTAAATTCCCATAGGAAACATTTCGCATCTATCATCTGGGAATAAATATAAAAAATGCCCCGAACGGGGCATTTTTTTAATATGATTTTGCAACGAATACATATTCAGGATCAGCGTCATCTAAACACCGCCGGGTAATTTTATATTTTTCCATCAACGCATCAAACGCCGCAACGGTCGTCAGATCATATTTAATACGGAAAAATCCAATTTTCCCCGCCCCGAGTGCTGCATCCAGCGCATCCAGATTATCAACGTCATGGATCATGGTTTTATTGCGCGCGGACGCGGCGTTGAACATATCACGCTGCATATCACGTAAAATATCATTTGCCGTGGCGATTAATTCATCCGTGCCAATCACACGTTTTGAATCACGCCCGATATCGCGACGCGTTACAGTAACCGTTCCGGCGTCCATTTCACGTGCACCGATTTCAACACGCAACGGAACACCACGTTTAATCCATTTCCACATTTTATCCGGCGCACGCATATCGGTCGTGTCAACCAAAACGCGAATACCCGCGGCGCGCAATTTATCCCCCAGATCATCGGCGTATTTATTTAAAGCATCGGCTGTATCATCACGCGTAATCGGAATAATAACAATCTGATACGGTGCAACGGCCGGCGGCAGAATTAAACCATCATCATCAGAATGTGTCATAAACAGCCCGCCCATCATTCGTGTGGATGTCCCCCAGCTGGTCGTCCACGCATACGCCAACTTCCCGTCAATCCCCTGATATTGAATACCGAATGATTTCGCGAAATGCTGGCCCAGGTCATGGGACGTTCCGGCCTGAAGCGCTTTGCCGTCCTGCATAATCTGTTCGGTTGTATATGTATGATCGGCGCCGGCGAATCGTTCTTCGGGTGTTTTTTCACCCATAATTACAGGAATCGCTAAAACCTGTTCCATAAAATCCGCATACAGGCGATGCATTTTTCGCGCGTCGACGTTTGCCTCTTCGTGGGTCGCAAAGACGTTATGACCCTCTTGCCAGTTAAATTCGGCCGTACGCAAAAACATACGCGGGCGCATTTCCCAACGCATAACATTTACCCATTGATTTAGCTTCATCGGTAAATCGCGATATGACTGAACCCAGCGTGACATTGCCTCGCCGATAATTGTCTCGGACGTTGGGCGAATAATATACGGTTCGGTCAGGCATGAATCAGGATCCGGCTGCAGCTGGCCATCAATCATCTTTAAACGATAGTGAGTAACGACGGCGGCTTCTTTTGCGAAACCTGCGACGTGTTCTGCTTCTTTGTTAAAGAATTCAATTGGAATTAACAGCGGGAAATTAGCGTTTTGAACACCGCATGCCTTAATACGTTTATCCATTTCATCGCGCATTAATTCCCATATTGCCCAACCATACGGCTTTATAGTCATGCATCCACGTACCGGCGAATTTTCTGCTAAATCGGCGGCGACGATTAAATTCTGATACCATTCACTAAAATTTTCTGCACGTGTCGGAGTAATTGCTGTTTTCATTTTTTTTCTCTTATATTAATTTAATTTCCTTGTTTTAATTCTGTATATTTTTGCGATACAATTTCATGCAGCGTCGTGGCGATTTGTTTTCGGTCCATGCCACGTAAATCGGGTATTGGTAAAACATTAATCTCTACGTTAAATCCCCCGACGAGCATTACATGAAATATCTGTGCGAATGCACTGCGTTCACGGGAACAATACGGGCCGCATTCCATGTCTTTGTTATTAAAATATGCAAAATGTTCGGCCAAATCCGCATCTGATATCGGCGTGCCATCACGAAAAGTATACCGCATTGCCATCGGCTGAACCATAACATCTGAATTTTCAACAAAGTTAAATAACGAGCTTTTAAACGCCTTAACATATGCGCCGTTGGTCGTTGTTCCCTCGGGGAACAAGAACATTGGATATTTAACCTTTGTTACGGTTTCTTGGACCATTTTTAATGCATCGGCGGCGTGTGACGGGCGACGGTCAACGAATATTACCCCGAATTTTCGTGCGACCCAGCCGACCAGCGGCCATGATTCAATTTCCTTTTTTGCAACAAAGCTGCCGCCGAATGCAATCGGGTATGTCGCGATTTCAAATAACGATATGTGATTTGTTACAACCAGCAATGGCCGATGCCGGGACAGTGTTCCATGAACCCTTATCCGAATACCGGTTAAAAATACCAAGAACCACATAAACACGCGCATATATGCAACGCTGAACCGGCCACGTGGTAATAACACGATTACCGGCAGCTGTAAAAATACGATCAGCCAAAACAGCCCGAAACGCAGCGATGCCGATATTCCCGTAAAGATATTTAAACGTCGTATACGCGCCATGATAATTATTCTTCTGTTTCGTCTGATGTTTTTGTTTCGTCTTCTATCAGTTCTGCGTCTATTGCATCCTCTCGCAGCAAGAATTCAACGAATGCCCGCATAACCTTTAACGGCCCTGTTACGGGGAATAGCATAATCTTGCCCAATGTTTTCATTGCCCCGCTGCCGTCATCTTCGTCCATTCCGGCCAATGCGTTTTCACGCCCGAGAAAGTGTTTCTGATACGCCGCGTCAATATTTTTAGTCTGCAGCATAACAAAAACATCATATGAATTAAACGGTGCGTCAATGAATACACCCTTGCCGAACGTTGCCCCGAGGCGCAGATACCCCTTAATTAACGGGGTCATCTGACGTACGGCGTCGTCGGTATCAACGAATACTTCGGGTAAAATATTCATTCGCGCCAGTTTCGGGTTAACGCCATCGGCAAAGTTTTCAGCGATAACATTCGCGCGCAGCCCGATCGGCGATAAATGGTTATAGTACAAATACGAAATCGCCTGGGCCGACGCCGCAGGTTTTTTACCAACCCATGACGCGACACCGAATAATACCCCGATTTTACGACGGACAACATATTCGCCCAGTCCCGCCCACAGCATGCGCATAACCAACGCATTATCACGATATTCACGTGCAACGCATGCACGTGACATTTCGGCAATATTACCTTTATACTTTTTAATCTTGGATATATTAAATTCAGTTTCGGTATAAAACCCGCCCATTTTTTCGGCGGCGTTGCGATCAATTATACGATATGTTCCGACAATTTTTCCGTTGTGAAAAACAGCCATATATTCAGCGAAACGATCGTATGCATCGTATTCTTCGTGCAGGTTTTTCTGTTCCTCGGTTGCGCCGGCCCCTTCCTCTTCTACAAATACATCATAACGCAGTGCGCGTACCTGGCGGCGTTCTTCTTTGTTTCTGGTTAAACGGACTTCGTAATCACGAACCTTAATAGCCATAAGTAATCCTTATTTTAAATATACGTGGGAAGAATATCAAAGAAACATCATATTATCAATCATTTTTATTTATACTTGAAATATATTAATATGTAGTCTAAACTTATCCAATAGCCCGATATTATAAAGACAGAGGAACTAAAATAAAATGGTAACCACAACAGTCGCCTGGCAGTTGAATACAGAGGTAGTATCTTTTGATATATTTGATACGCTGCTTGTCCGGCCGTACGTTACCCCGTCGGATATGTTTATGCATATGGAACGGGCCTGTGGTATTCCGGGTTTCTATTACGCGCGCGTAAATGCGGAAAACACCGCACGGCAAAAACATCCCGACCAAGAAGATATTACCCTGGATCAGATTTATGCCGAGATTGCAGAAAGGTTTAAATCATTTCAGCCGACCGAACTGGAATGGGAACGGATGGTTCTGCGCCCGAATCCTTTGGTTTTACCATTATGGCGGGCGGCCGTTGAATCGGGTAAAAAAATAATTATTACATCAGATATGTATTTGCCAGCGGATTTTTTGGCAGATGTACTTACCCAAAACGGTTTCGGCGAATACAGCCATTTGTATGTATCCTGCGAAATTGGTAAAACCAAATCTCGCGGATCATTATATAAACATATTATTGATGAATTAAATATATCCCCATCCGTGATTTGTCATATCGGCGATAATAAACATTCTGATATCGGCGTGGCAAAACAAATCGGGATTCAGACCATACATATTCCGCGTATTGTTGATAAATATTTAAATACGAACCATCGGGCCGCGGCATTTTATTCCCAGGTGTCCGAAAACCTCGGGGCAAGTATTTTAACCGCCATGATGGCACGCCATCAATTCAGCGAACGGAATCACGATTATTGGGAAAATCTCGGCTATGAATATGGTGGTCCGGCCGCGTATAGCTTTATGCGCTGGGTATTAAAAACCGCCCGGGAAAAAGATATCAATAATATATTATTTGTTGCACGTGATGGTTATACCCTTCAGCGCGTGTTTAATACATTCGGCACGGATATACATGCGCATTATGTATATGCACCGCGTTATCTAAACCTGATATGTCGCTTGGATTATCGGACGGATAAATCATCGGTTGCCACCGCACAGCAGCGTACAATTATAAATCACTATGCGGCCCATAATGAATCATTTGGTCGCTTGGTTGCAAATACCGATTTTACCCGGCAAACGATGGCTGATTTCTTATCGGCGAATCGTGATATACTTGCACCACTGGCCGCGGAAAATTTCAAAAAATACCAGAATTATCTAAAATCAATGGTCGGCGATGATAAGCAGCCTGCGATTATTGATTCAATTACGGAAAATTTTTCTGCGCAGTTATTAATTGATAACGCATTACCCGACGATACAATTCCACACGGAATGTATTGGTATACAATTCACAATCGCGATATTGTTCCGCCGGATCAGTATTCTGCGTTTTTCAATTCTTCGTCATACCTGCCGGTTCGAATTTCACATTGGCCGTTAATGGAATTTTTATTAACGTCCCCTGAATTCCCAATAGAAGGGATTGATAACGACGGCCGGCCAATTTATAAACAAAATATCAGCGACGAAGAACGTCATATTCGCACTGTATACCCGGTTGTATCGGATGGTATGCTGTCATTTGCCAATGACGTTCGTGAACTGTTCGGTAATCGCGATATATATCTGGACTATGACACGGTTATATGCTGGCTAAATGAATACATCAATCGGCCGGGGCGTATGGATCGCAAATGTATGGGAACAATTAAAACGGCAACGAATCCGAATAATGACAGTTATGCATCTTTGTTCGGGACGCATATATCCACGGGTTATGTAATTCGTCATCCGTTCAAGGCATTACGTATGGCCAAGAACGCAGTTTGGCGTACGCCGCTGCAGACATTGTCTGTATGCTTATTTGATCCGATAAAGATAAATATGCGTGGTCTGCGAATGATTAAGATTAATATATTTCCAAAACTTCGTGAAAATTATGCGAATATTAAATTTTCCGTCGGGCAAAAGCATGAATATTCAATTATACTAGGGAAAGCATCATGATAAAAGTTTCTGTTATTATACCGATTTATAATGTCGAGAAGTATTTGGATAAATGCTTAGAAAGCGTTTCGGGGCAGTCATTAAAATCTATTGAGATTATTTGTGTTAACGATGGATCAACGGATTCATCCGGTGATATATTAAATAAATGGGCGAAAAAAGATTCACGTATCGTTGTTATTAATCAACAAAACATGGGACTATCCGCTGCCCGAAATGCGGGCTTGTCCATCGCCCAGGGTGAATATGTCAGCTTTTTAGATTCCGACGACTGGGTATCGGGTGATTTTTTTGAAACCCTGTATAGTGCGGTAAAAAATAACGATGCCGATACCGCAATGGGTGGCGTTGTTTATTATGAAACAATGTTAAATATGTATTATGGTTTCGTACACGAACATTGCTTTTGTTCAAATAAGCCTATATTAACAACACCACTGGATAAATATGGCCCAATGCAGTCATGTTCGGCATGCGCTAAGCTATACCGCCGCAAAATGCTGACCGATAATGACCTTTCGTTTTATCATGGTAAATTACTGGAAGATTTCCCGTTTACATTCACCGCAATTGCATTAAGTAACCAGGTTATAAGCTGCCCGTTTACAACAATGTATTACCGCCAGCAGCCTGCATCAATAATGGCAAATGCATCTAAAAGTTCACAGGCGGCATTTAATTTATTGGAAAACTATAAACGCGTATATGCTGAATTCTTAGAAAAAGATTTACCGAACAAGGAATCATATATACAAATTCTGCAAAACTTTGCGATGCGTAATATGATGCCATGGTCGCATCGTTTGCCAACACGGCGAGATCAAAAACAGTTCTTGAAAAACGCATACAGTTTTATTCGTGGTTTTTATAAACCCGATCCCAAATACGTTGATCCGTTTGGGTGTGTTATTAATGTAATTGCAAATAGCTGGGTTCTGCGTAATTTATTTTCAGTTAAATACGGAATGCATAAAATTGAATTTTGGCTGTTTCATATAATACCTGTTTTTAAATTCAAAGAACAGGAAGGTAAAATTAAATGGCTGCTTCTGTGCTATTTTAATATTAATTTAAAAGACATTCTACCATGGCGTCGCAAATGAAAAACAATAGCTTTGATTATTCGTATCATTACAACAACTGGCACTGCGATACCGCAGAAAGCGAAAATAATGATATTAATTATGCTAAGTTTATGTTTCGTATTCATAACCTATTGCCGATAAAAAAATCCGCGAAAATACTTGAAATCGGCTGCGGCATGGGACGTTATTTAAAAATGCTGCGTAATGCGGGATATAATGATTTAACCGGAATTGATATTGACGAATCCCAGATTGAAATTGCCCGGCGTAATGAAAAGAATATATTTTTATCCGACGCATATGAATTTTTAATAAAAGATAAAAATAAATACGACGTAATTTATATGTTTGATGTTCTGGAACATATCGCCAAAGAAGAGCAGTTGCCGCTGTTAAACGAAATAAAAAAACATTTAACCCAGAACGGCTTTGTTGCAATTTGCGTTCCGTGTGCAACGTGTCCGACCGCGAATTATTACAGATATTTAGATTTCACGCATGTTGTTTCATATACGCGTCATTCAATCGGATTTTTATTGCATAACGCCGGGCTGCATTATTATACCGTTCGCCCGCAGTATCAGGAATCTGAACACATCCAGATGCTAAAACTGCCGTGGGCGCGTCTGTATCGTGATGAATTTGGAATTGCCGATCCGATACTTACCGCGAATCTGGTGGCCGTCGCATTTCAAAACGAAGATGCGTTTAAAAAGTATATCGCAGACGTGCCGGAAATTCATAACGATTATGCCGAACCACAACCGCCCCAGGCAGTGCCTGAAAAACCACGCGGGATTAAACGTTTATGGAAACATATACGTGAAATGAAATTTTAACAAAAATCGGGCAATATTGCCCGATTTTTATTCTTCGGCCAACCGGGCGTTTGTAATCAGCCACCCGATGCGCATAACCGCGGTATCACCAAATTGCTTAACTGTAAAATACGTTTTGGTAACTACCTCAATACATATATGGGTTGACGCCCAAAATGGCGGCGCGGAATTTTTATCAATCATAATATCAAAGTTGGTATCGGCCAATTCAAACGGAAAGTGTACCGTCCCAGAATTTCCGGTATAATGCCCGCCCATATCCATATATCCGTTACTATATTTTCGCCACCAGCATGTTTCGTTACTGCCCGTCTCGGTTATATAAACCATATTATCTGGCAACTCTGTCTGCGTCTGGATATCGGCCATGCGTGCCAATACTGTCCCGCCGGGGGTATGGCCGTCGTGAACACACAATGTATTCAAATCCGTATTCATTGTTAATTCCCCCGGGACGCCGGTGTATGCACTGTTCTTCGCGGCGTTCCCGCGTTTTATCTGCAGCTTGCGATTATTTGTGGTCAACGCCAAGATTTCATCCGCGGTCTGATCGCAATGTGCCGATATAACCTTGTTAATTAAATCACGACGTTCCAATGGTGTTAAATTTTCACCATTATCAATCAAACGCAGCAATACACCATAGAGTATTTTCTTCTCTGCTTCTGTCATATCAAACTCTTTTGTTATTGGAAAATTAATTAAAAAAAATCCGACCAAAAATGGCCGGTGTTATGTTTAGTATATCATAAATCAGGAATAAATTCAATCTATTTCAATTCATCGGCCAATGTTGCGATCGCGATTGCATACCAGTTTGAATTATTCCACTTCTTTATCCGATAAAAATTAGGGTATGTTAAATATGCGGTAATTACCGGCTGTGGCGGTGTATCTGTATCCATGCCGTATTCCGCAGCGGCCGCGTTAATTGCATCACGTGCGGTATTAATCGCGGCAACGTCCGCAACGATTCCGGCCGCCATATCGGCCACCGGGATCGGCGTACCGTCCGGATTTGTAATTCCCATCGCGGCCCATTCAGATAATGACTTTTTTGTTTTCCCATCCAACAGAGACAAATCAAAATCACCGGGCAATATAACCTTGCGCACGATGCGTTCATTTGAATTCCAGCCCAGTTTATTTAGATAGTTCCCGGCACTGAACATCGCGTCGCCAATACTGTGAATAATATCTATTTTACCGTCGCCATTTCCGTCCGCACCATATGCGGCCAATGTTGTTGGGATAAACTGAAAATGTCCCATTGCACCGGCCCAGCTGCCGCTGATATCGTTTATATCCAAGCCATTGTCATCAGCGATTTTCATTAATGCCAGCAACTGGTTTCCGAAAAATGTTTCGCGACGCCCGTCATATATTAATGTTAAAAACGCATCGGTTAGCTTATATCGCGACCGAACTGCACCGTAATTGGATTCCATACCCCAAAATGCCAATATTACATGAGGCTGAATTCCATACTTTGCCTCTACCCGCGCCAGCATAGATGGGTATGTTGCATGCATTTTTTTGCCGCCGCGAATACGCGCAGTATTTACCGTTCGCGCCAGATATTGTTCCAGGGTTAATTTAAATTCAGCCTGGTTATTATCGTTTTTTACAATTGCTGGGATAAACGCGGGGGATTTTAGTGTATCCCGTATGGTATTATCGGATATATTTTGATCGGCCGCCCGCGTACGAATATTATCCAGAATGCCCGACCAGCGTTCCATATCAAATGTACCGCGATCAGCGAATGCAGAAACCGACACGACAGATAAAACCACAGCAGCGACTATGCGCGACGTAACATTTCGTAGTATCATTGAAAACACCTTTCTTGTTAAAAAGAATATTTAACACCAAGATGCAACCCAAAAGACTGCCATGTTGCATGCTTTAACGAATCTGAAATCTCTTCGGTATGGGCGGGCGTTGTTTCCAGGATTGGCACGCCATTTGCATCTAATACATACTGGCCGTTTTCATCCAACAGGAAATATGATCTCTCTGCGATATATAACTCCCCTGCGATTTTACCAACGTGGAAGCAGTTTGTATCAACCTTCAGCGACAGCTGCAACCGATTAGACAGGCGGAAGTTATATTCCATTTCTGCCATATATGAATATGCGCCGTTGCTGCCCTCGTCTAAGAAGCTGGGGTTCTGCTGCCAGTCATCACGATTTGGCCATGTCCCTTCGGATGAATACTTAGGCAGACCGAACTGAACATAAAAACGCAGTTTATCAGACAGCGTCATCTGTTTTTCAATTTCCAGCCCGATATAGAAACCACTCCATGTCGTATCATATATATGCGTTGTTCCGCCCACAACAATCGGGCCGTCGCCGCCGATAATAACACATTCACCGGCATCTACGCCCCATGGGATCGTTCCCATTGTCGGATCATAGTCACCCATTACCAGATTAGATCCCAGCTGAAAATATCCACTGCCCGGTGCCTGAACCAGCTTAATATCCTCGGGCGACATACATACCTGATACCAGTCGGACTGAACCGTTGCGCCGACGGGTGCGGTAAAATAATTACCATTCGCATCACCGTAAACATAGTCACCCTTATCCGTCATAAGCGGCAGATAAATCCCCGGATTCGGGTAATAGTGATCTGACATCTCTAAGTCATGTTTAAAGATTTCATAACCGATTGACGGCGAGAGCTTCCAGCCACCAATATCCCAGATATGATGCGCCCCGATTCCAAAACGGAAATGATCAGAACGCCCGGATTCATCACCGATGGATATGGTAAATATCCCCTCTTCTGGGCGGGATTCGTCAAACGGTTTCAGGTCATAGTCCATAGACAGACCGCCATGCGACATTTTCCCGTATGTATATTCCCCGTATGCAAATAAATCAAAGTTCCGCAGGCTGAAATTATGATGCGCCCCGACGGTTATTTCGTTAAATACCATATCATCCCATTCCAGGATGGAATTTACGCCCGTCTTAAACTCAAAATCTGCAAATCGCCGGGTATAATCGGCATAAATACTGGTCGCAGGTTCGGCCGCGGCCGGCAGTGCAATACCATTTGTCGTCATTATCCCGGTAAACTCTGGCATGGTTGCACGCGGGACCTGATATGAATATGATCGCGATCCTACGACCTGTTTCTGGCCCGATTGACCGACGTATTTTGTATAGCCCTGATTTGCATATTGACTATATGCCGCCTGATTAGCGTTCGGGGTATTCGTCTGGTAATATGACGGTACGCCTTCCTTGGCGGCGAATGCCGTCAATGGCGCGATAATCCCTGTAAAAAAAGCAATTAATCGTATATTCATGATCATAGTCTGCAATTATTATATCATAAAAAATTGTTACATAAAAGTATTTTCATTTATTCCTTGCACCCGTGATATGATAAATTAAAATACCCCCGATGAACGTTCCACATAATATTTATATTCACGTCCCGTTTTGCGCGTCTAAGTGCAATTATTGTGCATTTTTCAGCCGCCCGTGCGCATCGCCCGACTGGGCCCGGTACAGCGATCAGATAATATCTGAAATCAACGAATGGGGGAAAATATTGGGACGCGTTGATATACCGACGATATTTTTCGGGGGCGGGACGCCGTCGCTAATGCCTGCCGTGGGATTTGAAAAAATAATAAACGCGATATCTAAAAATTTTAATACCCCCCCCGAATGCGAGATTACACTTGAATCCAACCCCGGGACGATGGACCGCAAAAAACTAGATGAATTTATCGCGGCCGGGGTGAACCGTTTATCGGTCGGCGTTCAGAGCCTGGACGACGAAAAACTGAAATTCTTAGGTCGCCGACATTCAGCGGCCGCGGCAATAGAGTTATTACGCAACGCCGCCGATCGCAAAATTCGCGTATCGGCTGATTTTATATACGGCCTGCCGGGTGAAACAACAAAAGATATTATATCAACCTGCCGCGAGATAAACAAAATCGGACTGCGCCATTGTTCAATGTACGAGCTGACGATTGAACCTGAAACGGTGTTCGGGAAAATGAACCTGGATATGCCATCCGATGCTGAAATGGCCGATATGTATAACGCGATCCAGGCGACACTTGCCCTGCCCCGATACGAGATTTCAAACTACGCCGCCCCGGGATATGAATGCATACACAACCAAAACATATGGGCCGGCGCGCCATATATCGGAATTGGCCAAGGGGCGGCCGGACGCCCGTATATCAACAACCAATGGTACGAACAGCGCGGGGCCGGCGAATTATATCAGCCGCTGTCTGCATCTGACCGGGCGGCGGAAAAACTAATAACCGGGCTGCGAACGACACGTGGCATCAGGGTTACGGACGACATTAACGCGATACTGAATTCAGAATACGCCCGCCGGGCCAATAATTATATTCAGATTGATAACGGTTATATCCGCGCCACAAAATCCGGGATGTTGATTTTAGATAATTTGCTGGTAAAATTAATAAAATAAAATGGAAAATAAATTCTTAAATTTCATTGGAATAATATCTGTTGCGATCGCTGTCGCATTTGCATTTAATACCGAAAAGGAGAAAAAAATGACAATCGGATTTGATCCTGAAAGCCTGTCTGCCGCGATACGGCCCGGGGATAATTTTTATGAATACGTAACACGCGAATGGCGCAACCGAAATCCGATCCCGGACGATTATTCCCGATATGGCACATGGGAAATATTAAATAATACAAACCAGGAACGCGTTCGTCAGATCGCAGAAAACGATACTGGAAAAATCGGCCTGCTTTATAAAATTGCAATGGATTCAGAAAAACTAAACGCGGATAAAACGACGCCCGTCGCCCCGTATTTGGCTGAAATTGACGAGCTGCGGTCACCGGCGGATCTGCCGGGATATCTCGGCCGGATGTTTCGTTTTACATCCGCATTCTGGGGTGATGGCGTCGCACTGGACGAAAAGGACAGCGAACACTTTTTATATAACATCGTCCAGGGCGGAATTGGATTGCCACGTGATTATTTTATAGATACGGATGAAAAATCTAAAACTATTCGCGAAAAATATAAACAATATATCACAGCGCAGATGAAAAATTATAATATCCAGGCGGATACGGATAAACTATACGCGCTGGAAGAACGGATGGCAAAATCATTTTATCCAAAAGAAAAACTGCGCGACCCGCATGCAAATTATCATAAAATGTCAATCGCCGAGATAAAGGAAAAATTTCCCTCGTTTAACTGGGATGAATTTTTATCCGCACGTGGGGCGGCCGCGGCCGAATATATAAACATCGGACAACCCGAAGCGATCGCAGAATCAATTGCAATTATTAGCGACACCGATTTTGCGCTAATAAAAACATATCTAAAATATCGTATTATCGGGGCATCCGAAAGCCTGCTTGATGATGCGACATACGATATCGCATTTGATTTTTACAGCCGAACGATGCGCGGCCAAAAAGAACAAAAACCACGCTGGAAACGCGCCGTTATGTTAATTGACGATTCCCTGGGCGAAGAAATCGGCCGACTGTATACGGAAAAATACTTCTCGCCGGCGGCAAAAAAACGGATGCAGGAATTGGTAAAAAATCTGCAGCGTGCATTCGCCGCGCGCATCCAGGAATCAGACTGGATGTCCGGGCCGACAAAAACACAGGCACTGGAAAAACTAAACGGATTTACGGCAAAAATCGGATACCCGGATAAATGGCGCAACTATGATAAACTGGTGATAAAAAATGATTCACTCTGGGAAAATATGGTTCGCGTATCGGAATTTAGCGACGATTTCTGGTTACAAAAAATCGGCAAAGAAAATGACCCGACACTGTGGTATATGAACGCGCACGAGGTTAATGCATACTATGACCCGTCAACAAACGAGATATGTTTTCCCGCCGGGATTTTACAACCACCGTTTTTTGACATGGATGCCGACGACGCATTTAACTATGGCGCAATCGGCGCAATAATCGGTCACGAGATGACGCACGGTTTTGACGATTCCGGCCGTCATTTTGATACCAACGGTAATATGCGCGACTGGTGGCAGCCATCGGATGCAGATGCATTTTCCCAGCGCGCGAATGTTATGAAAGAATTCTTTGACAAAATCGCGATCACGCCCGATATTCATGCGAACGGTGAATTTACACTTGGCGAAAACTTAGCGGATTACGGCGGCGTTACAATCGCATATGCCGCATATAAAAACTATGGCGTTCCATCGGATTCTGTAAACGGCATAACGTCCGATATGCGATTCTTTATCGCATATGCCGGCGCATGGTCACAAAATATTCGCCCGGACGAGGCGATACGTCTGACTAAAACCGATGAACATTCAATTGGCGAAAATCGTGTTAACGGAATATTGGTTCATATCCCCGGATGGTATGATGCATTTAATATAACACCCGCCGATGATATGTATATCGCACCGAACGAACGCGTTACACTGTGGTAATAAAAATCCCCGACCGGGGGAAAAAAAGAAACGCCCGATGGGCGTTTTTTATTTTGCCACGCGGGCACGAAATTCAGTACTGGGGCGAAATGTTGCCACGCGACGCGCGCTGATTACCGCCGGCGCACCCGTTTTTGGGTTTCGTCCCATACGGGCAGATTTAGTTAAAATTTTAAAGCTGCCGAAACCTGCGAACTTAACCTCTTCGCCGTTAATTAACGACTCGCGGATTTCATCAAAAATAACATCTACCAGCTTATACGCATCCGCAGTCGTCAGGCCAAATCGTTCCCGCAGACGGTTTGCAAAATCATTTCTTGTTACTGTTGCCATATTTTTCCCCTATACCCTGATTAATGCCGCACCCCACGTTAGCCCTGATCCAAACGCCGGGTATAACACCAATTGCCCATGTTTAATATACCCGTTATCCAGTCCATACGACAGTGCCAAAACACCGGATGCGCCACTGGTATTGGCGTGTTTATCAACGGTTATTAATATTTTTTCCAACGGAAATCCCAGACGGGCCGCGCCACTTTGAATAATACGCAAATTCGCCTGATGCGGGATAATCCAATCTACGTTTTCGGCCGTAATACCGGCATGTTCCATAATATGCTGGGCGGCCGCGGGCATTAATGTAACAGCTTTCTTATACGTTTCGGGCCCGTTCATAATAATTTTATGATCAGGGCTGCCGTGCAGCATATCAAATTCCCGACCGTCACCCATAACGACGGTATCAATAATTCCAGAATAACCGGACGATGAACGTTCAAATATCAGCGCTCCTGCCCCGTCGCCAAATAAAACGGCAGTATTGCGATCGTTAAAATCTATGAACCGGGACATCTTTTCCGCGCCGATAACCATTATACGGTTATGCATACCGGCCGAAAAAAACGCACGCGCGCAATGCAGCCCATATATATACCCCGTGCATGCCCCGCGAACATCAAATGCAGGTGCATTATTTTTTGCCCCAAGTGCTCCTAGGACCTGAACCGCGACTGATGGGAAATCCAATTCGGATGACGTTGTTGCAACAATTAGCATGTCAATATCATCTATTGTTAAATTTGCGCTATTTAATGCGCGACGTGCGGCATTTGCCGCCATATCAACAACCGTTTCATCGGCGGCGGCGAAGTGACGTTCACGCATCCCGGTGCGTTGAACAATCCATTCGTCTGATGTATCCATTATTTTTTCAAAATCTTGATTGGTCATAACCTTTTCTGGCAAATAAGACCCATATCCGACCAGTCTGCTACCCATTACCCTTTCCTTTTTCGCAAGGTATTATAACGGCATAGATTATAACTTGCAATATTAAAATCCAAGGAATAAAATACCTCTATTGTCCCTATAGTTCAACAGGATAGAACAAATTCCTCCTAAGAATTAGATACAGGTTCGAGCCCTGTTAGGGATACCAAGCATATTAACCGGAACCGGTCTGGGGAAATAGTCATGTCCGTTAAAAAAATCATTTGTTATTATAAAATTTTAATATAGAATTCCCCCAACACACGAGGAATTTATTATGAAAAACAAAGCTGTAAAAATCGGAATTATCGCATCTATTGTCCCGCATATATTTTGCTGTGGCATGCCGATCGCATTATCGGTTATCGGACTGATTGCGCCGGAATCTGCCCATTTTCATATTATTCCCGAATGGATTGAACCGTGGATTTTTGTTTTTTCCGCACTCGCACTGGGACTGTCATGGGTGTTGGCAATGCGCCAATGCCGATGTTCATGCGAACACTGTAATGGCGGTAAATCGCATAAAACGCAAAAAATTATTCTAAGCGTTATTACAATAATATTTATAATCAGTATCCTGGTCCATGTCGCTGCACACGGGCATTAAAAATTTTCCCCGGGGTTATACTTTAACCTTGATTTATATATATTTAGCTCTTAATATGAATATATATCTATTTCCAATACCACGGGGGGATTTAATGATTCAGAAATTTTCCATATCATTAATTGCACTATTAGCATTGGCCGCATGCAGTGGCAGCAGTACCAGCAGCCGGCATAGCGTCGGCGTTACATCCGGCGGATATCGCAATCCGAACCTGGCGATTACATCCATGCATACCGAGGTAAATAATAAACTCGAGGTCGTAAATTACGTTAAAGCCGCACTGCAGGATGAAAAATGGTATGACGAAAGCAGCGTCGGCAGCACATCACCACGCCCCGGAATTGGGAACAAAGAAGATTTAAATAAACTCTATGAAATTGCCCAGAAGCAATTAAAACAGCTGCAATCATTTATAAACGACGGAATCCCCGACAGCCAGATTAACGAAGATTTAAAAATCGCGCTGCGTCGTGCATATAAATTGGCGGGCGGTCAGCCGGACGCTATTGACTGGGATATATCATGGGATTCAAATATTGACGCCGCCAAGGATATAATTAATCAGGTATCGCAATATTTCCAGGATAATAAATCCGCGATTGAATCACGACTGC
>CALDAH010000030.1 GCA_937903135.1 uncultured Alphaproteobacteria bacterium | reverse complement strand
TGGTTCGGTTGCATGTATTGCAGTTGCATGTTGCGGTAACCTTTTTTTCATATCCCGTTCCTGCGGCGGACCATGTCGCGTCACTGGTACAACCCGTGCAGCCGGTGCAGTTTTCTTCGCATATATTATATTGTACAATGCATGTTGGCGATAACACCGCGACCTGTTCGCGGCGGCTATATCCGGATTTGCACGATGCGCAGCTGTATACGGTATATGTAGGTTTGCTTAAACCGTTTTCCGATACCGCATAATGGGTTGTTGATACGCTGCCGCAGTCGTTGTTTGTTGGGCTGAGTATTTCGCCGGCCACAACACATCCGGTGCATGATGTGTGAATTCGGCATTCGGCGTATGCGCGGTTAAATGCGCCGATTGTGATTAAAATTGCATGGATAAATATTATTTTTTTCATCTTCTGTGTTGCCCCGTGTTTTTGTTAATAAAAACCACCAAATCATTGGTGGTCAGGAGGTTGGAAACAATCAACAGAATTGTGTCGTGTATTTTATTAATAAAAATATTATTCCACGAACCCTCCTGACCATCCGGACAGGAGTTGTTTTTCGTCGTAATAAATATTAAAAACAGCGCAAATTGCGCGCCATAAGTACTTATTCCGACGCTGCTGAGAGGTTTCCACACCCCGTTACCGGAACACCCGATAACACGGTAATTATATAATGTTTGGGATATAAACGCAAATAAAAAATCCGGAGGGCAGAACAGGGCGGGGGAAATAAAACAAATCCCCGTGATACGGGGATAGGGATATTATGATTTACACGCACCGGTCGTAATGTTTATTTCAACGCGCCGGCATTCGGGACTGTTTGCGGCAGGATATTCGCTGACCGAACAGTTGCTTTCGCCGACCCCGTGCGAGATTGTATTTTCAGCCTTAAGCGGGGTGTTGTTTTTCGTTAACACATCTTTGATTGTTTTGGCGCGGGCCTCGGACAGTGATTGATTGGTTAGCTTAATACCTTTTTTTATCGGGGTGCGATCCGTATGACCTGTTAATTGAACGCAATAATCCATCTGGGCCAGGTTTATATTTTGTTCTTTTAATGCCGCATCTAATTTCGTGCGAAAGTCATTTAAGAATTCGGTTGTCGCCGCGCTGGATAGCGTAGATTTTCCGGATGCAAATAGCTTATCTGATTTGAATGAAAAGTTAAATATGGTATCGCCCGATTTAGATGCGAACGGTAATATTTCATTCGTTTCAAATTCGCTGAAATCCAGGTCTGGTACATCTATTTTAGGTGTTGTCCGGGCGGGCGTCGGAATCTTTTCGCATTTCCCGTCGGCGTTTTTTACAAAACCATTTCCGCCATCACAGATACATGCATTACCGATTTGCATCGCGTTTTGAATACATGCGCAGCTGGACGTTTCAACCAGTCCGGTAAGCGCGCATCCGGCCGATGCCGCGGCGCATGTCCCGTTTTGTTCAACGGGCCGATCTGCCGGGCAAACGCATTCGTTTTGATCGTTATACGATTTGCCGCCATCGCATGTTACGCAGCCGCCGGCGTCCGGAAAGAAACGTGCGTTTTTATCACTGCAGCTGCAATCCGGTGCATTGCCGTTTTGGGTAGTCCCCGTAAACTCGGAACATTTTTTTGACGGGATTTTTTCCTGATCTGTGGCGGCGGTGTCGGCCATTTTTTTCAGTTTGTCGTATTTCGCGTTAATCTCACGAGATTTATCCTGCGGCGCGTTTTTGTTTATCAGCGCATTCCCGATCGCAGTGCCGACTGCCCCTGCGCCTGCCATTATCGCGCCGGTTTTTAATTTTGATGCACTGTCGGCCTTTTGTTTTTCCCAGGCGGCGGCATCCGCACTGGTCGCGTCGGTTATGGCACGCGATAGTGATGTAAACGCCCCCGATGTTTTTCCGATTGCAACATCGTCGTATAGCCCCGATGTCGCCGCGTCTATTATCTCTTCGGATTCAATTCCGGGCATCAGGCCAAGGGATGCTTTCATCTCTTTTAACGCTGCGGCCGTGGTTATATATTCGGATTTATTTTTGCTTAAATCAATTACCGGCAGCTGGATTTCTTTTTCGCCACCCTGGATGCTGGTGCTGCCGCCATATGTACAGCGAAATGTCGCCAAATGTGCACGCATATCCTGCTCGGCCGTTTCGTCTGCGGATTGTTCAGCCTTGGCCGACATGGTTTGTGACAGACCGATGCCAACTGTCGCAATACCTGCGGCGCCAAGTAATTTATTTTCGGTTGAACGTTCATTGTCCTTTAATGCTTTTGCGTTCGCCTGCAGCTCGTCCATGCGGTTTGCGGCGTCTTCTTTGCTAAGCTGTGGGCTGTTTTTTTGTTGGATTTCTTGGGCTGCCTTGCATTTGTCGTTCTTTATTTCAAATCCGTCCTTGCATTCGGTTGCGATGCATTTGCCATTTTTTAATGCTGTCGCTGTTGCGTTTTCAACTGCCGCGGCCTGATCGGGGGTGCAGTCGCCATCTGTTTTTTCACAGCTGGTTTTATCGGCGTTTAATGCAAATCCTTCTTTGCATTTGGTGGGATGGCATTTCTCAGATTCTGGGTCGTATTCTGCGATTTCGGCGTTAAGTGTTTTTAGGTTACATCCCGTTACGATAACCTCGCCTATGGATGGGGCTGTGGATAATAATTTTATTGTTCCCATATCCTCGGACGGCGATAGCTCTTTTGTTTCACGGCCCACAAATGAAATGATTACATTTGTATTATCCGGAAAATTTTTTAGCGTGAAATTACCGTTACTATCCGAGATTGTCCAAATGTTCTTGTCCGGGGCCTTAATTGTTGCGCCAGTAAGCGGCTGGTTTTCATCATCAACAATCGTCCCCGATATGTTAATTGCCCATGCCGGTAAGATCAGATTTATAAAAAAGATCGCAGGTAAATATTTTCTCATATTATTCTTACTTTGTTTCAGCAGGCGTTGATGCCGACGAATCGGCTGTGACCTCTGGCGTGTCGCGATTCGTCGTTTGGTTATTCGTGCTATCTTTTATTTGGGCATCAGGCTGCGAGTTTTGTTCTTCAGAATTTTTATCCAGGATTTCCTCTGTTTTTTCACTTGATTTTGAACGTTCCTTTGCGGCTTTCTTTTCTATTTCTTTTTTGGTCGCGTCAGGTTTTTCTTTTGTTTTATCAGATGATCTATCCTGTTTTTTTGATTCTTTTTTATCCGCCTTATCGTCCGCGTCTGATTTGTCCGCCTGTTTAGCGTCTTTCTTGTCTTCTTTTTCTGCTTTCTTTACGGCTTTTTCTGCCTTTTGCCGGTCAATTGCGCGGTTAATTGCACCAGATGTAATTGCGCCCGTCGCCATTCCGATGCCCGATCCCATAAGTGCTGATGTCGCAGATTCCTGTTCGCGGGTTAAACGGTATGCGTTTTCTTTATACGTTGTAACGTCAACGCCGAACCAGTTCTGATCACAGTTAAATGTACCGCCCGCATATAATTTCTTTGATGCCATCGGCGTAGTGGAATTCGCCGCAAAGAAATTTACTGTATATATGCAATCCAGGCTGCGTTGGTCAAATACCGCACCAAGCCGTGAACACTGCGATGCCATTAAATCACGCAGTTCGTATAGGCGTTCTTCGTCCTTTTTTACCTGTTTTTCTGCATCCTGACGCAGAGTGCCGAATACAGACACACTGCGCGATGCCAGGCCGCTGTCCTGTTGGGTGCAATCTTTGGCAATTTTTGAACATGCCGCAATTGCTGCGTCCCCGGCAGATTTACCCAGGCATTTGCCAAAGGTTTGCCCGCACTGGGTTTCAATACATTTATTATAGCTGTTCCCGCAGTCCAATATAGCGTTATATGATGCAAGCGTGGCGTTTGTGTCGCGGTCGGCCTTAATCTCGGCCGAGAACATGCGATATTCTTCGCCCGAACATGTGGTGGTGCGCCGGCACGTATCCATTTTACCGCCCCAGGTGGTATCTGTATCGGTTTTACATTTAGTAAAATCTTTGCCGCATTTTTCCTGCATACATGTTCGCAGACCCGTATCACATGTATTTTGACCGTTGGCGATGGCGTTTTCGGTGGACTTGGTCGCGGCCGATATTGACGACTGGGCATCCAGGGCGGCACGTTGGCGACGGATGTTTTCCGCCAGGCTGTTTTCGGATGTGTCGTTCGCGGTTGCCGACGATGTGTCCAGAACGGTGCTAAACTGCGATGATTTGTTTTCTATTATTATCTCTTCTGCCGGGGCAGGGGCGGGTGCGTCATCGGTCGCCGCGTTAGATTCATCGGTCGGGGCGGTTGTGGTATTGTTTTGTGTATTATTGGTATTTGTATTCGCGTTGACCGTTGGCAGCCGGGCGGTCGTATTTGGGCGCACGGCACTCGGGCGTGATGTTGTCCCGCGCTGAACAACTGCCGCCGGGGCATTTGTTGCCAATGCCATTATAGCAATTACGGTGCAGAAAAACATACCGATTTTGCAGGTGTTATTTTTTTTATAAAAACTACCAAGTCTGTTATTCATTATTTATATATACCTTGGTTATTTTAATGTTGCGCAGGCGATTTCGTAAAACTTACACAGCTGAATAGCCATTGATTTTTCAGATTCATATCCAACGCCGCATTTATTACGCATATTATTTGCGCAAACGGTTGCAACGCAGCTGTCGCGTCCCGCGTTGTCGGTGCATGCCTGGCGGGCGGCGGATAATTTAGATTCACGTGCGTTTTGATATGATTTTGTAATACTGGCCAGTAATATATCCGCATTTTTTACGGCATTATCCCGTGCGGCAATCAGGCCGGTTCGGATATCGCCAATATAATCATCACAGCCGGCGGATTCTGCGCTACAGGCCGCAAAGAACTTATTAAAATCGGCATCGTTTTCGCAGGCACGATAGTCCGGGCCACATTTTTTTGCGTTTGTAATACACGATAGAATATCTGTATTGCATTCGGTTTTTGTTTTAGTTTTTCGGGCCGCCGCCTGCAGCGTTGCCATTTGGGCATTTATTCCCGCCGCCCGGCATGATTGTTCAATTAAACTGTCGTATGTTTCGGATACATCATCCGGGGTACAGCCGGGGATTTTCTTTATACATTCCCCCGTCGCCCATGCATATCGTTCGCCGGGATCGGTCGGGGCATTTTTTAGCTCTTTGTCCGTAATGGTGTTTTTAGATGATTGGCCAACCGAAACCGATCGCATTGCACCGGTCGGGGGCGTTCCGGCCGACGATGATCCGCAATATTGGCATCGCGCCGCCGCATTAGATGATAAATTAATCGCACATGCCGAATCCAGGCATCGCGTTAGGCTGGCACGTGAACACGATACCGCACCATTTGCAGAAAACGGTGATATTAATGTAAATGCCAATAAAATAAAGGTGCTTTTTTTCATTTCTCTCTTTTAAGAACTATATCAAATATCTTTAATGTGTGCAAAGAGAAAATAAAAAATAATTAACACAAACTCTTGACAAAGGTGTTGCGTTTGTCTATATTTTATTGTGTAAAATAAAAAAGGAAGCAAAATGGCTTTTAAATTGGATAAATCTGTATTGTTAAATATGGCTGCACCTGCGGCGTGCGTGTTGGTTGTTGCATTGATTATTTGTAATGTAAATTCATGCAGCACTAAGAAAGAGTTTGAAAAAACGAATTCCCGTCTGGAAAAAGTGGACTCGTTATTGAAAATAAACGCCGAAAGAATCAGCATTATGGACCGTAACATGGATTCTTTGCGTTCTGATAATAAAATCAAAAGCGATAGTATCGTTTGCCTAAAAGATAGCATCGGGGTTTTAAATGATTCTTTGGTGGCCGTAAATGGTCGTTTGATTAAGTGCAAAAAATCAAAGGGCAATGGTCGCCCGGTTAAACCTGCAACGCCGGCCAAGCCGAAGCCTGCAGTGCCGGCAACACCGAAGCCTGTAACACCGGTTGCACCGAAACCAGTAGTGCCGGCAACACCGAAACCGGTAACACCTGTTGTGCCGCGTCCGGCTGAATCCGTTCCGGTTGTTGTAAATGTTAACGATGGTGCAAATAACACAACGGTTAATATTAACAACGGTACAATTAATAACTATCATTTGTCGGATTCATTAACCGCGGCAAATGCCCAGTTGGTTGTTATTAGACGTTCGGTTAAAACACATACTCAACGTCAGGTAACATACAGCCGTTAATAAAATTATTAAATGTTTTTTAGTCCGCCATCCGGCGGACTTTTTTTGCTAGACATATAAATAAGATATGCTAATATATATCTCAGAGAGAATTAGCATGAGATTTATCAAATTTTTTATATTTGCATTGTTTTTTTCGCCAATTATTGCATATGGCGCAGATAATGATTTTATGATCGCGGCCCAGCTGCTGTCGGCGGCAAAAAATGCCGATATTCAACAGGTTCAGATTTTGGTCAACAGCGGTGCTAATATTAATTATACGGATAGTACGGGCCTGTCGCTGGTATGTACGGCGCTGATGAATAATGACCTGCGGGCCGCCCAGATATTACAGATGTACGGCGCGGATGCATCACGGTGTGATCAGCAGATAAAGCAATATAATTCCCGAAATAAAAAGATTGGCGGCGGCGGGTTATTCGGCGGACTCTCCTCTGCCCAAAGCATAACATTGGCGGCGGCGGGGGCCGCCGTTGTCGTAGGTGGGCTGTTCCTGTTAACGGATGTGTTTGACGGCGGTGGCGGCGGCGGTGGTTCTTCGTCCGGCGGTACGCGCCCTGGTGGTGATGGGTCGGGTGGGAATACTGGACCTACTGCGTCGTTGGTTTTGCCATATGGCCCGGCGATGCCGAACGCTGCATCGGAACGTGAAAACTATGCAAAAAATTTAAATGCATTCGCGACGTCCGAAACGCCATTAATTCAGGAAAATTTTAAATTATTAACAGATACATATAAGCAAAATTATTTGCTAATGATGCATGGTTATTCCCCGCTGGCCCGCGGGTATTTAGGTATGCGAACGCTGCGTAATTCGGCCCGCGAACCGGTATCGTTAGATGGTAATAATCTGGGGCCGGAAAGAGTAATGGGGGGGCGGCCCGTAAACGTGGCGCTGATTACAACAAATGGTATTAACGCGGCTGAAAAGCCCGTAGGCGAGCTGTCGGCCGGAAAAAATGCACTGGATGATCAACTGCTTCTATGGACCACACTTAACGACAACGGGAACGCCGTTAATAAGGCCAGTAATGATATGATATCCAGCAAATATTATAATAATGTTATTAACCGCGGAACGGATAATCAGTCTATTTTAGATGACAGTACAAGCGAGGATAAAACACTGGTTGACGCACTGGATTTAACCGGGCATGGGACGGCGATTAATAACACGGCCGCCAGCGACCAGGATAATCTGTTGGCAAAAATACTTGGTGGGTCATTTTCGGGTTATTCTGATGCGGACTTTATGGGATTTATGCCCAACGGTCAGATGACAATATTCCGCGTCGGGGACGGCACGGGTATGGTAAAGGTTGCCACACCAACACAGCAGGGAACATATGAATTAACCGATAACGTACTTAGCAAGATAACATTTACCGACGGTAATCTGGAATTAAATGTTACGCGCACCGGAAATAGCATTGTTGCAACAAACGGCACAGTTACGTACAAAGGATATTTCGGGGCGGACGATTTATTATATATTGACAATAATGGCGACGGAAAAATTGATAAAGTTTACCAGCTGCAGAATAATGAACTGGTTCTGGTAAAAGAGCAGGGGGTATTAGATTATCTTAACTATAAAGCCCTGCGTCAGGCAGCGGTGTTCTGGAGTGCCGGTGACCAAAGCATTGGCGGCCGTTCGCTTCCAAATATTTTAGCGAATGCATCGGTTATTGCACCGCTGCGCGCGAAAGATGCCAAGGATATGGACGACATACTTGCGGCCGGGGATAAAACCGCCCGCCAGGCTGCGTTTTCATCGTTTGTAAATGAATACTATAACCGCAATACGACGGATGGAACAGGTGGCGCGGATGCGCTGCCCGGTGCGGATGCCGCGGATTTCTTTGGGCGGCTGGGGTCGGAATATCTGCCGCTGGTTATATTTTCAACCGGCGCGTTTGAAACCGACGACAGTAATTATTCCGGCAGAACCCAGATCGCAACATTTGAAAACGCCGCACCGTTGGTATTTGATAACCTAAATCATCTGTTTATGTCGGTTGTCGCCGTTGGCCAGGTCGGGACCGGGACCAGTGGGACGGAATCCATTTCAGGGTATGTGCCGGGAAATAAATACGCACTGTCCCAGTGGCAGGATAAAAACGGTACGCCCGATGACCCGTCTGATGATAAATATTATAAAGCGCGCGTCTGCGGCGTCGCAGGCAAGGGGGCAAATGGTATTGACCCGTGGTGCTTTGCCGCCGCCGGGGTTACCGATGAATTGGCTGTGGCGTCGGCCGCCGGGGTCGCCGGGGCGGTTCAATCCGCATTTAGCTGGTTGAATAATAAACAACTATTCGCGTTGTTGGCATTAACCGCCGACGGGGCATATCTGGGGTCAACAGATGACGGCCGTGCATTAACCAAGGAAGCGTTAATCGCGCATCTGAAGTCTATGTATGAAATGCCAAATGATTATAAATATAAATGGGAATCCGAAGGACGCGATTATTTAGATGTATTCAAAGAAGTATTCGGATACGGTTTAATTAATCTTGAACGTGCAACGAAGCCTACGTCAAAGATTTTCTATTACGATGGCACGAATATCGTATCGGGTAATGGGAACGCATACTGGCGGGCGGCAACCAATACCATGTTCCGTGCATCATCTGCGTTTCGGCCACGCGGGGCATCAATTTCTGCGCCGTTTTATGATATTTTGGAAAGTGTTGATGGCGAACTGCGATTACCACGTATTTGGGAAAACGAATTTGCAATCGGCGAAACGGATAAGCGCGGGCTTTATATGGGCGATGTCCTGGGGGATTTAAAAACGCGCCGTGATGCTGCACCGCGATATCAGATCGGAAACGTCGGTTTTTCAATGGCAATATCTGACCGGGCATACGATGATGGTATGGGCGGACTGGATGCACTGCGGTTGGATTATGGCCGCGGGGCATGGAATTTTGCCGCATCATACCAACGCTATTTTACCGACGGCGCGTCACGGTTTAATGGTATGTCTAATCCGATTTTGGCAATGGCTTCAAATGTTATTGCCAGTGACATAGAATTTAATTCCGGGAACTGGTCATTTGGCGGACGTGCATTTTCCGGCGTTATAACGGATGATGGATTGCTGGAAAATGATCCGACTTTATCATCGCAGTATATGCCGGCATTAATCGGGCGTATGCACGGGGCGCAATCGCATATGCGCTGGGCGAATAACGGGTTCGCCGTTAAAACAGCATTTGGTGCAATGCGTGAAACCGATACAATTTTAGGGGCACAAACTGGTGGACTGTTAAGCATGGGCGCAGGGGATACGGCATATATTGATGCAGAGCTGCGCTATGCCCCGCGGGATAATCTGGTGTTTACGTTGCGTTCTACGTTTGCGCGAACAACTGCATCTGATCGCGGCGAGTTTATCTTAGGCGTGTCTGATATTTATTCAAATGCATTCGCATTTGGCATTGATGCCGGTAATTTTAGCATGAGTATCGCACGACCATTATCGGCCCAGCACGGTTATATTAAATATGCCCATGCGGATTATGATGTCGTTGAAACAGAAGATGGCAAATACGATTTAAGTATTGCCGATACGCATGTCGCGAATCTGGGGCTGCGTCCGGAAAACCGCGAGCTGCGTTTAAATCTGGCGTATAATCATCGTCTGGGGGAATTTACCGACGGGGCATTGGGATTTATATACCGTGTTAACCCGAATAACACAGACGAGTATGGAAATGAATCAATATTTATGATGAAAATTAGCCATCGTTTGGGAATATAAAATAAAAAAACTTTCCCCGTGTATGCGGGGATTTTTTTATATCTGTTTAAGATCTGTGCGAAAACCGGTAATGTTGCATTGGGCCGATAAACACGCCGCCCCGCATGCCGGCGGATGGTTATGTGCGCGGTTGTGGATTAAAATAATTTATATCTATTCCATTTCACGGCGCGATGGATTATTTGCACCAATTATATCAGCCACCGAATTCGGTGGCTGATGTGGTTGGATTATCCGAAATATGTGCGAACCTTTTGTCTGTATTTACGGACGGGGATAAATACCGCGACCGTTCGGCATACATTACGCATTACATTGCGATAGAACCAGTTATTCGGCATTTTTTTATCTGTTTGACAACGCAGCCACCGTACGCCGCCGTATTTCGGGCTGTCCTTGTGCCGGCTGATTATTTTTACCATTGGTTTTTCAATCGTGGTTATATGCTTTAGCTTGCCTTCGGGGAATCCATATGCGCGCCCGCAGAGCAAGAATTTTTTATCCGCCATATATGCGTTTAAGTGTGATTCATCGTCAACGCATGCAACGATATTATTATCCAGGTCGGTTTGAACATTTTTTGCCAATGTTTTACACATTTTTAGATACGCCGCAGATGTTCCGCCATTAAACGCCCCGCATACATAATGCCGTCCCTGGCCGACCGGGATATATGCAGTGGATTCCGGGCGACGTTCGTACGGAAAACGTACAATGTCATTTGCCCAGATATCACCCCAGCGACCGGGATGTGATCCCGCGACCAGGCCATCGTGCCATTCGCGCGGTGTAATCTCGGCTAAATCAACGGGGTTAATAAATTCAAAATTTGCGTTAAAGAAATATATGTAATCAAATTTTTTTAATTCTTTTTCTTGTTCCATGAACATATGAAAACGCAGTAATGTATCATACGGCCATCCGCGACGTTTCGCAGGGATTACCGTTACATTTGGCATATTACAGTATTCAAATTCGGTATTATCCGTCCATACGAAGTAATGTTTTTCGCATGGTGTTAAATTCTTTTCGCATGATTCATAGAAATCTTTCCAGAAAACTATATATCGCCCTAGGGCTATATATAACACAGCTACCTTTTTCATAAACATCCCCTGTTGTTTGATTGATATATGATATTATTCCATACGCGGCCCGGTAAAATCAAGTTTATTCCCGTTATAAAAAAATCCCCCGCGGGGGGGATTTTTATTTGCTGATGCAGTTTGCAAATGATTGCGCAATTAGTGATGTTTCCTGTTTCGTTAATGTCGTAACGGGAATTATATAGCAGCGCGCACTGTCGCGAATGATAAATGCCTTTGTGCCGCGTTTATATGCCGTTTGCATATTGTCCATCTGGGCACTGGTTAAAAATGCGTTCTGGGTTGTGGCCGGATTGGTCAGTGCCGCCTGAATTACCTGATACGCTGTGTCATAATCCCAGAGTTCAGAACGTGACTGAACATCCATATAAACGGACCAGTTTTCGTATGGGTTTTCAGCCTCTACTGGGTTGGTCGGGAATGCGACGCCTATGGCTAATGCGGCGGCGGTCTGCAGTGCCGTTGGCTGGTTCGCGGCACCGGATGTATGTGATACGGTATTTAGCTGCATGTTATCACCGCATGCCAGGTTCATCCGATTTGTATATCCCGCCAAAACCGCGTCAACCGCCGCCTGCCAGTCAGAGCCTTTTTTATTCAAATCCAGGCTGACGATTTTTTCGGCCCAGCCCCAGATATTCGCGCCAACATTTCCCGCGTTTGCAAATCGGGTTACCATTTCCGCACTGCCGCCCGGGACGCCCGCGCCGCAATAATCGGTAAGCTGCGTGGTTAGCATACTGGCCGTTTCATTCCCGTATGCCAGCGCAACCGAATGACATGACATCGCCGCTTCTAGTTCCTGGCGACGCTGCAGGCATAAATCAGAGTGAGATTTTGACAGCTGGTCGGCCATATTTGACATAGACAGGTATGACATTAATTCCTGCTGAACATATGACGGGCACAGACGCGCCGCAGTATTTAATCCCCTCGCACCGGTGCGAGTGTTTGTGTTGTATTGAGGTAATAATACCGATGTATCCTTTTGCAGGCAGAGTAATGCGTAGTTATATAATTCACTTTCGGTTGCATATTGGCATCGGGATGAACGCTGCCCCGGGACAACCGTTACATCACCGCAATAATCCGAGAGGCATTTATAAATCTTTTCCCGGCATGCAGAATCTACGTCCGGCTGCGTTACCATATAATAAGTATTGCGTTGGTTTTGTTTATATGCATTCGCCAGTCCCTGATTCCCGCGCTGGCCGTTCGTGGTCGGCGTATATACCGAAACCCCGCGTGATGTATCCGTCGCACCGACCGTGCCGGCCGATAAGGCATATGAATCCGATACGCCGATAACTGCGCCAATTAGGCCAAATGCAAAAAATATATTTTTCATGCAAACCTCTCTCGTTAAAAAAATTTTAACATATTCCCCGTCAAAAGGCAAACATTCATTTGCGATTTAAGCTATAAATCAGTTGATTCCGGCAAATAAACTGATATTATTCCAAGCATGATTATGGTAAATGAAATTTTAACACAAATATCCGACGATATTACAGCTATACGGGGGTTTCTTTGACCCCGATAAGCTGGACGCGGATATCGCAGAGCTGAATCTGCAGACAAATAATCCGGATTTATGGTCCGATCCCGATGCCGCACGTGTGGTTTTACAGAAAAAATCTGGGATGGAGAAAACATTAGCTGAATTTCGCGGTCTGGAATCTGAGTATTCAGACCTGCGTGATTTATATGAAATTGCCCCGGATGACCCGGATGTTATTGGTGCAATTGAAGCACTGGCGGCGGCCGCGGGCAGGGCAAAGTTTATTACGTTATTTCGTGAACCGGCCGATAATAGCGGGGCGTTTTTGTTTATTCAGGCCGGCGCCGGCGGGACCGAGGCACAGGACTGGGCGCAGATGTTATCGCGAATGTATGCACGATGGGCGGAACGTCACGGATTTACATGCGAGGTAATAGAAGAACACGAAGGTGATACCGCCGGGATAAAAAATATTACATATCGTATATCCGGGACACGGGCATATGGGTGGCTGAAAAATGAAATCGGTGTTCACCGATTGGTCCGTATATCCCCGTTTAATGCCAATGGAAAACGCCAGACCAGCTTCGCATCTGTTGACGTGTGGCCTGATGTTGACGATAGCATAGAGATAGAGATTAACGACAAAGATCTGCGTATTGATACATATCGTGCATCCGGGGCGGGGGGGCAGCATGTTAATAAAACCGATAGTGCGGTTAGAATTACGCATATCCCGACGAATACCGTTGTTACATGTCAAAACGAACGCAGTCAGATTCAGAACAAAGAAATGGCGATGAAAATGCTGCGAAGCAAGCTATACGAGCTGGAGCTGGAAAAGCGCGCGGCCGAAGAAAACGCAGCCAAGGCCGCACAAAAGAAAATTGAATGGGGCAGTCAAATACGTAACTATGTATTGTATCCATATCAGCTGGTAAAAGATGTTCGAACCGGTGTTGAAAAAACTGATTCCGATGCAGTATTGGACGGCGATCTGGATGATTTTATGTTAAGTCTGTTGCAGCGCGGATAAGTATAGTTATATAATTATCCGTGCTGTGTTTATTATTGCGCCGAATATTTACAATCCGCGGTATAAATGTATGTTCCCGTTGCGTCCGAACCCATTGTGCCGCTGGGGATATAGCAGTCGGTTATACTATTGGCGTTATCGCCCCCGGATGTTTTTCCATACGCGTTGTATGATGATGAACCGCTGAGGTATGAATACATAGGGCATCTGGATCGTGATGCGGGATAAACGCTGTAGTATGTGTCCCCGACCGCGGTGCAGGTCATATTTGTACTGGCGTATCCTGCATCGTAATACCCGCCATAACATGACAGAAAATAGTTGGTACATTGGCCCTGATAATAACACCTTTCTTCGTAATATGAGTGATTGGAAAGCGAGCCAATGCTGCGCCCGGTATAGCATGTGTTTGCGCCGCCGGAATTGTTTGCCGCAGAATACGGGAAATCATCCGGGCATTTCGCGCATAGCATGCCATTATAGAAATACCCCGCATTGCAAGAGAATGCATGTGCATTGCCCGCCAAAGCTATTCCAAAAACGGCAGATAATATGATTTTCATTTTACATCCCTTTTGATTGGTTACAAAAAACCACCAAATATTGGTGGTCGGGAAGCTAGAAAAATCATAAATAAGAATGACCCCGCGGCCTTTGGGTGCGTACCCTATTGCATAGCCGCGGCTTCCCGACCGATTGTCGGGAAATGGAAAAACAATCGGCGTAAAACGCCGACAATCCATTGTCGGATACCAGTGTAATTGCATACACAGCTTATTTATGGGATTTTCTAAGTCCCGAATTCAATATCCCTTTGAATTCGTTCATAATTATAAATTATTGTAAGTATAAAAACAACATTAAAAAACGTATTTTTCGGCCGATAATATAATTATTCGCGTATATTTTTGCGCTGGTGTCGCGATAAAAAAATACCACCGCATTACGCGGTGGTTGCTATATCGGCGCATTAGTGATCGTCCGATTTATGCTCAGGTGCATAAATCTCTACGTCACGGGTCATTGATATAAATTTATCCGCACGACGGCCGGGTAGTTCGCTGGCCGGGATTTCCTGCAGCTCGCGGATGCTATCGGCGACGGCAGCCGATAACAGCTCCATCGTGGTCTGCCAATCGGTATGTGCGCCGCCGGCAGGTTCTTGGACAATCTTATCAATAACATTCAATTCGGCCATATCGCGTGCTGTTAATCGCATTGCCGCGGCGGCGGTTGCCTTGAACTTATTATCACGCCATAAAATACTGGCGCATGATTCCGGTGCAATTACCGAATATATTGCGTTTTCCAGCATTAGTATACGGTCGCCCGTGCCAATCGCGATCGCACCGCCCGATCCACCCTGACCGACATTTACGGCAACGTATGGCGTTTTTATCGCCAGACCGGTTGATATAGACTGCGCAACCGCCTGGGATTGACCACGTTCTTCGCCTTCGCGGCCCGCAAATGCACCGGCCGTGTCAAATAACGAAATCAGGGGCAGGTTGAATTTTTCCGCCAGGCGCATCATACGCTGTGCCTTGCGATAGCCGTCCGGGTTTACCATACCGAATCTGTGCTTTTGACGTGTTTCAATTGTTCGTCCCTGTTCCTGGCCGATTATAACTGCCGGAATCCCGCGCCAGAAACCAATACCGCTGCCCATGGCCGGATCTTCGGCATATGTTCTGTCCCCGGCAAGGTATGTCCAGTCATCAACAATTCCGTTAATGTAGTCCAGGAAGTGCGGACGGTTTTCATTTCGCGCCAGTAATACTTTATCATATGCGTCGTTTTCACCCATGCCGCGGGCCTTTTTTGATGTATCAACGGCCGGTGTGGTGACATTTACCGCCTTTGGTTCGCGCGGTTGTTTTGTTAAAACGGCCAATATAGTTGCGATTTTATCGTGCAGTTCTGTGCGCGGCACAACCATATCTACCATACCGTGTTCGTATAGATAATCCGCCGTCTGGAAATTCGCGGGCAGTTTTTCACGAATATTTTGTTCAATTACGCGTCGTCCTGCAAAACCGATACGTGCGCCGGATTCTGCGATATGAATATCGCCAAGCATCGCAAATGACGCGGTAACGCCCCCGTATGTCGGGTCGGTTAGTAATACTATATACGGAATTCCATTCGCATGCAGTTTATTTACAGCAACGGTCGTTCGGGCCATCTGCATTAGCGATAGTATATTTTCCTGCATACGTGCCCCGCCACTGGCGGTAACCATAATAAACGGGCGACGGGTTTCAATCGCGTGTTCCATACTGGCGATAATTCCGTCACCGGCGGCACGTCCCATTGATCCCATCATAAAATCCCCGTTTAAAATGCATACTGTCGCTGGAATTCCCCCGATTGTTCCATCGGCGGTTGTTATTGCGTCATGGGATCCGGTGTCGTTGCGGGCCTCGTTTAAACGATCGCAGTATGGGACGCGGTCAACAAAGTTTAGCGGGTCATCCGATACAATCGGCAGCGGCAGCTTTTCCCAGTTATTATCGTCAAATAGCAAATTGAAGCGTTGTTTTGGCGTCATAATAAATGCCTTGCCGCAACGCGGACAGATATAATTATTTTCCTTGTAATCTTTGTAATAAACCAAACGCCCGCAAGAGCTGCATTTAATCCACATTAACCGTCGTACGCGGTCATAACGTTCACGATTACGGTTTTTAATCCCAGATCTTTTACCAAATAACATTTTATTTTACCCATTCATTTGTTTTGTTAATTCACGGCTTGGCTTAAACAAGATTGTCGTACTGGCCGGTAACGGCATAGGTTTGCCGGTACACGGGTTATATCCAACCTTGGTCGCGCGGGCACGTGGTTGAAATGTTCCGAATCCACGAACTTCTATTCTGTCCCCGCGGGAAATGCTTTCAATCATATGGTCCGCGACGGTATCAAGTATCGCCGCCGCATCAGTCGGGCGCATATGCTTAAACTTAACCTGTATAGAACGTATAATATCAGAACGCTTCATAGTATTTCTTCCTTTGTTTCTTTTTCGGTAATTATTTATATCTTAGCACAATTTATCAAGAGTAAAGTTTTTTTATGCAATATGAATACGTTCTTGTGCCGGATATGAAAAACGACTGATACCATATAATTATATATAAACATAAGGAGAAAATATGCACGATTTATTTGATTTGTGTGACTGCGGCGACGCATACACAGAATGCGATTGTCACGGCGACGCGCCGCAGATGCCGTTAATCGGTGACCCGGCCCCGGAGTTTCACGCCACAACAACAAACGGTACGGTTAATTTCCCCGGTGATTATGCCGGGAAATGGGTAGTTCTGTTTTCGCACCCGGGTGATTTTACCCCCGTATGCACGTCCGAGTTTATGGCATTTCAGGCACTGGCCGAAGAGCTGCGGGCGATGAATACAGAGCTGATCGGTTTATCCGTCGGGACGGTCCCATCCCATTTGGCGTGGATTAATGCGATACGTGATATTAAATATCGCGACTGGGAAAATATGGAAATTACATTCCCTGTAATTGACGATGCAGGGATGGTTGTTGCAAAAAAGTATGGAATGATTCATCCGCGTATGTCCGATACACATGCCGTTCGCGCAGTATTTATAATTGATCCGGCCGGAATTATTCGCGCAATATTATATTACCCGGCGTCAACCGGTCGTAACTTTGACGAGGTGAAACGAATGCTAATTGCGCTGCAGACGGCGGATGCGTTTAAGGTCGCTACGCCGGCCGATTGGCAACCGGGGGACGATGTTTTAATTGCATCGCCGGCAACAAGTGATGATATGCGCCGGAAAAAACAATCGGGCGATAAAACAACAGATTCCAGAGCATGGTTTTTTACATTTAAAAAATTGCCCAAAGATATGATCGCAGCAAAGCTAAATAAAAAAACAGCTGCAAAAAAATCAAAATAATATTTTTATATCATATCATTATATTTCCCCGATCGCGGTCGGGGAAATTTTTTTATAAAAAATAAATTTATACTTTATGAATTTATTCTCATATGCTATTAATATCCCCCATGGGGATGAGAGGGATATTTTCATTATCAATGATCTGCATATCCATGGCCGGGACAATTGCTGATGCGTATTGTTCGGCATATAATATTTTCAGCGATACAGTATTTAACGATTCCGGCGAATATAAATTTGATTCAATAAATGTTAATAATTCTGTGTTTGTTCATAACCAAGGGGCACTTAGCGCTGATTTCTATATAGCGGATAATGTTAGTTTAACCTTGAAAAACAGTGGTAATATTCACGGGACATTTTATCTTGGGGAAAATGCCGAGTTAACTCAGATTATTTCATCGCCTGCGGATGTTACGTTTATCAATGTCGCAGGGAATTTTAATATAGTCGTAAGCGACGCGAATAACATTCCATTAAATGCATTGATGAATTCAGATGCCGATCATATAACCATACATGATTCCAGCTTGGTTCTATATAACAGTGCGTCCGTTGCATATTATAAAAATTCATCCCCGGCAATTGAGATTTCCGGTAACGTAAATATATTTTTATCCAATAATTTTGAAATCAGCGATATTCCCGTTTTATCAAATCTATCCGGGATTGGAAATATATCTGTTTATGCGTATAACAATAATCCGCTGTATAAAATATTGCCGAATATTATTGATGGAAATTTGTATCTTAGTTCTGTTAGGGAAACCGATTATACGAAAATACTAAACGATCCCGTCGGCGGTTTCATAAACACATTGCGCGATATAAATCCCCGCGATCCGCTGGTTACAGCGTTGGATAACGCAGGTGATTTAAATGCCATAAACGATATCATATCCGATTCGGTAAGTGTAAACCCGATTAACATAATGCGGCCGGTTCGTGCGATTAATAGTTTATTGGCCGCGGACAGAATACCCGATGACCCCGGGATGGAAATTCAATCGCTTTATATCGTATCTGATACTATTAATGGATATGGTATTTTCGGCCGGGGTCATATAATGGCGGGGAATAATACAAATATCGCAATCGCGGGATATTCATATACGACCGATTATGACGATGATATAAATATGTTTTCAGTTTTGGCATATGGCGGAAATATTAAAGTTTTTCATCGGATAAACGATACATATTCAATATCGGCTGTGACCGGTGCAACGTTTGCAGAATCCAGAACCGGCCCGATACTGAATAAATCCAATATAACCCGGAATCCCGCAGGGATTAGTTTATACGGCAGGGCGGATATTACAACAACGATTTATTCGTCCGGTATAACCCGCGTAATGCCGTTTGCTGGAATTGGATATGACCGGGCGACGGTTTTATCCGATACAGATTTTAATTTAACCGGTCATATCGGCATAGATACAGAATACAGTTTTGAAATAGATGGTATTATTTATAAATCTGATATGCGCATAGGTTTTGATACATCCGGGAATATAAACGCGAACGGTAAAATATCATTTAAATCTGTAATGGATAATATCGGTGGTGATATTGGAATCGGGGTAATTCGTTACGATGATGTTAATGGGATAATAATTCGCACGGGCATAAGCGTTGGTTTTTAGAATACCAGCGGGAAGTCGCGAATATCCATCGGTACGCCATCACGTTCAGGATTCCATTGATATTGATCCATAATAACCTTTTTATCGCGGGTAAATTTAACACCTTCGGATTTCAGTGCCTTATACTGCTGATCAAAAAATCCCGCCCCGCAGAGGCTGCCGTCTTTAAATACTACGCGATGCCATGGCAGATGCCAGCTGTTTTTATTATTAGACGCATATCCGACAAATCGCGCCATACGCGGGCGTCCGATCATCTGGGCGATTTGACCAAATGTTGCCACGCGACCGGCGGGAATTTTTGCGACTATATCATAAACTTGTTCGTTAAATGTTTTCATGATCCAAATTGTATAACGGTTGAAAATAAAGTCAAATATAAACCCTTGCAAAAGAAATCCTATTCTGTATAATACCCAGCACACGGAGACGTGGCAGAGTGGTTGAATGCGCGCGACTCGAAATCGCGTATACGGGCAACTGTATCAAGGGTTCAAATCCCTTCGTCTCCGCCAGGAATATAATAAATCCCGCGAATATATCGCGGGATGTTTTTTATCTAATTATCATATCGGACGGATGCCCCGGGGTTACATTACAAAATCCTCGCCTAGGTATACTTTCTTTACCATTTCGTCTTTTACGATTTCGGCGGTTGTACCGTGTTTTAAAATTTTCCCGTCGTGCAGTACATAACTCCGGTCGGTAATCCCAAGTGTTTCGCGTACGTTATGATCGGTAATAATTACCCCCAGGCCACGGTTTTTTAGCTGGGATACCAGGCTGCGAATCTCGTTTACGGCGATCGGGTCAATTCCTGCAAATGGTTCGTCCAATAATATAAACTTTGGGTCATTTGCCAGCGCACGTGCGATTTCCACGCGACGACGTTCCCCGCCCGATAGGGCCGTTGCCGGACTGTTACGCAGGCGCGATATTGAAAACTCTTCTAATAACGCGTCCAGCTTCTTTTTACGCTGCTTTTTATCGGGTTCAACAACCTCTAATATCGCCATAATATTCTGTTCAACCGTCAGACCGCGAAAAACACTGTTTTCCTGGGGCAGATAGCCAATATGCAAACGCGCCCGCTGATAAAAGGGCAGGTGCGTAATATCCTGAGAGTTTAAAAATATCTGACCGCCGGTCGCACCAAGCTGACCTGTTATGCAATAAAACGCAGTGGTTTTTCCCGCCCCATTCGGCCCGAGCAGACCAACCGATTCGCCCTGACGTGCGACCATGGATATATCGCGAATAACCATTCGCTTGCCGTATGATTTTGATAAATGTTCAACGCGTAGTACTGATTGCTTCATAGTCTTATCACCAATTCATCTGTTAAAACACGATCGCCGTTACTGGAATTTATCCGAACGTTTCCCTGCAGTGTAATTGTACGATCCCGGCGGTTATAACGTCCCGACCGGGCCGATATGTTATCGGTTATTTTTTGCCCGCCCGATTTACGATTAACCGTTCCCGATATCGCAGATAGGTATATTATATCCGGGCTTTCGTATTCCTGATACCCTGATGCGGCACGAATTTTAAATGGGTCGCCGTTGGAATCTGTACCGGCAAACGATGCCCCGGTCATTTTAAACTGATTACTTACAATATCTGTCATATTTATCGCAGATATTGGCGTCCATAATAACTGACGGGTAAATAATGCCCCGGCGACCAGTGATGCAACCATTACCAGACCCCAGCCGGTAAAGAAAAACTGCCAGAGTCGTTTAAGTCGCCGGTGCTTTGTAAAAATAATAAAACTGCGTTTGTCTGCTTTCACATGCTAAGTTTAGCGTTTTATGTTATAAAAAGCAATTTTTATATTTATTCATTTTATTTTTTGTGTTATAATCAACCCAAAGAGAGATGAATTTCAAATCGCTGATTTTAACAGGCTTGATTGCTGGCACGGTTATAAATAACGCCGTGGCCGCTGTCGCGGTTAAGAAAGCTGCCCCGGTCGCCACACAGGATAGCAACGCATCGTCGTCTGTATCCAGCCTGGTCCCGGCCGTTTTAAATCTGGTATCGGGGGTTCAGCAATTAAATAAAAAACAAAAAGATTTAACGGCGGAATGTATGCCGTCAACCCAGGAAATAAATTTCGTAAATAATACGGTTAAGGAATGGGCAAAAACCGGCGCCGCCAGTGAAAATGATTTTCGGCGTATGCTGGGCCGTGACCCGTGTCGGGCCAGTACGGGCGGATATCAGTTGGCGGTACGACAAAACGCCGGGACCGATGCCGAGATATGTTATGAACGTTTTACCGGTGATGGAAATACCGGAATGGTATGGGAAAACTTCCCGCGTGCAAGTATTGCTAAATACTGTCCGGATGGATCGGCGCGATGTCCGAAAAGTGAAAAAACAGTATCAGATATATATGATATATTTAATCTGATTGATTTTGCCGAGTCAGACTATACCCCGGCCGAGGCTACGATGGCCGCTAAATTAATCGCTAAGATTGAAAAGTGTTCGTATGCGAAGCTGAATGCGAAAAAGCGTTCAATGTGGGGCGAGTTCTTGATAGATACAATCAGTACAACCGGGGCGCAAACAAATACCGGGACAATTATGCAGTCGGTTGGCGGCATCGCCGGCGGTGATTTAAAGGGCGGTATGTCATCACTTGGCGGACTGGCAACCCAGTTACTGGATAGGTAAAAAAACACCACGTGATGCGGTGTTTTTTTATGTGACTTTTCGCTTTACTCATACCCTTAAAATGCGTATAATATAAAAGATTATAGAAAGGAAATTTTTATGAAAAATAAATCTGTTGTTTCAACATGGATTATATCTCGGATGTTGGTAATTGCATCTGTGGCGGTATTGACCGGGTGCGCGGGACATAAAAATAATGATGACGTATACTACGGGCCGGTATCAACGCCAACGGTTGATTATGTGGAAAGCCTGGACGTATATTCCGCACCGCATAAAGATTCTTTTCTGAACCAATTAGCGATGAATTACCGTTCATATGCAATTTATAATGCACGAACCAGCGGTTATGCCGATATGGGCGAACTGTTCGCACAAAAGGCTGTCGCGGCATTCTCGGGCGAGCTGCCGTTCCCTGAAACATTGGAAAATTGGCCAATTGATGATGAACAGCAAGGGTTTGAGCTATATTCTGCGTATAACGAGCTGTTAAATGAATTAAAGAACGACGCCAGTGATAATAACCCTGAACTGGCGGCCGAGGCACAGGCAAAATTCGACTGCTGGCTGTCCGCGGCTGCATCGGGGCAGGGGGCAACCGCACGTCAATGTCGCGATCGTTTTAAAAAAGCAATGACGGCACTGCGTGACTGTCGCGGCGGCAAGGTTGTAAAGAAATCCGTTACAAATACAACCGTTACCGATATTACAGATAATAACGGTGAAATGATGGTCGCAACCACCACGACACGTGGGAACTCTTATTATCCGGATACGCGTAATTTGGCCGCTATGAACCGGGCATCTGCTGCGCGCGAAGGGGTAATTATTGTAAATAACGTAAATGTACCGGAAAATCTGATTAACCCTGTACCGGTTCAGCCGATGGTATTTAATCAAAATATTTACGGCGGCGATAAATCAATTGAAAACAGCAATAATAACACGGTTGCCGGGCAATGTGCCGACGGCGATAGCTGTGCCGCAGCAGATGATATCCCGATGATCGGGGACGAACTGGTAACGCGCGAAGAATTTATTAATATGATGATGGCAATGCGTTCCGAACTGGCGGCGATTAACGCACGACTGGATAAAATTCAGGCAATGGCCGGTGAAAAAACCATGATAAAGGTTCAGCAGATCCCATTAGAGCCGAAACAGCACGTCATGGAAGAGATATTTGAAATCAGATTTGATTTTGACAAGGCCACAATTAAACCTGAATACCAGGAATTGATTAAGAAATTGGCAACCGCGACCCAGTCAAATAAAAATATAAAAGTATCCGTTGTTGGGCACACCGATACCGTTGGCAGCGTAAATTATAACTATGCGCTGGGGGGACGTCGCGCGGATGCGGTTCAAAAGATGTTAATTAAATACGGTATCCCGGCCAGCCAGATCGTTGCCGTATCGGCCGGTGAACAGGGACTGAAAGTACCGACGCCGGATAATACACCGAACGCAGAAAACCGCCGTGTTCGCGTTGTAAAGGAAGTTCATTATACAGAACCCGCACAGCCCGGCCCCGTAGCGGTTGAGGTAGAGGAATATTCAACCGACGGTAATTGCGGAATGTACGGTTGTAACTATTAACATCTGATGCGGCGGGGAATTTAATACTTGACAAAATATTTTTGTCGGTATATATTGCTTCGTGTCAGAGAGATGTTTTTAAAGAGGCATTGAAAATGACTGATAATGTAAAAAATTTTAATTCTGCCGCTGACGCACTAAAGGGCGCAAGTAAGGCTGCATCATATAAGAAAGGTGAAGCTCAGGTGTTTTCCATGGCCAGTGCATTATTGAAACGCGGTATTGATATTACAAAGATAAGCGAACAAAACGAAAAATAATTATATTTTTCTGTAATGTATCGGCTTTGATAATATATAGCAAAAGTTTTTAATGGGGGATTTTCCCCCATTAAATTTTTCATTATCTATAAAATTTATTTTGAATATCTGAAAATTTTAAGATATTTTTTATATATGGCCATAAATGATTTAACGGACATTTCAATGGATTTGCTGCATACGACCGATCGCGGGGCGGACAGGATTCGGCGTAATTTGATGTTGGATTGTGATGATCCTGTGGCGTGGTGTCGCCATGCGATTATCGGCGCGCGGGATCGGACGGTTATTAGACGTGGGAAAAATTTTTATGTTTATATACCCGGGTGCGTAATAACCATTAACGCCGCGAGTAATGGGATTATTACAGCGCATAAAACCCATTGATTTTTCAGGTGATTTATGTTATAATAAATAACACGCAAACACGGCCATAGGGCCGCTTTTTTATTTCCATCCCCCGTGCCACGCACGGGGATTTTTTATACGGAGTTATTTATGACACAATATAAATTTATAGATTTATTTTCCGGCGTCAGGGGATTTGATATCGCATTTGAAAATGCCGGGGCGAAGTGCGTTTTTGCCTGTGACAAAGACAAATGGGCGCGTCGGGTATATCAGGCAAATTTTAATATGCCGCCGGATTGCATTGCCGATGATATTACAACGTTAAATCCCGCGGATATACCGGATTTTGACATACTCTGTGCCGGATTCCCGTGTCAGTCTTTTTCGGTTCTGGGTCGCCGCCAAGGGTTTGCCGATCAAACGCGTGGTACGATGTTTTTCTATATATTAGAAATACTTAAACAGCGCCGTCCCCGGGCGTTTTTTTTTGGAAAACGTAAAGGGGTTATTAACCGCGCAAAGTGGCCGATGCTTTGAAATCATTTCACAATCATTACGATCGCTGGGGTATTCTTTTCATTATAAAATAGTCAAAGGTACGGACCATAATATCCCCCAGATTCGCCAGCGGGTAGTCATGATCGGTTTCAGGGATGAAAATACCACAGAATCCGGTTTTTATAGGTTTTATTATTTATAAAATGCTTGATTTTTCATAAAAAACAATATAAACTGCATCCCGCTGGGTAATCAGAACTGATTAAGTAACAGTGCTTTTTGGTCCTGTTATGATAAGGATTCTGTGAAACATCCGGCACAATAAAAAAACCAAAAGGATATAAAATGGCAAGAGCAGGTGCAAAACGTAGCACTCGTAAATTAAAAATCAGCCGTCGCTTGGGTGTTAACCTATGGGGGCAGGCAAAATCACCGTTTAACAAACGTAAATACAAACCCGGTCAGCATGGGCCAACATCACGTGGCGGTAATTCATCTGATTACGCAAAACAGATGCGCGCAAAACAGACTTTAAAGGGTTACTATGGTAACGTCGGGGAAAAGAAGTTCCGCGCATATTATTTAGAAGCCGCCAATATGAAAGGCGATACACCGGATAACTTAATCGGTTTGCTGGAACGTCGTTTGGATGCAGTTGTTTATCGTGCAAAATTAGCACCAACCGTATTCTCGGCACGTCAGTTGGTCAGCCACGGTCATATCTATGTTAACGGTAAACGCGTAAAAATCTCATCATACCAGGTTCGCCCGGGCGATGTAATTACTGTTAGTGAAAAAGCAAAACAGATGCCGTTGGTTGTTTTGGCATTGGAATCTGCGGAACGCGCATTCCCGGATTACATTAACGTTGACAGTGCAAACTTTACCGCGACATTTACACGTGTACCGGCATTTGCGGATGTTCCGTATCCTGTACAGATGTCACCGGAATTGGTTGTTGAATTCTATTCACGTTAATAAAAAATTCCCCCGAACGGGGGATTTTTTTTGCTGTAAATATCCGTGGCCCGCATCGGTTCTATGTATGGCCGCCGGCCGGTGTTGTACGGATAACTGTATTCCCGATTATATCGGGTTGCGCCG
>CALDAH010000029.1 GCA_937903135.1 uncultured Alphaproteobacteria bacterium | reverse complement strand
GCCACGTTGAACAATTAATAACAAAATCTCATCCGGGGATTTTTTGGCGATTACTAATATATCGCCAGTATTAGCAGAGTGCATAACGGTATTATTATCATAATATAATTTGCATTTGACCCGTCCATTATACGATGGAGGAAAATAGGCATACCAAGCAGCACTTCCGCTTTCTGATGATTGTTTTGATCCGGCGTATACGTATTCCGTTACAAAACGGGCAGGTTTATCACCAAGTATATCTTGTAAATTTTTAGTACTTTGAATTAATCTATTATTATTTATTGCTATATCACTTTTTACCAAGGTTTTAATTCCGATAGATGAATATTCTGATAAGTCTTTGATTTCAAAGGCAAATACTAATGCCGGAACTGATATTAAAAATAGAAAAGTAAATATTTTAAAAATAAATTTCATAAATCAACCCACATATACTTTAAGTATAAAATCATTTGTTGCGAACGCACAAGTATTATTTTTTTCGTCTGATGAAGATCCTGTGATAAATATCACGGCCATTTAGTTTTAATCCACGTCTGTCGGTTGTATAATCCCGATCCAGGCCAAGTATTTCAAATTGATCCGGGTTATATTTATCAATAAATGTAATCGGAACGCCCATTGTGCCAAAATAATCCATCGGGATATCTTTAACTTTGTCAATATTAATTGCATCCGCATTGTCATATTTCACAAATTTATTATCAGAATATTTTTTACCTGTTGCTAAATATGGGCGCATAAAATTGTGCGAAAGGTTCGTAAACCATACGGCCGGGATATCTTTTGTTGGCATCGGATCATCCGGGGTGGAAAAATATAAAATCTCTCGGAAGCGCCTAACGCCCGTATGGACTTTGCTTTCTTTGATTAGGTTAAAAAATGTTTTATACCCAATCGCGTTTTTATTCCCGATAGCCAGGAATTTTTTGTCGTTTTCCATCAGCAAATCAATAAATTCCCGGAACAATGAAAACGGCGGGTTTGTAACAATAATATCCGCGCGCTTCAGAAGTGCGACGGCCGCATCACTGCGAAAATCCAATCCGCCCAGGCCGCCTGACCATATAACATCGCGTATTTTGCCCCGCG
>CALDAH010000028.1 GCA_937903135.1 uncultured Alphaproteobacteria bacterium | reverse complement strand
CCCGGGCCCGATTGCGAAAATAATATTATCGCAAGTATTAACGACGCAGATGCCCGTATTGACGTCGCCGTATATTCAATTACAAACGATAAAATCGTAGATGCACTGCTGCGCGCGCACCGGCGCGGTGTGCGTGTGCGCGTTATCAGCGATCGGCTGCAGTCACATGGCAAGCATAGCCTTATCGGGCGCATAGAAGATGCGGGGATTCGCGTTGTATTAAATAAAAAGCATAAGATAATGCACAATAAATTTGCGATATTTGACGCGCGACATATTGAAACGGGTTCATATAACTGGACCAACAGCGCCACCGACAGTAATGCGGAAAACTGTATGTTTTTCCCCGAAACCGGGGGCGAGTTTACGGATCAATTTAAACATCTATGGGATTTATACCGCGGATAAAAAAACACCGCAATGCGGTGTTCGGGGTAATATTTACTACCGCCCTGTGCCCCATGCAGCATTACCTGAACGGTTCTTGTTCTGCAGATCTTCTATGTTACGGGTTATGCATACGCGAATATAGTTAACACATGTCTGCAACTGGCGACGGTCAGATGACGCTTTGTTGCATTCGCGGTATGCCGCAGCCAATGCCGTTGACATCGGGGTGCTGTTATCCGCCGGGTCTACGCTATCGGCCTTTAACGTATCGTACATTTTCAATACCCCTAGGTCGGTTTTTACCTGCAGCTTGGCGTCGCCGATGTTGCCCGAATTTAACTCAGATGTAATTTTTGCAATATTTCGCGACAGGCAATTCATAACATCCGATGTTCCGCCGGCTACCATGCAATCCTCGGCTGATGAAATGCCGCGCTTTGATGATATACTGCTGCCGGCCGTGGATGTGCCGTCACCGACTGCGCCGGCCGCCTGAAGCTTTGTTGTTAATATCGCCTTTTCTAATTGGGTTTTAAAGCGACTGAGCATAGATTCCATATATTCATATTGCTTATACATCTGCTGCGTCATGACCGTGGTTTTCAGCGCGACAATATCACGCATTAGCTGACGTTCGGCATCAGTGTCGGGATTTTTCGTTTTACCAATATTATAAACGTGTGTTGTACACAGCGCCAATTCCGGAACAATACGGTCATTGGAATCGTTATCGCATCCATAATATGCGGCCATCGCAGGCACGGTAACACCCGCTGCAAATACGGTCACCACCGCCGCAGATATCGCGACAGAGATATTAGAAAAAATTGTTTTTACCGTTTTCATAACTTTATAACACTCGGATCTAGCTTTAATGAATTTTGATTTAATAAAGACTTAGATATTGCATCCGACTGATCCTTTGATATTACGCGACATTCGCCATTTTCATACGACAGCGGCCCACAGTCACATTTATTGTCTTTCCAGTCACCGCCACTGCCCTCGCAGCGCCGTTTGTCATCGGCCACGCATGAACATAAATCATCCGACCATTTGTTACCATCGCCGATATTGGCACATGAACAACGCCCGGATTGCCATTCCCCGTCACCTTTTTCGCATATGCATTTCTGACGATTATCACTATCGGCGCATCTTAACGCCAATGTTTCACAGCGCTGACCGGCGGTTGTATCTACGGTTAATGTGCCCTCGGATGCTAAAATGCTTGTTAATTTTGCATCCGTTACGCAAATGGTTTCCGGAAGCTTTTTAAGGTTTACAGCCTTTGTTAATTCATTATAACGCTTTTCCCCAATAGCGCAGTATTTTACACCATCCAGCCCCGGGGTAGTACCGATTCCGGAACGATTAGAATAAACGCGCGGCGCATCCTGTTCAATAATACGCTGAAGCGTGTCAATATCAATTGACGCCTGTTTTTTTCGTCCCCGAAACATTGCTGATGTTTCCAGCGCAGCCGATGCACATCCAAGGCGGATAATTGAATCACGCGATCCGGTTTCTGCATACAGCCATTCCTGGCGAATTTGCTCCTGATCTGTTAATGTTTTCTGAAGTGTACATGCCGGGTCATCTTCGGGCGGGACAACCGAGTTAATCGTACATTCATGTCCCCCACGGGCAGTTCCGCCATATGCAACAGATTTTCCCCCCTTGCAATTATTGCTATTATATTGCTTATTTTCGCCATAGCATAAATACTGTCCCCATAAGTTACAGCTGCCGTTTAGCATCATGTAAATATCTTTAATATCCACGCCGACAGATTGTGCCAAAATCAGTGCGTCAAATAATTCGTTTAAAACGTCGTTATACGGTTCAAAAAATTCCATCGCACGATTTTTAAATGTTGTCACACGTTTCGGCCCGGTACAGTTATTCCCCGTTTTATCACATCCGGCGTATTCAAAAACACCGTCCATCGTCGCCTTTAGCTTTTTTAGATTAGTCTGGGCGTTTTCCAGCTTAGACATAACCTCGCCCGCTATCTGTTCGCGCGCTAAAACATCGGCCGATATACCGCTTTCGGCGGCCGATATCTGATGATCGGTTAAACCATTCGCGGCCGAAGATGTTGCGGGCGCAGACGCGGTATTTGCAGCAATTGCCGCCGCGGTTAGCTGTTTCTGTTCATCCAGTGCGGACTGCAGCTGCGCAACCGTTTCAGCGTTCGCGGCCGCCATCTGGGATTGCATCTGCTGAATCTGGTTTTGCATTTGTGACTGCAGCTGTTGCATCTGAACGGCGTTTTGTTGCTGCTGGGCGGATGCGGCCGCCGCGGCGGCAGCCGCCGATTGTTCATTCGCACGTGCCGTTGATGTTGCAACCAGCTGTGCTGATATATATTCAATTAAATCGTCACCGTATTGCTTGCAGTTTGCATTTGACTGAACACATCCCGATACAATCGGACGGGCAATATCCAATGACGAACAGCCACCGCTTGAACACTTTGGCTGGGCACATCGTAAAATAATTGCATTACAGTTTCCAAAATCCGCCGCGGGCGCAGTCGGACGCGCGTTCATCAACGTATTCCAGTTATTATTATTTGTTGCCCCCGACGATCCGTTAAATGCGGTTAAATTACTGCCCAGCGTCGTCGGGACGGGCGTCGCAGATACCTCGAATGGCATTATGCATAACGCGGATAATAAAAATCGTGTAATGTTTTTCATATTCTCTCTATGACCTTAATTTTAACATAAAAACACAAAACTGAAAAGCCAAAAATCACACCACGCCACGATATATTATCGTGTTGACAAAAACGCATCTCTGTGCAAGCATAAATAAAATGAAAATAATAGGTGACACCCTTTTATCGGCAGATGCATCGGATTTAGATCCGATCGGCGCTTTACGTATTCCGCATGGCGTACGGACAATAGAAAAAAATGTCGGGAATAATCTGCCCGGGCTGACCGAGTTATATATACCGGATTCTGTAACCGATATAAAATCGCCCGTATTTTGCAACAACCCCGGGCTGCGTATATTATGCATGGGGAAAAAATTAAAATATGTATACCGCTATGCGTTCAGCGGGTGTCCGAATATTGAAATTTTACAGATTCCGGTAAATTATCACATTACCGCCCATTCGCCCGGCGTTGGTCAGAATCTAAAAAAAGTTATACATCCGGGGAATAACGCCATTCGCGTTTACACGGTAAATATATATAACGGTGTTTATTATTTTGAAATACAAAAACGCCGGATATTTAACGTATCGGTTATTTCAGTACTGCCGTTGATATTTAACAAGCATGGAATAAAAAATACCCCGTCGTATGTAATAAAATATAACGACCAGATATCGGTTAGCCAGAAGCTAAATTCCGCCATTAACGCGGCCAAGAGGAACGAAGCCGAGCAAAATTTTAAATATATAATAAATAAAAAACAAATATCGCATATCAGCAAAGGCGTGATACTGGAATCACTTAGATATTCATTTATATGCAACGATAGCATAACCAGCGCCGAACGTCGCGCGCTATACTCATTTATCCCAGAGATTGAAAAACTCGGCTATAAAATTGATAATTATATTCAAAAATATAACTCGCATACAGCCACGTGCGAGATATGTGATATAACCCTGCCCCAGCTGTCCCAGGTTATATCCGAACGTCCGAACGCGGATGCGCCGGTGGCGGCGATAAATAAATACATACGACATAAACCTATCTCGGATTATAAAATGAACGGCATAGCAATCACCGGCCGATATAAAAATCCGGGATGTTTCCCATATCAATGGCTGGAAATGATCCCGCTGCATATGCGCGGCGACGCAACACGTCGTCTGCACAGCGCATTTGTCGCCGCGACACGAAAACTCTATTCGCCATATGCGAATATATTTTCATTCGTAAACGCCGATACGCCATGCCCCGCATTAACAGAACTATCCGACGCACTGACCCGAATAACCAAACAGCCATCAGCGATTGAATTACTAGGGGCGGGGCAATTTAGCAAAACATTTATTATTAATATCGGCACCGGGAATGGGTATGTTTGGAAAATCTATCACAGCAGTAATACATACGCGTTATCCGATGCATGGTGTCATAATACCGAGATACAAAATTCTTTTTTATTATCGGGGAAAAAGTTTTACGGGAAAATCAGATTTCGCCCCGTATCTACGGCCGGGATTAGCAATCAACGCGGTGAACGATATATAATATACCCGTATATTAATGGCGATGTGCGAAAATCAACGATACCCGGATCACCGTTTGAAAAATTTAAGCCCGCCCGACCATTTGATTTAAACATAGAAAATATCCGCGGCAATACAATAATTGACATGGGCGCAATACGGATTAATCACACGATGTTTGAAAAACCATATATTCGCAAGATTACAAATATCGTTATATACCAAGACTGGGAAGCGCTGTGCCGCGTTTTACATAAATACACCAGGGCCGAGATTAACGCCGCAACCGAATTTATATCCCGGGGCATAACGTCAGATCTGCCCGGTCGGGAACGCATAATGGCCAAGATTAGATTTCTGCAGCATAAAACCTGCAACGCACGCTAAAAAACACCCGCATAACGCGGGTATTTTTATGATTTTGAATTCAGATACGCAATTGCATCCATCCCAGCGCTGCAGCCTGTGCCGACGGCGGTCGCGATCTGCATCTTAATCTCGGAATGAACGTCACCTGCGACGAATATACCCTCGGGCATCTCGGATGGGATTAAACGTCCCATGTTATCGCGACGAATATCCTCGGTTAAAAAGTCTGTATTCGCCTCGTGACCGATTGCAACGAATATACCGTCAACGGTAATTTCCGTCCCGTCGGTCGTTGTCGCGACCAGGCGTTCAGAATCCGCAGCGGCGGATATTTTTTTCAAATCGGTGTTAAACAAGCATTCAATATTTTCACGTTCCGCGACACGGTTTCGCAATACGGCCTCGGCCCGGGTAAATGCCCCCTTGCGATAAACTATTTTCACGCTTTTTGCAATATCCGCTAAATACAACGCATCATTTAGGGCCGAATTCCCGCCACCCATAACGATCACATCTTTGTCATAATAGAAAAATCCATCACACGTTGCACAATACGATACGCCTTTGCCGAAAAAGTCACGTGCCCCTTCTATCTCCAGCTTGCGCGGGGATGCGCCCGTCGCGACGATTACAGTTTTCCCAACGTATCTATTATCGTCATCACATAAAACATTAAAACCACTCTCTGCGTCACCCGATACGCTTTTAGCGCTGGCATATACAATCTCGGCGCCGAATGTCGTGGCCTGGGACAGCATAAATTCAGATAATTCTAAACCACTGCCGCGCCACCCGGGATAGTTTTCCAAAACAGCGATCCCGGCCGTCTGCCCGCCCAGGCGATCGCCACCTAAAATCAGAGTTTTTTTATTTGCCCGCGCACAGTACAGTGCCGCCGTTAACCCGGCCGGCCCTGATCCTAAAATAATAACGTCATAGATTTCCAACATATGGAATACTCCTTGTCCTTTTTTATAATTTAATTTCACATCAGCATAACACAGACACAGATACTGCGCAAACATTTTATACGTATATGAAAATATTGATTTTTCAGACCGAATAAAGTATATTTGTTTTAAACATAAGGAATTAAAAACTATGCTGGATATAAAATTTATTCGTGAAAACCCAGATATTGTTAAAAACGCCTGCCGGGTTAAAGGGTTTGCCGACCCGACCGACGAGATCTTAGAACTCGACGCCCGTGTTCGTGAATTAAAAACAATTACGCAGAATATGACCGCGGAAAAGAATAAAATTACCCGTGAAATTCCAACCGCAACCGACAAAGCACCGCTAATTGCACGATCAAAGGAAATCGGCGCAGAGATTGCCGCCGACCTGGCCGAGCTGTCCACAGCCGAGGATAAATTAAACGATTTAATGCATCGCGTCCCACAGATTCCATCCGCCGACGCACCGATTGGCCCGGATGATAGTTTTAATACCGAAGTTCGCCGCATAGGGACACCGCGTAAATTTGATTTTACCCCACGCGCGCAGTGGGATCTGTTGGATATGAACGGATGGTGGGCGCCGGAAAAAATCGCAAAGCTATGCGGGACGCGCACATACGCCTTAATCGGCGAAGCGGCCGAACTGCAGCTGGCGATTGAAACATATGTAATACAAAAATTAATCGCGAACGGTTTTATATTTATTGAATGCCCGTCAATTACCAAACCTGCGACAATATTTGACGCCGGGCATTTCATCGGATCGGATTTATCTGTAATGTCGGGCGATGTATTTATGCTATCGGGGACTGATCGCTGCCTGGCCGGCACAGCCGAGATTATATTGAATTCACTGCATTCGGGCGAAATATTAAATGAAAAAGATCTGCCGATAAAATACGCAGGATTTTCCCCATGTTTCCGCAAAGAGGCCGGCGCCGCCGGGCGCGATACCCGCGGTCTGGCACGCTTTCATCAGTTTAATAAGGTTGAACAGTATGTTTTCTGCACCCCGGAACAATCCGATGAAATGCACGAGCATATCCTAAACAACCTCTGCGATATAATCGCGGATTTTGAACTGCCCTATCGCGTTATTGCAAACTCTACGGGCGATATGGGATTTAATAAGGTAAAGATGAATGATGTCGAGGCCTGGGTGCCAAGTGAAAACAGCTATAAAGAACTTGGCAGCTGTTCATCTATTGGTCAATTCCAGGCACGCCGAACGAACACCCGCTATCGCGCAGCGGACGGTTCAATGCGTTTCTGTGCGACGCTGAATAACACAGGGATCGCCGTACCACGTGCATTAGTTCCGATTTTGGAAAACCACCAAAACGCAGACGGGTCTGTAAATATCCCGAAAAAGCTGCAACCGTTAATGGGTGGACGAACCAAAATTGGCGGGAAGCATTAATTAAAAAAAATCCGGCATTTGCCGGATTTTTTAACGCATCCACGAACGCAATTTCCGTATTGGCCATAAAATCATCGGACCGGATTTTACATCCATTACCTTAACCTGTTTTTTCAAGTTCTGCGTATCCTGTCTGATCTTTGCCGAAAATTTATATGAATTAACTGCCATCGCAACGTTCGCAGACACGCGATCATATTCCCAATTTTGAACCAGGGTGCAAAATGAATAAAAATCGCGAAATAATTCATTATCTAAAAACATATTTAATGAATTTTTTATCACAATAGTCTTTGGCTCAATTATTACATAATCATCAGATCCGTTTGTTAAACGGGGCGAACGAATCCGATCCAGGGCATCTTTTTCAACCGGGGTTAATTCGCTGACATTAAGAAACTGATAGACATCCCGTGTTGCGGCACGCGAAAAAAATACCCATGGTTCTTGTGCGACCGTTTCAACATATCTCAGCGCGGCGTTAAAATCATCGCGTTCCTTTTCAGATAGCTTTGCGATCATTTTACGTTTCTTTAACAGCACCAGCATTATAAAACACTTAAAACCGTCAGAAATATCCATATAAATTTCTTTTTTATCATAATTCATAATAACTGCCCTTATTTATTTTTTTACCAAATCATAACACCAAACATTAAAATGTCAACACGCAACCCCAGCAATATATTCAAAAAAAATCAATATTTTTCATATACTTGTTGAAAATATGAATTTTTAGTATAATCTTTGCTTATTAAAAATAAAAACCTAAATCCGACAGAGGCACTAAATGAAAATTCGCAATATTGCAATTATCGCACACGTTGACCATGGGAAAACCACACTGGTTGATAATATGTTAAAACAGGCCGGAACATTCCGCGCAAACGAGAAAGTAGAAGACCGAGTAATGGACAGCGGCGATATTGAACGCGAACGTGGTATTACGATATCGGCGAAACCTACGTCTATTCAATGGGGCGAATATAAGATTAATATCGTTGACACCCCGGGCCACGCCGATTTCGGGGGCGAGGTTGAACGTATCTTATCCATGGTTGACGGCGTTGTTTTATTGGTTGATTCCGCCGAAGGGCCACTGCCCCAGACTAAGTTTGTTCTGTCCAAGGCTTTAAAACTCGGACTGCGCCCGATTGTATGTATTAACAAGGTTGACCGTGCCGATGCCCGCCCGGACGAGGTTTTAAACGAAACATTTGATTTATTTGATAAACTTGGCGCGACCGATTCCCAGCTGGATTTCCCATACCTATACTCGGTCGGGCGTGACGGCTGGGCCGTTCGTGACCTTGCCGACGAGAAAAAGGATCTAACCCCGCTGTTTCAGCTGATTATTGATCATGTCCCTGCCCCGGATTGTGGCGGCACACGATGCGAGCTGAACGCGCCGTTTAAAATGCTGGCAACCACGCTTGAGGCCGATCCATACGTCGGGCGAATATTAACGGGAAAAATTGAATCCGGGACCGTTCGCGTCGGCCAGGCGGTAAAGGCCATTAACATGAACGGCGAATTCATTGAAAACGCAAAAATCACAAAAATTATTGAACACCGTGGCGTGGAAAAAGTATCCCGCGACAGTGCATCTGCCGGGGATATCGTTGTTATCGCAGGTTTTTCAAAAGCGACCGTGGCCGATACCCTATGCGACCCGTCGGTTAGCGAACCGATTCCGGCACTGCCGATTGATCCGCCGACCCTTACCATGACATTTTTTGTAAACACATCGCCATTGGCCGGACGCAGCGGCGGAAAAAAACTAACGTCGCGTATGATCGGCGAAAGATTGTTTAAAGAGGCCGAAACAAACATCGCATTAAAGGTTGCCCAGAGTGAAAACAATGAATCATTCGAGGTATCAGGCCGCGGCGAGCTGCAGCTGGGTATTTTAATTGAAACCATGCGCCGCGAAGGATTCGAGCTAAGCGTTAGTCGCCCACGCGTCGTAACGCATACAGATGAAAACGGCAATACCTTAGAACCGATTGAAGATGTCGTTATTGACGTAGACGACGAGTTTTCAGGAACAGTTATTGAAAAAATGACCATGCGCAAGGCAACGATTACAGAAATGAAACCATCGGGCATTGGTAAAACGCGCATTGTATTTTCTGCGCCATCACGCGGTCTTATCGGATATTTATCTGAATTCCGCACAGATACGCGCGGGACGGGTATTATGAACCGCGTATTTGCAGAATATGGCCCATACCGCGGCCCGATATCGCAATATCGCCCGGGGGTATTGGTATCTATGGAAAACGGCGCGGCGGCAACATATGCACTCTTTAACCTGCAGCCGCGCGGTACGCTGTTTATTGATCCCCAGACCCAGGTATATTCGGGGATGATTATCGGCGAACATACAAAGGAAAACGACCTTGAGGTAAATCCGATCAAGGGCAAAGAGCTTACCAATATGCGTTCGGTTACAGCGGATGAAAAATTATTTTTAGCACCGCCCCGGCGCATATCACTAGAAGAGGCACTGTCATATATCCAAGACGACGAATTGGTTGAGGTAACGCCCGATACAATTCGCCTGCGCAAAAAAGAACTAGACAGTAATATCCGCAAAAAGACACGTAAAAACACGGATATTTAACCGCACATAAAAAAATCCGGGCGCGGGTACGAAAATTACCGCGACAATATCGGCCGGGAATAAAACATGCCATGATTTTTATCAACGCGCGTTTTATTGCCCGGCCCGGCCCATCGGATCGCCGACATCCCCGCCGTGCGCGTTTATATTGCACTGCTAAAAATTTCTTATATAAATCCGGCACATAGATATTTGTTAAAATCAGATAAATTCCTCGGTTGCAAAAATACACAATAAAGTGTAAGTTTATATTAAACAATAGCATAGGTTAAAATTCAAAAAATGACAAAACGATTGTTCCTGTTCGCCGCATATGACCGCAACGGCGTTATTGACGCTTCATTAATTTATTATGTTCGTGCCCTATCGGCGTTCGGGGATGTTATCTTTATAATGGGTAACGATGTATCGGACGACCAATTGCAAAAGCTGTCCCCGTATGTTATTCATGCGGCTGCACTGCGGCACGATGAATACGATTTCGGTTCATATAAACGCGCATATATCTATGCCCGTGATATGGGAATCTTAAAAAACTATGATTTTATGTATATGGTAAACGATTCCGTATACGGGCCATTAATGCCGATGGGGGGAACACTTGAACGGGCCGAGGCGTTAAATACTGACGCATTCGGCATTGTCGCAAAACGCCATCGTGAACGGCCGCATATTCAGTCATGGTTTATCGGGTGCAGACCGACCATATTTAACGCAAAATGGTTTAATACATTTATTACATCGGTAAAGAAACAGGAATCCAAGGGGCTGATTACGCGCCTATATGAACATGGGTTCACGCAGCAGACGATGGCACATAACCTATCATGGGACGCGTTATATTATGTTAAAAACCGCGGCGTTTATAACAAGATAAAGAAACTCTATCAGGCCGGGATGCCGTTTATGAAAAAATTGGCCTTTACGCGTCATCGCGGGGCATTGGGCGCGCAAATCGCATATATACTGCGCAATATATCACCCGCGGCCCGCAATGCGATTTTGGAAAACGCCCGACGTATTTATGGGGATGAATATATACGACATCTTTTAACACGCAACCCGATTAAAATAATATACCGGAATATAACCAACGCGATACATAAAATATTTACCGAGGGAATATGAAAAACCACACCAAAAAAATATCCAAGAAACGTATCGCTGCCATAACAATGGCGCGCAACGATGAATTCTTTTTAAATCGCTGGATTAAATACTATGGCGATATCCTGGGCCAGGAAAATCTGTATATATACCTTGACGGGCTGGAACAAAAAACACCTGCGGCGGCGACGTGCGCACATATTACAAAAATGCCCCATCGGGACGAGGCAGTTCAGCACGGTGATAAAACCCGTATATTAATGCTGTCGGATTTAGCCAAGAAACTTTTTGCCGACGGATATGATATTGTAATCGGATGTGACTGTGATGAATTTTTAATCGCAGACCCGAAATGCGGTAAATCATTGCCGGATTATTTATCGGGGATAAAAAATAAAACGTCTGTATCGGGCCTGGGCCTGGACGTTGGAATGGACACCGAAACCGAGGATGAATTAGACACGGCCGCCACGTTTTTATCCCAGCGTAAATACGCACTGATGTCAACCCGTTATACCAAGCCGGTTGTATTATTTCGCCCGGCAACCTGGGGCAGTGGTTTTCACAGCGTAAAGGGTAAAAATTTTCATATAAACAAAAACCTATATCTGCTGCACTTTGGCAGCGTTGATCTGAATATGATAAAAAATAAAATCGGCGATCGTGATCCGTCATGGGAAAAGCATCTGAAAAAACGGGCACGAACAATTGATATAATAACGCGCGCCCGAAATCGCCGCCATAGCCCTGCAATCGCACGCATAATGCAGACCCTGCTGCGCCCGATATACGACTGGAATAAACCCGCAATGCTTGGGCTAAAATGGGTAACAACAATCCCCGACCGGTTTAAAACCACCGGCATATAGACATAAAAATATCCGCGGGCGCGGATATTTTTTTAACCGTTATTTATAAACGACAATATGCGGCGGCGATATCTGCGCGCACGTAAATTCGCAGGCCGATCCATAACACCACGCGCATATAATTCGGTAAACCGTTCACGGGCGACGCGTATATCTTCGGCGTTTTTTAGGTCGCGCAGTTTTTGCGCCGCAATAATAATAAACGGCCATAAAAATTCACGGTTATATATTTTCATCTCGCGCGCGGTGGCGTTCGCGCAATATAAATTATACGCATACATTAACCCCGCGGCGATGCTGTCAATCATCCGCAAGGCCTTGGAACTGGATAAAATAGATCCTGCATTCGGCATATAAAAATACAGCGGCAGATCTGCATAAACCGTACGTGGACGCTGTAACATAACGGCCGACCACCATGGAAAATCTTCCATAATAATTCCACGAATAAACGGAATCTTGGCGATCATTATCCGACGATACAGACGCATCGGCGGATAGCAATGATATATTTTCCACCCCGGGCACAGACCATGATTGCGTTCCGTCGCATGTGCAATTAAATTATTTGTGGTTTTATGCCGAATATTCCCGACATTATATTTATATAACGACGCCCGGGGCAGCAAATCATCAATATTGCGCCCATGATTTAGCAGATCACGCGCATAGCGATAGAATTTTTCATCATGCCCGAATGCAACCAGATCCGCATTATTTTTCTGCGCCAGGGAATATACAATCTCCATCGTCTGGGGATGAATAAAATCATCACTATCAAGGAATAAAATGTATTCCCCATGAGCGGCGATAATTCCATCATTACGCGCCGCGGACAGACCGGCGTTTTGTTTTGTAATAATTTTAAACCGCGGGTCGGCCGCCGCATAGCGCGCTAAAATCTTATCACTATTATCCGGGCTGCCGTCGTTGATGCAAATCACCTCCCAGTCGGAAAAAGTCTGGGCTAAAACGCTATCTAGGCAGCGCGGCAAATATTTTTCCACGTTATATACCGGGATTATAACCGAAATCGCGGGCCGGGCAGACATTACTTGCATTCCCCTTTTACAAAATTATGTATATCGTCACGCAATTTTTTTGCCCATTTAAACGGCGGTTTATCCAGCGCACCGATATGTTTTAAATCGCAAAAACATTCCCGGGCAATTTTACGATCCGTTTCATTATCTAGATATTTTACCTTGCGAAATGCCCATTTTATAAAATACCATAAAAACTGTTCCGACCACATACGCATCTGATATTCATTTGCATTTTCAGCATATAACGTATACGCATTTTTAATCCCGGCACACAGGCTCTGCAGAATACGCAGCTGTTTTGCAGATAAAACAATTCCACCAAAATTTGGCACATAAAAATACAGCGGCAGCGGCGCGATCGTTACCCGCGGGCACTTTAACATAACAGCCGACCACCACGGGAAATCTTCAAATAAAATCCCTTTGATAAAAGGCGTATCGGCAATTAATTCACGGCGATATAAATTTTTCCATACCTGGCAGTGCTTAATTAACCATTTTCGCCGTGGGTTAAGCGCATTATGCGCCCGTTCGGTTGCATATTCATATACGTTATCAGTCGTTAATGTTTTAATATCAGCCGGGTTATATTTTTTATAAATACGCCCCGGAATAACACTGTCGGTATCCATTCCCAATTTATGACGGATCATTAACTGCGGACGATATATACGATCATATGTAAAAGATACGATATCGGCCGCATCACGCCGGGCCAGGTAATGGGTAATTTCCAGTGTTTGCGGGTGTATAAAATCATCACTGTCGAGATATAAAATATATTCCCCGGCAGCCACCCGCATCCCGGAATTACGTGCATCGGACAGTCCGCCGTTTTTCTGGGTAACGATTTTAAATCGTTTATCACGCGCCGCATATTCTGATAAAATATCGGCAGACCCATCCGGACTGCCGTCATTTACGCATATCGCTTCCCAGTCTGTAAATGTTTGATTTAAAACACTATCCAGGCAACGGGGTAAATATTTTTCTACGTTATATACCGGGATTATAATAGATATTGCAGGCATATGCGTGTCCTTTTTTTAATCCTTATACATCTTATTTATCATAACATCGGCAACACTGCCCGGGATTGGGTTTTTCGCCCACGGTGCATTATATGCCGTTTTTTGGAAAAACGCACCGGATGTATATTTATCAAACAATTCCTGACTAAACGGTTTATTTGCAATATCCCACCAAACGGCGTGTGTTGGATCTTGGTCAATATGCGGCATTTTTTCAAAATATTCTGCGGCGACCGGATCGTTTTGAACCAATGCCTTAAACATTAACTGATGCATGAAATAGTCAAATTCGCGCGGTTCGGCCATCCAGAAGTTTTGAATGGTTTGCCGCCATGCATTTAACAGATACGCCCCTTTTCTGGAACGGATAAAACAGTTCTGGATAAAGCTATACGGGCTGCCGACATTATTTCCCGCCATATAAACAAAGAAATCCTGATCTATGATATTTTGCGGAATCGGCGCGGTTACGAAACCGGTTGAATCCAACCAGAAACCACCATGATTATATAACAACTCAACGCGGCATATATCCAGGAAATGCGCAATCGCTATCTGACCGTTGCGCTGCTTGTCCATAATAACGCCCGGCAGATCAATATAGTTAAAAAGTGTTTTTTCGTTTAACTGTAAAACGTCTTGTTTTAAGTTTTTCTCGGCACTTTTCATACATGCTGCAACCAACGGGGGTGTCGGGTTATATCCCCAGAACATGAACACTTTTTCGTTTTTATCGTTTTTAATAACAGGGCCATCCGCAACAGTCCCGGCGGCCGGAACATAACGCTTCAGATAACGTGGAATGGCCACTTTTGCGATATTACAACGGTGTTCACGACGTTTATCACGCGGCCACCATAACGGATTTAATATATGTGCCCGCAGCACGATATCCGATAATGCCCATGTTCTGCTTAATTTCATAAAACACCCCTATGTTGATTATATTCTTATTCCGCATCCGCGCCCTGATCGTCTGCATCGTCAACCGGCCCGGTTGTCATTTCTTCGGCGATACCGCTGGCCTTGGCCATGATTTTATCCAACAGTTCCTGCTGAACATCTGGATGATCACGCAGCCATGTGCGGGCATTTGCCTCACCCTGGCCCATTCGTTCGCTGTTATATGAATAGAAGCTGCCGGCCTTTTCAATCAGGTCGTATTTTACGCCCATATCCAAAATCTCGCTAATGCGCGAAATTCCTTCGCCGTACATAATTTTAAAATCAACGGTACGGAACGGTGGTGCGACTTTGTTTTTAACAACCTTTACGCGTGTTTCGTTTCCGATAACGTTTTCTTTGTCCTTGATCTGGCCGGTTCTGCGAATATCCAGTCGTACCGACGCATAGAACTTTAACGCATTTCCCCCGGATGTTGTTTCGGGACTGCCGAACATAACACCGATTTTCATACGAATTTGGTTAATAAAGATTAATAACGTATTACTGCGTGCCACAGATCCGGCCAACTTTTTCAAACTCTGTGACATTAAGCGTGCCGTTGTACCAACGAACGAGTCACCGAAATTCCCTTCTAGCTCGGCCTTTGGGACAAGTGCCGCGACCGAGTCAATTACGACAACGTCCACTGCACCGGATTTAATTAACGTATCGGCGATTTCCAATGCCTGTTCCCCGGAATCGGGTTGAGAAATAATTAAATCCGAAACACTTACCCCCAGTTTTTTAGCATAGCTTGGGTCAAGTGCATTTTCAGCATCAATATACGCACATGTGCCGCCGGTTTTCTGGGCCTCGGCAACGGCGTGCAGTGCCAGCGTTGTTTTACCACTACTCTCAGGCCCATAGATTTCAATAATACGTCCACGTGGGTATCCGCCGATCCCCAGCGCAATATCCAGGCCCAATGATCCGGATGATATCGCCTCAATATTTTGCTGCGAACCGTCCCCCATTTTCATAATTGCTTCTTTTCCGAATTGTTTTTGAATCTGCGCCAATGCAGATTCCAGCGCAGGATTTTTAACCCCAGCGCCTGCTTCTTTTACAACTTCTTTCTTCGCCATAAAATTCCCCTTTTCTTGTATTTAAATCATACAAGGAAAAAAGCCCGAACGCAATTAAAATAACTTACCTGCCCCGGGCCAGTAAAACCATAACAGATATTGCCCCGATTATGGCGGTAACGAACCATACGGCGGACGTCGCCCCGAATAGTGTTATGCATGCCGCGGCAAGTATCGGAGCGGCAACATTGGGGAAATTAACACTGGTGCGAAAAACACCATAAAATCGTGTCTGCTGGGATTTTCGGGTCGCATCAAAGAACAACAGATCATGAACCGATTCCATTAACGCGCCCGATATCTGCCATAAAACAAATATTGCCAGCAACGGATACCCGGTCACAAATGTCGCAAGCAGGGAAAATATCGCGAACGACGAAAACCCCAGGATTAGCCATATATTTTTACCAAATCGGCGAACGGCCCGGCCCATAAATTCAGATAAAAATAGATACGGAATAATCCCAAGGGTTAAAACCCAGCCCAGGGCATCCTTTGAAAAACCGTTTTCAATAACAACGATCGGGACATATAAATAGCGCATCGCACGCAGGGAATAGTAACCAAAGTTTACAATATACGCACGCAGCATCCCGGGCGTACGAAAAAACGCCACCGAATTTTTCCACAGCGCCCGAAATGTTCGGCGTGGATCTGCGGGCTTTATTTTTTTATCCTCTTGGACAATTCGGAAATATTTAAAAAACATCCAGCCGGCAAAATATATCAGCGCAGATGCAAAAAATGCCGCCCGATTACTGAATTGATTTGCAATCGCGACCGCTATCATTGGGGCGAATAACGCGCCGATATTTAACCATAAATGATAACGCGAATTCAGCTTTGCCATCCCAACCTTGCCCGCGAAATCAGACATAAACAGCGGTATTAACACCTGGGCCAACGTAATCGCGATACCGGTCGTAAAATCCAGGGTAATAAACGTCAGCGGACGTATTGAAAAACCCATCATCGCATAGCATGCCGCCAGCATCAGAAGTGAAAAATAAAAAACCTTTACCTTTGAGAACTGACGAAACAGTTCGTTCGCGAATAATGCAACAACCATACAAAACGCGGCATATAGAGCAACGTATAGCCCGACAATTGCCGATGAACGAAATATCTCTAAAATAACTAATGAATAAACAGCATTATAAATACCGTCGGCAAACCCGGTAAACAGTCCGAGATTTGCAAACGAAAAACCACTAACCGATGGGCGTACTGAAATATATTTATCTTTGGCCATAAAATTCACCTTTCCCTTTATGGGAAAAATATAATATCACAAAAGGTATATTTTCGCAAACCCTTAACGTCGCTGGTTATGATCGGCAATAATAATTACCCCGATTATAACAATCGCAATAAAGACGGCGAATAGAGTCATCATATCTACCTCCTAAGCGTTATTTTGCCAACGGCATCGCGACCAAAATATTTATTTATTTTTGCCACAATCTCGTCCGACATATACGACAGCTGCAGCCCCAGTGCCGGATTTACGGGGCGCACGGCTATATTAAACTTACCATCACGTGTTTTCTTTATTGCCGCTAAACGCGCAATGGACGCGATATCCGCGCCCATTATTTCATCCCAGCGCGCCATCAGATCCGCATCCGACGCGCGTGCACCGAAAATACGCAACAGCCCGCCGACCGCCCCGGCAATGGTCTGGGGGCGGGACGCACGGGCGGTAAATTTATTTTGTCGGTTTAACATAGCTATATTCTTTTGGCATTAATATAAACATTTCCCCCTGGGCATGCTGGCCGTGGGCAAATTTATACGCCTCGTCGCCTTTGCCGAAAAATATATCTGCACGAATCCAGCCGCGGATCGCACTGCCGGTATCCTGGGCAATCATTAAACGACGAAAACGACGCCCGTCCGACAGGTTGGTATTGATATAAACCGGCATACCTAATGTATATATGCTATCGTCCATCGCGATACTGCGAATCTTTGACAGGGGCGTGCCCAGCTTTCCAATTACATCCGGCGGGACAGATTCATAAAAATATACATATCGCGGGTTTTTATAAATTACATCCTTTGCCAGCGACGGGTTCTTTTTCAGATACTGCCATACAGCATCCGCCGAATACCCCCCGTCGGGCCGAATTCCACGGGAACGCAGCTCTTCGCCAATTGATTTAAACGGCATATCATTTACGGCGGCAAAGTTCAGCTTTACCTGACGACCATCGTCCAGCTGCAGCATACCGCTGCCCTGGATTTGAATATTTTGCACATCAACTATATTGGCCCAATATAAAACGCGACCGATATTTTTCTCAACAATATCTTTTTTGGCAACGCCTTTGTAGTTTCGGCCATCGGTCGGAACACCCATAAGCGGTTCATTGCATTCGGCCGTCTGCGTCCGGCATGCCGGAATTATTGGCGAATAATATCCTGTATATGTCCCGCGTGACGTCCCGTTGTCGTTAAAGATCTGATACGGCTGGAAATTAGATTCAAACCACGCACGAACCGTTGCCACGTCCGCTGATGCCGCGGGCAGCATTCGGCATTTTTCCGCGACCAGTTCGCGATCGGGTACGACGCGCCCGGTATACTGCAGCTTGGCCCGGCAGCTGTTACGAAACGCCTGCAGTGCATAACGCACATCGTCATCTCGCCACCCGGGTAAATCGTCGTATGACACGCGTTTCAGATTTGACGGCACAACGGAATTATCCCCGCTGTGCGTCGGCGCCGAGAGATCACATCCCGCAATGGACAGTGCGCAAACCATTCCTAAAATACCACGCAACAGCACTTTTTTTCCCAACATATACATTTTTATTTTTTCCCCCACTTGTAAAACATTATTTATAATGCTATATTAACATAAAATGCTGGGTTAAGTCCAGCGGACATAACCCAATAAATATTTTTAAGGAGAAAGCTAATGGCAAAATTTAATATTATGTTACAGTTTTTAAAAGATATTTCTTTTGAAAGCCCGAACGCCCCGGAATTATTTTTTAACCAAGAAAACAGCCCGGCAAAAGTTGACGTCCAGATAGACATTCAGATTAAGGCCGCAGAAAATAACCTGTATATGGTTGATTTAATTACCAAGGTTCATTCAAAACTAGAAAAAGATGATAAATCTATATTCTTGATTGAATCAACATTTTCCGGACTGGTTCAGATGGAAGAAGAAAAAGACGAAGAGGTAAAGAAACGCACGTTATTAATTGACGTTCCGACATTATTATTCCCGGCGGTTCGTGCAATGTTTATCCGTTTAACGGGCGAATCCGGTTTCCCGCCATTCGTAATGCAGCCGGTTGACTTCGCAAAACTATACGAAGATAAACAGGCGGCGGCAAACGCAAAATAAGGACAAAAATGTCCGAAATAAAAAAACGCCCGCGGGGGCGTTTTTTTTAATTATATCTGCGTTCCAGCCATACAGAAATCGCCGGGACCAGGAATAATACCACGCCTAGCATCTGCCACAGGGCGATCCCCCCTATCATGGAAAAATACATCATCATCGGGGAAATCCCTGTTGCCCAGACGGCCAGATATAAAAACGCCGGGATAAACGTTAGCCCCCAGACCAGAAGCCCTAAAATTAAATTTATAAAAAACGCACGAAACATTATTCGCTGACGCGATAACAGCTGCGCGGCATACATATCAACAGATTCTTTTTTCATTTAAACACCTTTTTTGTTATGTGTTTATTATAGCAAAAAAGCACCCGTATTAAAAACTGAATTTACTCATATTACTATGCGCCAATGCGATCGCCAGCGCATCACTTTCATCCGCGCTTTTCGGGGCGGCGGCCGGTAATAATAAACGAACCATTTTATCAACCTGCGCCTTGTCGGCATGCCCGGCGGATGTTAACGCCTTTTTTATCTTATTAGGTTCGTATTCAAATAGAGGAATATCGCGATTAGCCACGGCAACAATTGCCGCCGCCCGCGCATGCCCTAGGATTAATGTTGTTTTCGGATTTTTATTAACGAACGTAATCTCTATGCTGCAAACATCCGGGCTAAATCGTTCGCATATCGCCGTTACCTCGCGAAAGACAACCGCTAATCGCGTCGGGAATTCCGCCGTGCGCGGGGGTAAAATCACCCCACTGGCGATATATTTACGATCCGCGCCGGCGGCATCAATTATTGCCCATCCCGTATGCAGCAACCCCGGATCAATTCCCAATATTCGTGTCATAATATACCTATTTCTATGGTGATATTATATCATAAAATAAACCGCCGTTTCAAACGGCGATTTAATATAATCAGCACCGAAAACTATTCGGCTGCGGTAAATACTTTCTGAACGTCATCGTTCGCGTCCAGGGCATCAACCAGCTTTTCAATTTTTGCCCATGCTTCATCGTCCAGATCCATTGGCATATTCGGCAACCACGTCAGCTCGGCCCGTTCCGGTTCACCCAGGCTGTCATTTAACGCCTTTTGAACAGTAATAAAATCGTCCGGTTTTGTGGTAATAATATATCCCTCTTCGGATGTTTCCAGGTTATCGGCATTTGCATCCATAATGATTTCCATCATTTCATCTTCGCTTTTGCCAACCGATAGCGGATAGAAAATCTGCCCGGCGCGTGTAAACATAAATACGACTGATCCTTCTTCGCCCATATTACCGCCATTTTTTGCGAAAATATTACGAATCTCAGGTACGGTTCTACGTGGGTTATCTGTTAACGCCTCTACTATAACCGGGACTGCGCCTGGGCCATACCCTTCATAGCGAACGGCAACATAGTTTTCAGTATTTGCGCCGGACGCTTTATCAATTGCGCGTTTAATATTATCGTTCGGCATTGAATTTTTACGTGCTGTTAAAATTGCTAAACGCAGACGCGGGTTATTATCCGGGTTTTTATCCCCCAGTTTAGCAGCCATTGTAATTTCACGTGCAAGTTTTGTAAATAAACCGCTGCGTGCAGCATCGGCCGCACCTTTCTTATGCTGAATATTATGCCATTTACTATGCCCACTCATATTTGACCTTTTGCTTTTATTAGATTAGAATTACCCCAAAAGGATAACAAATGATTGGCAAATTGCAAGGTATTGTTGATTATATCGGCGATGGTTTTATAATTGTTATGGCCGGCCCCGTCGGGTATAAGGTTTTTACAACCGAATTCTTTGCCCCGGGCGACGCGGCTAAGCTGTGGATTGAAACAATTGTACGCGAGGATTCATTGCGCCTGTTCGGATTTACAACGATCGCGGCCCAGAACCTGTTTAATATGCTAACGGCGGTATCAGGCGTCGGGCCAAAGGTTGCGATGGCGATCCTCGGGACTATCAAACCGGATATGATAACCGCAGCGATTGCGACCGGGGATGCAAAAACCATTGCGACCGCCCCGGGCGTCGGGAAAAAAGTCGCAGAAAAAATTATCGTCGAATTAAAAAGCAAAATCGGCGGCGTTACATTTGATTTAACAACCGATAATCAAAGTGTTCTGCCCGACCTGCTCGCCGCACTGGAATCACTCGGCTACCGCCGCCTGGACGTCATTGACATCGCCCAGACGCTGGTATCGGACAACCCGGGCGCAGATATTGCCAAGCTTGTTCCGATGGCATTAAAAATCATTACAACAAAATAACAAATGAATAACGATACTATATTTGCCCTATCATCTGGGCATGGGAAATCCGGCGTTGCGGTTATCCGCATATCCGGAACAGATTTAAAAAATACGGCCCAGGCGTTTATACGCCGCCCGGCGATCACACCGCGGCATGCGTATTTTACAAACCTTGCCGACCGGAATGGTGATATTATTGACCAATGCGTTATTATATATTTCGTCGGCCCGGCATCATTTACGGGCGAAGATGTCATAGAAATTCATTGCCACGGGGCGCGGGCCGTTATTGAAAAAATATTTTCATTTTTATCCCAGAATAACATGCGTATGGCACTGCCTGGCGAGTTTTCAAAACGTGCGTTTTATAATAATAAAATGGATTTATCCGATATTGACGGCCTGGCGGCGCTGCTGGATGCGCAAACCGACCGACAGCGTGCATTTGCGCTAAAATCCATGATGGGGCGCGACAGCGAAACATATCAAAACTGGCGCAATCAGATGATTGAAATATCGGCCTATGCGGCGGCAATCCTGGATTATGATGCGAATGACCTGCCCGCGAATATCGGCAAAACAATCCATCAGCGCACTGAAAATTTATATAACGAGATAAACGATGCCCTCGCGCGCTATGGGGCGGTGCGCGCCGTACAGGCGGGATTGAACATTACGTTGGCGGGGGAAACAAACGTCGGAAAATCATCCATATTTAATTACCTGGCCGGGACGAACCGTGCGATTGTATCGGATACGCCCGGGACAACGCGTGATGTTGTTAATGCCACATTGGATATTGACGGATATCTGGTAAACCTATCTGATACGGCCGGTATACGCGATACAGATAACGATATTGAAAAAATCGGGATCGCCAAAACCCGGACCGAGATAGAAAACGCCGATATAATAATTCATGTAAAAAGTGCCGACGGACTGAACAATTCAACCGTTTATAAAAACGAAATCTTGGTTATTAATAAATCTGATATAACCCGACCGAATATCCCGGACGCGATACTGGTATCGGCAAAAACCGGGGACGGGATGGACAAATTACTAAATACAATTCGCAGTAAAATATCAGATAAAATATCCGGTGCGGATCACGGCGTTGTTGTAAACGCACGAACAAAATCATTATTAGAATCGGCCGCCTGCGATCTGGGCGCGGCGATAAATAACGCAGGCGATAACTATGATATATTTGCCGAACACGTTCGTCGCGCCGCCGATAGTATCGGTAAAATACTGGGGACAATAACCGCAGCAGATGTTATGGACGCAACGTTTTCACAACTGTGCCTGGGGAAATAATTAATATAAAAAATATATGCAAAGGAGTAAAAATGTGCATACATCTGGTCTATCCGATTAAACAAAATAACACACGGAAATATATTACAACACATTATTGTTATAACATACACGGCCCGGTACAAAATACACCGGCCGGGAATAATAAACCACTGGGTCATACGATTAAGGATACCCGCAGTGCAGATCGCAAAAAACGCAATCAAAAAATTGCCGTGGTGGTTAAAAACACCCGTATCGGGAAACAGCCCAAACCATCGCGCCCGGCGGAAAGCACATATCTACAAAACTTTGATATAAACTTTTTCAAAGAACCGATAAATATATCACCGGCGGAAAAATGGATTTTATCCGTTGCAGAGGAATTGGAAAATGCCGATGCAAAAAAACGCACAGCATCAGAACGCGAGTACGCAGAAATCCTGCGCGAGGCTAAATTAAATTTATGCGAAAACATAAAACAGCATAGCACCGATATGGCCGCAGAGCTGGCCCTGATAACGGATGAAAAACAGCAGTTAAATGAAAAATTATGGGCCGAATTTATAAATAAATGCTATTCATCGCGTTAATAAAAATATTCGGTTAAAAAATCCCCCATCCGGGGGATTTTATTTATATATTAAATATAATTTTCAGAACAGTTTAAATATAACAATCACGATGTGACCGCAATCATCAAACTATTCCTTACGTAATGGGTATTTTCCATCAATTAAATTCTGACGAACGATATGATGCTTAACCTTCTGCGTGCTGGTCATCGGCAGTTCATCCGTTGTCATCGCAAAATGCGTTACCCATTTATAACTCGCGACCTTTTTATTTGCATTTGCAATCTCGGCGCCAAGTTTTTCCATAGTCATATTCGGATCAACGCTGAATACACCGTATGCAACAGTTTTATTCTTTATCTTATGTTCAAATACGGCAACGTTGTTAACCCCCGGGATTTCAATATACATCCCTTCAAGTTCATCGGGGTAAACGTTTTTACCGCTATCTAAAACAATAACCTGTTTTTTACGGCCGGCGAAATGCAGTTCACCGTTTTTATCCATTGTTACCATATCACCGGTATTAAAGAATCCACGTTCGTCAAATACTTCCTCGTTAACGCCGGGGTTATTTAAATACCCGCCGAATACCTGATGCCCGCGCAGCCACAGTACGCCTACGCCATCTTCGTTTTTATCACGAATCTCGCATTCGTTATTTGATGTCGGGCCACCGAATGCAAACGGGAAACGGCGTTTTGACGGACGCGATATACATATCGGGCCAACCGTTTCGGTTAAACCATACCCTTGGATAAATACAATCCCTAAGCGTTCATAGAACGTTTCAACCTCGGGCTTGGTCGCGGCGCCGCCGGCGATTAATACGCGTATGCGGCCACCAAATATTGCGCGAACGGGATCTTGGACCTTGCGCAGGACAAACCCCAGGCCCAGTTTTTCCAGCATCCGGCCGTGTTTTAAAACCAGCGACGCCAGCCACCATTTTTTCTGTGCCTTTAACGTGTCTATGATGCGATTACGAATAACCTCAAACAACCGTGGAACGGCCGGAATAATCTGGGGGCGATATTTTGCAAAATCGGCCATAATCTCTTTTGGATTAACGGTCGGCTGCAATAATACGCCGCCGCCGAAATGCAGTGTCGCCAACAGTTCAACCGCAAAACCAAATATATGATACATCGGCAGGAAACCGTACATAATATCACCCGGTTTCATCCATTCGCGCATATCATCCAATGAATTTGCACATTCAATTAAATTAAAGTGCGTCAACGGCACGATCTTTGGCGTACCGGTTGACCCGGATGTAAACGATAGCGTCGCGACGTCCAACGTTTCCAATGGCGCGGCCGTCAGCTTAGGATTAATCGGTCCATCTTTGGATGTAATATCATAAAATTTAAATTTATCTGTTTTATAAAAGAACGATTTTTCTGCGCATACGATATGACAATCGGTTGTTGATGTCATATTATCATACTCAAACGGCGTCAGGTTGGTATCCAGCATCAATACCGTCCCGCCCAGATACCAAACGGCGAATAATGTAATTGGAAACTCTGGGATATTATGTGACAATACACCTACGATTTTTCCGCGCCCGACACCTGCTGCGTGCAACGATGCCGCACGTGCTTTAACTAAATCAATAAACCCTGAAAACGTAACATTTTCGCGAACCAGGAATAAATTATCCGGCCATGTTGCTGCTGCACGTTCCAGTAATTGATACATATTCATAACTTAAAATCCTTGTTGTTTTCATATTGGACTGTGATATTATAATCCTATTACAAAGGATTGCAAACATGAAAATATTAACATTGAATATTAATTCAATTCGTGCGCATATTGAAAGCTTTATTAACATTTTAAAATCCGGCGAATATGACACCATAATGGTCCAAGAGCTAAAGGTTGAAACCGCCCTATTCCCACATAATTTATTTGATGAATACGGGTATAATGTTAAGGTTTTTGGCCAAAAAAGCTGGAACGGCGTTGCAACCTTTTCTAAACATTCCATAGAAGACGCTATTCGCGGCCTGCCGAACTATCCGGATGCCCATGCCCGTTTTCTCGAATGCGTAATTGACGGCCGTCTGCGGCTAATTAACGTATATATGCCAAATGGCGATACAATAAACTCGCCTAAGTTCCCGTATAAATTGGAATGGATGCGTGCATTTACAGACTATATATCCCAGTATTTAAACAGCGAAGAACCCGTTATAATCGGGGGTGATTTTAACGTATCAATAGAAGATCGCGACATATGGAATCCGGCCAACTATGTTGGAATTGCGATCGCGGCCCCGGCGGCACGTGCGATTATGAACGAATGGATCGCGGCCGGCTGGACTGACGTTTGGCGCAAACTGCACCCGAATGATATTGACTATACCTGGTACGGCTATCGCGGGGGCGATACTGTCGGTAAAAAACAGGGCCTGCGCCTGGATTACTTTATGGCGAACCCGGCGGCAATGCGTTTAGTTGAAAATTGCGAGATTGATATATCCCCGCGCCTGGCCGATAAACCGACCGACCATACAGGTTTAATGCTAACACTGAAATAGTCGCCTATAAATCGTCTATGCGCGCCAAATCGTCGTATACGTGATATTTTTGATCGTTCGTCGCGCGGTATTCATATGCCGCAGCGCCGGCCGAATAGATATTAAATAACTGCGTCGTTTTATCCACCGCCGCCTGGATTATTTTTTCGGCATCATCACCGGTATATTCTATCGGCCGCGCGTCTTTGTTTTTTAGCTGTAAAAATACTATATCCGGGGTGCGGCCCGGCGCGGATGTGCGTATCGGGAATCCCCCTGATTGCAGCATATACGCCTCCAGCCCGATCTGCGGCATATTCCCAGCGAATAACTGTGCCCGGCCCGGGGCTGCCCCGGTTTTTATATCCAACACGCCCCCGTCCCATACGCGATCCGCACGCGCACGCACAACGCGGCCGGCGATCGTGGCCGCGCCGGCAATTTCGGTCCTGCCATCGGGGGACAGGCGCGCCAACACGTCCGATACGACGGGCGCAATCTCAACAAAACGTTTATGCCAAAAGTGAAAAATAATACTATCCGACCCAAGTATTGCGCGCGCCGCCGCATCCATCTGCGCGATCAGCGCGCCCGGCGTTAAATCACGCGCGTTTTCAATAACACTGTGAACCAACGTTCCAAATTTTCGCATATCCGGTCCCGCCCAATAGTCATCCCGCGGCCGCAGACGTAATATATGTCGGACATAAAACGCATACGGGTTATGAACCAGCAGCTCCAGTTCGGTTACATATACATCGGACCAGTCGGCCGGTGGCGTTGGTGCGGAATAATCCAGCGACACCGGGGCGATATTGTCACGCGCCAAAACGGCACGATATATATCAGGGCCCGCGTCGGCATTTAAAATCGCACCGCGCGCAAATACGCGCGATAAAAATCGTGATTCTGTGGTCTGTGTGCCACCGGCGGATTTACTGCGCGTCCAATATACCCGCGGCCCGGACGAGAGGTTCATAAAATCCAGTGACATTAGCGATACCTTGCGGTCGGCCGGCGGCAACCCTATTTTATCCGCGATGCCGCGCGGCAGCCATGCGTTTTCATAACCGCGCGCCGGGAACATACCGTCATTTAGGCCGGTTAGTATCACAATATCCGCCGTCTGCATTCGTGATTCAATTGTCCCGAGTACCGCAACACTCGGTGCATCGGGCATAACCGGGCGAATAACCACCCGCGACAGTGCGTCTGATAAAAACGCCCGGGCATCCGACGCGGTTAAATCAATCCCGGCCGCGCTGATACATTCGGATATATGCCGGATCGCGGCCCAAATGTCGCGATACGCCGGATCGTCCGCCACAAACGCCGGCGAAAATGCGATATTGCCCGCGTCTATTAAATTTACAATCATACGAAACAGATCGCCGCCCGCCGCCGCATATAGCTTATCAAACGCATCCGATTTATTTTCAACCCAGCCGTCAAACAGATTTAAAATCGCGCGCCCGGCCGCGGTCATCGCACCGGATATTCCCCCGGAAAAATCCGCCTGAATCTCACGCGCTGCAAACGCTGCCGATATTCGCTGACCACCCGCGGCATCGGGGGTTATAACCAAAACAGTTTTGTTTTGCTTAATCGCGCGCGCGGCGATTTCTGCGACCACGGCGGCCTCGTCCGCTTCGCGTTCGCATTCAATTAACGAACAATGCCGCAAATCATTACCCGCCCGGGGTACGGCCGGGTCATTACCAAATGAGGCGTTGAAAAAATCAATCACAGATCGGCCGACATCAATCTCTGTTACCGCGGTTGGATCGCAACCGATTTCGCACAAGAATTTATATTCGGAATTATACGGATTAGTATTTAATTCAAAATCACACACACGCCCCGATATTTTCCCAGGCAAAATAATCCGGCCATTTTCCCTGCCTGCAACGGCGACCATTAAATCGCGCGTCGCGGGAACACTGGCGGTTGATCCGCATACAATAACCAGCCGATATTTATCCAGACAATCTATCCATCCGCGAATACCTGCGTTTCGCGCACGGACCACAGTCGCACGCCCATCGTACATTCCGGGCAAAACCGATGTTAGTATTTCCAGCATTCGCGCTTTTGCCTGAAAATGCGCGGCATATTTTTCACCGATTAATTCGTCCCAGCGAACGGCGCTAATATCAATCCCTTCGTTTTCCATATAATCCGTCATACGGACCAGATCATTTGCAATCGGCAGCGCGGTTGCGATATTTCCAACATTTGCATCGGCCGCCAGCAGCTTGGCCAGTAATACGGTCCGCGCAGTATTTGATATAACCGCGTCATCGGCAATAATATCCTCTGCGTCGTCGGCCGCCTCGCCCAGCGCAACCAGGCGGGGTAAAATCAGCGCCCCCCCCGTTTTTTCAACCAACATTTTTTCAACACTGCGAACGGCACGACGACTGGGTAAAAAAATCAGCATATCGGCCGGATTAATATCGCACGCGGATATCAACGCCCATAACGCATCCAGCATTCGCGCCGGATTTGATGGATAAAAAATATTGCCAAGATTATTATTTAATTCCAATGATTGCTCGCATAGTATCTATGCCGAATTTTTTTTCGGCGGATGTTTCCAATATATCTGGCATCATTGCCCCGTGATCGGTATGCGAAAGTGTTTTCTGTTTTTCCTCGCGTACACGCTTATCTTTTTTGGTATATACGATCTGATAAGGGATTGCATTTGCGTCACAGAAATCCATTAAATCTAAATCCGAATCCCGCGGGCCTATGCGTGAATCAATTAGTATAAACAACCGCGTTAGCTGCCGGCGATTTATCAAATAATCCTCCAGCCGGGCCAGCCACCGCATCGCATCACTGCGTGCGACGCGCGCATATCCATATCCCGGTAAATCCACGATCATAACGCGATCGCCGATGTTGAACATATTTATCGTCTGCGTACGCCCGGGCGTATTTGACGTTCGCGCAATCGGCGCGTTACATATCGCGTTTATTAGCGATGATTTTCCAACGTTACTGCGCCCGACAAATGCATATTCGGGGAATTGCGTTTTTGGCAAATCTGACACGCGATCAAAGCCCCCTACGAATCTAATCATTTTTCCCCCTTGTTTAACAGACGCCGATATGCATCTTTTTTTGAAATCCCCGCGCGTGCCGCCAAATCCGCCGCCGCAGATTTCATAGACGTCGCCGCAATATCATTTACAATATCAGCGATTTCGGAATCTGACATTTTATGCTCGGGCGCGGGGGATACAACAATAACAATCTCGCCGCGGGGCGGTTCTATGTGCATTAAATCCGCCGGATACCCGATTATGGTCTGTTCATAGATTTTTGTAATCTCGCGTACTATTGCGATTTTTCGTTCAGGCATAACGCGGGCCATCGCCGCAATCGTTGCCATTACCCGATTAGGGCTTTCATAATAAACCAATGTATGACGCAGCTTATTATCGGCGGCCAATTTTTTTTCATCAAGAAAACCACAGAACGTAAACCGATCCGTCGGGAATCCTGATAATACCAACGCCGATATCACAGCCGTCGGCCCGGGGACAACAAATACCGGCACATTCGCATCACGTGCGGCCCGAACAATACGAAAACCGGGATCGCTTACCCCCGGCATTCCGGCATCAGATACGACAGCGACCGACATCCCCGACTGAATCTTTTCAATTAAATCCGGTATGACATCACGTTCATTATGCTCGTGACATGCGACGCGTGGCGTTTTAATATCAAAACGGGCCGCGATCTTTCCAAATACACGTGTATCCTCGGCCGCGATTAAATCCACCGTACGCAAAACATCAATCGCCCGCGGTGACATATCCGACATATTTCCTATTGGCGTTCCAACAATATAAAGCCCGGTTTGCATTCGTTTTCCTTTTATAGTAAAATGATACAAAATAAAATGGATTTTTCAATGTCTATAAATAAATTTTTTGGGATTTGTTCGGTTCTGTTTACATTATCGGGATGCGTATCCACCCCGGATGGCAAATGGCGCGTTGAATACGACAACGCGGACGCGGGAACGCCCGCCCAGATGCAATACGGCACGGCCGTGGATATTATATCGGCCTCTGATAATATGACGCCCACCGCCGCGCGTCATATGGCGGTTTTGCTGCCGCTATCTGGCAACGGGGCATCGGCCGGCCGGGCAATACGGACATCAATTGAAATGGCCGTACTGCAGCGTGCGCCGCAAAATCTGGCGGTAACGTTTTATGACAGCGCGGCCGACGGCGGTGCGGAAATCACCCGGGCACTGCAGACGATGCCGGATATTATTATCGGGCCACTGTTCGCCGGTGATGCGCGCGCGGTACGTACGGCAAAACCGGAACAGATGCCGGTGTTATCATTTACATCCGACGCCACGGCCGTCGGCAATGGCGTTATGACAATGGCGCTGATGCCAACCAATAGTGTCGAGGCGATCGTAAAAGAAATGCAGTCCGACCATGTTCGCCAATTTATAATATTCGCCCCGGACACGCAATCGGGCCGATTAATGGCGGGCACAGCACGCGCCGCCGCCGCCATATATGATATCCAGGTATCCGGTGTATTTTTCTATACCGAAAAGGATGCGGATTCTATAAAAAACACAACGTCTGCGGCGACGATGAATACGGCACGCGTGGCCGCGAATAACCGTGCGCGTGAGATATTATCGGATATATTAACAAACGAACGTCTAACCGCGATTGAAAAATCAAATCTAACGCGGCAACTTGACCGACTATCTAAAAACGATACATTAGGGCCCGTCCCATATGACGCGGTTTTATTCCTAGGCTCGGGCGATGATACAAAAAGCCTGGCGTCGTTTATGCGCTATTACGGGGTCGGGGCACGTGACGCACGATTTTATGGCACGGCCGTCTGGGACGGATCGGATATCGCATCTGATTTTACAATGTCCGGGGCAAAGTTTGCAACGCTGCCGGAAATAAATGCAGAATTTGCTAACCTCTATGACCAAATCGCAGGGGGGACGCCGTCCCGGTTGGCAACGTTTGGATATGACGCGGCGAATATGGCAATCGGGATGCTAAACTCGGATAAATCAAATGCGGCATATCTGCTAAACCCCAGCGGATATATGGGTATGGATGGCTTAATTCGCCTGCGCCCGACGGGGGATAACGAACGCGCGATGCGTATTGTGGAATTAAACGGATCAGGCACGCCGCGTGATATAAAGCCAGCGGCAACTAATTTCATGACGCCATTATATAATATTGAACAGCGTCATATTACGCCGGCCCGTGCGATGGCATTGGAAACACCGGGAATAAATCCGATGAATTATATCCAGATTCCGGAACGGCTGCGATCAAAGTATCGGTCAAAAACATATGGTGCGAACGCAACGACCACGCCCGATGCGAGCCCGCGTCCGACGGTTATATCCATCCTGCCCGAGGATGACAGTGACATAATCACAGACCCGGATTTTCAGCCGGTATCACTTGAAAGCATCAGCAAAACCTACATAGACAGCATAGAAATAGAAGAATAATCCGCCCCGCCCGCATGACGCATACGCACTACTTCTCAGCACGCTTTCAACCCACGGTTGAATTATTATGCAAAATCCCCGTGCGCGTTTATTCTGCCCAAAGTCTAAATAACGTAATTATTGTCCACGCGATTTAATGCGCACGCGGGAATTATTAGCGATATTAATTTCTCTGAGATACGATGTTTCTAAATAATTTTATTCTGAGCCAATATCTGTTTTTCTTCGTCGGTTAAAATATACAATGGCGATTCCACCTCGCCGTATATTGCGAACGGTTTATGCTGATATGCCGCCCACATCTGATCACCGTACGACCAATGCCACCATTCCGCCGGGTAGTTATTAAAACCCGCCTGCTGCATCGCAGACGCCAATATTTTACGATTATTTCGCTGCACCGGGGTTATGTTTTTATAATTCATAACGCTTTCTATGCCCAGATGCAACGGCGCAGTCCCCATATCCAATTGCACGCCATTACAGTCAACAATCGTTACATCAACCGCCCCGCCCGTCTGATGCGGGCCATATCCATTTTTCGGACACGCAACGGTTGCACGGACATCCCTTTCTATATCTGCATCCGGCATACCGGGATTCGCGGATCGCGCCGCGTTAATCTTCTGCAGCCATAAAACCCATTGATATAAACGCGGACGATATCCGTGATAGAAAAATAATCTATACCCCGCCGGCAGCGCGCGGGATGCGGCATGCAGCATTGGCACTAAATCAGCGCGAACCAAAAATACACCACGACGTTTAACAGAATCATCAAAACAAAACATATCGTCATTAATAATATTAACCAACGACGTCCCGAGTGCATTTACACATATTTTATTAATAAAATACGCAGGTATTGAACTGCGCAGCCCCATGCGATATCTGATATATTCCAAATAAATTCTGATAATAGCGGTTTTCATAACAATAATTATATCACAATTTTTATCACATAGGCTTGAAAAAAACCTTTGTAAATTAATTGCTAATAATCGGACAATTTAATAATCACAATAAACCGGTAAAATCAATAAACATATGCTAACCATCGCCATATGATTTTTTCACATGCCCGCCAGACCTGCACAACCTGTGATTGAATATAGACTGAAATTCATCAGATTTATTTTTATAAAAAATTTGCGATTTTATCTTAAAAAAGCACAGATTTGCGTATGCTATTATCCAACATATACGCCAAGTTTCATGTTACGCAAAATAAAAACACCGACCCATACGGGTCGGCATTTCCTGGTGGGAGTGGCTGGATTCGAACCAGCTCAGGCTTAAGCCAACAGATTTACAGTCTGCCCCGGCTCTCCAACTCCGGCGCACGCCCAATCTTGGTGCGGGCAGCGGGAATCGAACCCGCATTTCAAGCTTGGAAGGCTTGCATACTAGCCTTTGTACTATGCCCGCAACAAATTCAAAGCCCAGTGATTATATACCAATTTTCACCAAAAGCAAGCATTTATTACACGCCGCGTTATTTCATTGGCGGAAAGCATTCGCCGTTTTCTGCACAGCATGCAAAAACTAAATCCCCGATGTCTTTGAATATTTCACCGGCGCAGCAGCCAAAGCGATTTGGCGCAGTCCCATCCGCACAAAGCCCCGATTCCAGATTTGCAATTACCTGCGCGGGCGAGAGGATGGGTGATGAATTATCATCGGCCGGCATCGCCGATGGCGCATCTGTGGGCGCATTACTATCGGCGTCATCTAGATCCGTTTTTTCTGCATCGGCGGCATCGGTTTCCGGCATCGTGCGAACAACATTCCCGCGCCCGGATGCTATGCGACCACCGGCACGCTTTATACAATCGCGACGATAGATCGCCTGCATTTTTTCTATGTCCGCCAATTGTTCGCTATCGGGATTTTCAACAGATGATAATGATAAAATCTCGGCATTAATCTCTGCACAGTTAGTCCGTTCCGCAACCGACGGCGCATCATCGGGATATGCCGGGAATACCAGAACAGCGAGAGATAATATTACACAAATTTTATATGATATTTTATTCATTAATTATCTTTTCCATTTCTATGATAAAATCAATGGCCGGGTTGGTTAGTTTCTTGATCTTGTTTAAAAAATCCGTCGCGGCCGCCTGCATATTTAAACGCTTATAGGTTTCAATTATCTCCTCTGCGGTAGAGGTCTCCATGTCATCATTAATGGCACGTGCAATTTCCAGATCATGTGCCGCCATTTCCCGATATTTCTGGGTGTTTTTGGGGCATCCAACCTCGGAGAGGCGAGTATATCGCTGTGCCCGTTCTATGTAGTCATACGCGCTTTGCATTCTTTGATTGTACGGCATTAATAAAGTTTCTATCTCGACGCATGTTGTATCATTCGGGACTGTTTGCAGTGCGGATAATATCGCCTGTTCGCGTTCAATCCCTTCGCGATATATATCGGCGTTTTCCGGACAACCCTTTTCCAGAAGTATTGAATATGTTTTAATATTTTGATTATGATCATCCATATTTATACTGGATTCGGGGTATAGCCATCCATGCATCATTTCTTCTATGACCGCACATACCGGGCGATCCGGATCGTCGGTTTGCACCGTATCGGGCGTGGATATATTTTTATTTTCATCGCTTTTTATCGCGATGCCAACCATTAATCCGCATATAAACAACCCCAGTAATGCGAACGCCCCTATTATTTTATGACGACGGCTGCAGCCGATTATAACAGTTTGCGATTCTTTGTTTTTAATTTGCGGTTTTGCCATTTTCTCTCTCCTATATTTATATTATTTTACAATTCCGTTGGTTATTGTAATTGTTCGGTCCGCCCGCGCGGCCAGATTCATATCGTGCGTTACAAATAACATTGCCATTTTATTTTTGCGAACCAAATCCAAAAGCAAATCAAATACGGCCGTGGCATGTGCCGGATCCAGGCTGCCGGTTGGTTCATCGGCCAGTAATATATCCGGGGTATTCGCCAGCGCACGCGCAACAGCTGTTCGTTGTTGTTCCCCGCCTGACATCTCGCCCGGGAGATGCGATGCACGATGTGCAACATTTGCAGCACGCAGTAATTTCATTGCACGGGCCGTGGCGGCATCTGATTCCATCCCCGCGGCCAGCATTGGCAGCATAACATTTTCAATCGCTGTAAAATCCGATAGCAGATTATGTCGCTGATATACAAATCCGATTTTATCACGGCGTATTCGCGTACGCATTTCATCGTCCATTTTCTGAACGGGCATCCCGGCGATTAAAATACTGCCCGCCGTCGGTTTATCCAATAATCCGACGCACTGCAAAAGCGTAGATTTTCCCGACCCGGACGCGCCGACCATGGCGATAATTTCACCGCGATGCAGATCAAAACCACCACCGCGAAGGATATGTAATGGCTGGCCGCCTTCCATAAAGGTTTTTTTAATATCACGAACGGATAAAACGACGTCATCTCGTGATACTTTTGACAAAGAATTTAATATATTCGCCATTATTTTTTATCCTTTATTCATTTCGCAGCACATCAACGGGGTCGGTATTTGCCGCTTTCCATGCGGGGTAAAGCGTTGCCAGAAACGATAGTAATATCGCGAGTAATGCAATGCCAATAACTGTTGTCGGAATTAGCTTTGACGGTAATTCCGATAAATAATATAATTCCGCAGGGAATAAATCACGGCCGGTTATTACCTGAACCGCGCGACGGATTGGTTCAATATATATCGCGATCAATACGCCGAATACAGTCCCGAAAAATGCCCCGATTGCGCCGATACTTGTTCCCGATAAAATGAATATTTTCATCATTGAACGACGTGATACCCCGAACGTTCGCAGAACGGCGATATCTTTTGATTTATCTTTCACCAACATAACCAGCGACGATACGATATTAAACGCAGCAACGATTACAATTAACATTAATATTAAAAACATAACATTAGATTCAACCTGCAGCGCGCCGACAAAGCCACTGTTTAAATCCCGCCAATCACGGACAACAAACCCGTCCGGCAACAAACGCGACAATGCATCGCGAACGGCGGTTGTATCCTCGGGGTCTTTTAAAAATATATCAATATGCGTTACGGCATTTCCGATATTTAAATATTTCTGGGCCGTTTCAAGGGGCATAAATATATACCCGGAATCATATTCATACATGCCCATAAAAAACGACGACATAACCGGATATGACATTATTCGCGGCATAGTCCCAAATGGCGTTGGCGTTGCACCATTTGCCGATACAAGTGAAACCTTATCCCCCATCGTAACGCCAAGCGCGCGGTTTAAGCTGTTGCCGGCAACCAATTCCCCGTCGGATATTTTATCCAATGATTTACCGTAAATACGTGTTCCGGCGTGTGTTTTTGCAATTAAATCCGGCATACGAATACCACGGATCATTGCACCGGAATTATTCCCGTTGGCGGTTACCATAACCTGCCCTTCGGCGATCGGAACAATTCCAACCGCGTTCGCGGCGACGACCTTGTTTTGCCGCATTTTATCAACCAAGAAATCATAATCGGTAATCGCGCCATCCTGGTGATATACAACCACGTGACCGTTCATCCCGACAATACGCGACAGCAGCGTATCATGAAATCCCCCCATAACCGACATAACGACGATCAGCGTCGCGACCCCTAGCATTATGCCAATTAGCGACACCCACGAGATCACAGAACCAAACCCGCGTTTTTTCGCCCACATATATCTGAATGCAATTTTACGTTCTAGTTTAGAAAACATCTTAATCTATATCCTTATTCACTTAAAAATGCGCGCAGCGCGTCCCCGGCCAGTGGGGTTAAAGCATTTGTCGGTACATCTGCCGGATCAACGATTGATATCACGCGTGGTGACATAAATACAACCAGTTCCGCGAACGGGGAAACCAGTGTTTCCGGCGTTGTTACAAATGAATGCGTTGGGATACCGATAATTACATAATTATCACCAACACTTGACGGGATATTAAACGACGATAGTTCACCGCCGGTTGTACGCAGAACAATTTTCGCATCAATTTTCTTATACCCGCCAAAGTTACCGTACGTCCCCGTTGCCCCGATTATTAAATCGGTTTCCAGGCGTTCTTCTTTGCCGCATTGGCCGATATCAAATCTTGACTGCCATCCGTTCGGAATCGCAAATGTCCCCTGCGAGATCAGGACAACATTTGCCTGCTGGTGCAGAAATTCTTGTAATGTTTTTGTATTAATCTCTGGGCTTACCACCAGCGCACGTCCGACGACGCCCGGGATGGACATCTTTACATTTTTATCCCCGAATGCCGGCAGCAGGTTCATCCAAACGATCGGGTTATCCGTACGCGGGTATACGCGATAAACATCAATATCCCATGCAATCATATACTTCTTAGATGATATATCTGATATTATTTTTGCGACCTCGCGTTCGGTTTGATAATTCCCTTCGAATACAACGGTTTTATCCTGCCAGTTAACCAAAAGATTACGCATATCCGCCCCGTGCATTGCATCCAACAGTGCCATGATAATCGTTTCATCCTTTGGCATCTTTATCATCCATTTCGCACGATGCGAGAGATGAATCTCGCCGGCGGCGGCATCGTATGAATAATAAACGCGGCCCATCTTTGCCATTAATTCAACGGCATCGGATAGCTGCCCGGATGTAATTGTTCCCGTAATTTTTTCATATAAATCTTCGTCTTCTATTACGGATATATCTGTCCCGTCCAGTAATTTATCCAATGCCTGGCGAACGGTTAGTTCTTTGAATTCATAATCAGATACATTTAACGCGGGCATTGGGTCACCAACGGATAAACGAACGATTTCAATCTTTTCCTCTGGGACGACGGATACGACACTTTGGTTATTCCAATCCACGCGGCATCGTTTTGGCAGATCAATTGAAAACCGACGTGCGGTATCGGTCGTCAGTGCGGCCTTTTTCGGGAAAATCGGAACAGCGTTTTCATCAATTACCAGGTTATCTATGACCGTTACAGTATCGTATTGCGGGGAATTAGATTGCTGTGACGCGCACCCGCATACCATGAACAGAGATATAACCACGATGATTTTGTGATATAAATTAAAAATAGTCATACTGTCCCCTTTGTTATAAAACCATATGGTTATATATTCATTACCTTTTCAAACTCTTCCAGTGTCATTTCATAGAACGGTTTTTGCATTGGCGTCGTTAGATGTTTTACGTGTTCGAACTGTTGTGCGAATCTTTTAATTAAATCCGCGATTTCCGGTGGGATACTTTCATTGCGATTATCTGTTAACCGTCGGCCGTATTCCACGATATATTCCAACACATCGGCCGCAAAGAAACGCCCGACGTAATTATCAATGGCAACGCCGCCTTTTTCTACGCAAATCGCCGACATAATCATCGCCGTTTGGTTATAATAGTTGGCCAGTTTAATAAAATTCTGAACTGTTATTGCCATGCCTCTTTCCTTTGTCCCTTTTTCCTATTATAAAAACTATTGCCCCATAAAGGCAATTAAATTATAATGCATGTAATGAGAATAAAATACCTTGGGATTTTTTTAATATTATCTGCATGTGCATCGCCTAATCGCGGCAGTATTGATAACGCGACCGTCCTTAACTGGGAAAACGAAGCGGTTACAACCGAACAATTCGTCCGCGATCACAAGGCGTGCCTGGGAATAACCAAGCCGTCGTATATCCCGCGTTCGCGTATTGCGAAACTATTGGCCCCGAACCAGAGTGGTTTAATGCCCGACTGGGACGGGCTGTGGGTAACATTTCAGTCAAACGAGTACAAAGACGTCGGCCAGCGTTCGCTAATGTCTGTGCCGCGAAATACAACGTCTAAATCGGTCGGTTCATACCGTAAATGCATGTTCCGACGCGGTTATCTGCTCCGTGCGATGTAAAACTTTTACATTAACCGTTTTTATGATATAGTTACTACCATGAAACGTTCTATATGGTTTTGGCTCTGTTTTGTTATTGCCATAATTTTGGCGATATATTTTTCAACACGCGTTATTATGACGGGACTTGGCCACGGTACGGTTGCACGTGTTCGGAATATATCTATATCCGCCGATCAAAACGACAAAGATATGTCCGCATTACAAATCGCGGTCGCATTACCGCCCGGAACACATACATATTCTGTTGACCTCGATGCGATGAATGCACGCGTCGCGGGCGTCCCGGGGGTTAAACAGTCATCTGTTCGCCGATTACCAAATGGTAATATCGCGGTAAAGGTTAAATTATACCGCGCCGTTGCCCAATGGTCCGACGGGGACAGCTATTTCCCGCTATCGGCCGACGGGACAATTGTAAATAAACCAATGACTGAACGCGATCCGGCATCGGTGGTATTTCACGGCCCGATCCCAAATGATATAACCGATATTACAAATGCCGCCCATAATATGGTAGGCAATATTAACTATATGGAATGGATTGAAAATCGTCGCTGGAATATAATAACAAACGACGGCATTACGGTATTATTGCCCGAAGAAAACCCGACGGCTGCAATCGGATCACTAATTATATTAAATAACCAACATCACATTTTATCTAAGGATATTAAAATCATAGATATGCGTGACCACGCCCGAATTTTAGTTAAATAAAAACCGCCATATGAACCTATTTGATTCATCTTTTTTATGCTTAGACATCGGATCCAGTGGCGTTCGCGGAATTGCGCACCGTATACGGTCGGCACGAATTGATAAATCTGCAATATATTCGTTTAATAGCTTTGATACCGTCGCGGCAATAAACGCCGTGGTCGACGAACTGGAACATCAGATCGGGACGCATTTTGACTCGGCCTATATCACGGGGAACTTTGGCCCATCGTTGTTTGAAATGGCCGCGAAAAGTACGCTATGGAACGGGGAACATAAAATCGGCCCGGCCGATATTCAAAACCAGATATCCCAGATAACCGCACCGACGGGTTTTTATCCGATGCATATAATCCCACTGCGATACGATACCCCCAGTGCCCGGAATATGCTATCGCCGATCGGGCATACCGATCGTCAGCTAATATCTGCATTCGGTGCGATATTTTATTCAACCGAACGCCTAAATGAATTATATTCAATCCTGCGTCGTGCCCATATTCAGTCAGATGCATTCTATGATCCACAATTTTTACAAAACTCACTGCTGCGCCGGCCCAAGGAAAACGTTATGTTTATTGATATCGGGGCACAGTTTTCGTCTGCGTCAATATGGACGGATCGCGGCCCGGTATGGCATTACCGTACGGCACATGCGGGAACGGATATAACGTTGGATATATCTGAAAAACTAAGTATTGATTTTGACGATGCGGAACGAATAAAATGCGCCGTCGCCAGTCTGATCCCAAAGGATATGGATCGTTTTACCCCGGCGGATACGGCATACGGTTTTTCCCGTGCGGATATTAATGAAATCGTAACCCCGCATATGGTAGATATTATCGCGGATATTAAAAACGCAGCAATGGATGCATTTACCAAATACAAACCTACCAAGATTATATTAACCGGCGGCGGGGCCGAGATAGAAGGCGCAGTAGATTTCTTTGAAAATGCATTTGGGATTATCGCCGAAAACATGCACACAGACACGGCACTGCGCGGGTTATCGGAATTAATATGGAAAAACGAACAGGCACACCGTGATGCATATATGCGCTGGGCGACGCGTTTTGGCCGATTAAAAACAATTTTTCGGTCCAAACCTAAAAAACGTCCACGTTTTATACCGATTTTACCCAGCACATTATGCTTTGACATGAAAAGTGATTCAACGTATTCATTATTTAAATCGGGCGGAATATCAATGATTCACGTAGATATAATGGATGGTTTTTATGTTGATAAAATCGCCGGCAATATTGACGAGCTAAAATATATTCGCGCCCATACGTCGGATCATCTGCATGTCCATTTAATGACGGAAAGCCCGACCGTATGGGCGGCGGACGCCGTCGCGGCCGGGGCAGATACGGTAATCCTCTCGACGAATACATCCGGTCTGCGGGCGGCACTGCGGAATATTCGGGCGGCCGGTCGTCGGGCGGGCGTGGCACTTAATCCGGATTCATCGGTCGCGATATTAAAACCGATTTTACGTGACATTGACGAGGTTATGGTTATGACCGTTACCCCCGGCGCGGCCGGTCAGGCATTTCATCCGGAATGCCTGCATAAAATATCGGTATTAAACGCGACGCGAAAAAAATACGGGTTAAAGTTTACAATAACAATTGACGGCGGAATAAATGATAAAACAGCAGCATTGTGCTGGGATGCGGGCGCGGATTTATTGGTCAGCGGTTCATATCTGGCGAAAAGTTCGGATTTCCCATTGGCGGTGGAAAGTTTATTAAAAAAAACACAGAATTAAAAATCCCGGGATCTACCCGGGATTTTCTATACAAACAATGCTTTTAAGATTTAGCGATAAACCAAATCATAGGGATGTGGGTTCGGGGCTATAAAAGCCCGCATGTGCAGTGTTCGCATTTGCGAATTTACATTCGCGCCGGTTATAATTAAATAACCATAAACACTATGCATTCGCCGGCAAATATATTCAACAGGGACGATTTCCCAGGCGGCTCTATTACTTCTTTGCGCGATGACGGATTATTATTTTATAACAATTTTTCGCCCGTCCCCATATTCGGTGATATAAAGGTGAATAGTATCATTCGGTAAAATATCCGCGGCGATATCAGGCCATTCTATTAATGTAATATCATTATCCATCGCATGCCGCAGACCGATTTCCGTTAATTCCGACACGTCCGATATACGATATAGATCAAAGTGCGAAATCCCATCATAGCTCTGAACGATTGTAAACGTTGGACTCGGGACGACAGTATCGTCGCCGCGTAGCGTCTGAATTATTGTTCGTGCGATTTCGGATTTTCCCATCCCTAAATCCCCGTGCAGTGCAACGACCACGGGCGCGGTTAATTGCCGGGCAAAATCACGTGCGAATTTATGCGTGGCATCTAAATTCGGTAAAATATATTCGTTTTTAATCATACCCTACTCCAGTAACAATAAATCATCTTCCAGTTTATGAATTGCATCACGCAGTTCGGCCGCGGTTTCAAATTCCAGATCTTCGGCCGCACGACGCATTTTTTTCGTTAAATCCTTTATCTCGCGGCGCAGCGTCGCAGCATCCATTACACCGCCGGATTTATCATAAACAAAGCGACGACGTTTATCGGTCTTTTCTTCTTTTTCTGCAACCTCGCTAAACACTGCCTTTTCAACGGTTTTAGGGGTAATGTTATGCGCGGTGTTATATGCCATCTGTTTTTCCCGACGCCGTGCCGTTTCATCCAATGCCGCCCGCATAGAATCCGTTATGCGATCCGCGTATAAAATTACACGCCCATTCGCATTTCGCGCCGCACGACCGATCGTTTGAATAAGGCTGCGCGTCGAACGCAGAAACCCTTCCTTGTCCGCGTCCATAATTGCAACCAGTTCGCATTCGGGAACATCCAGCCCTTCGCGTAGCAAATTAATTCCGACCAAAACATCATATTTACCCAAACGCAGATCGCGTAATAACTCAATACGTTCCAGCGTTTCAATATCACTGTGCAGGTATTTCGCCCTGACCCCGTTTTCGTTTAAATAATCCGTTAACTGTTCGGCCATCTTCTTGGTAAGTGTGGTTACCAACACGCGCCCTTTGACCGATTTTACCGAATGCAACAGGTCATCAACCTGGTGTTCGGTCGGTCGCACCTCGCATATCGGATCAAGCAGCCCCGTCGGCCGAATAACCTGTTCGGATACGATCCCGTTTGCCTGGGCCAGTTCCCATTCCGCAGGCGTTGCCGATACGAAAATTGTCTGCGGGCGCAGCGCATCCCATTCATCAAACGTCAGCGGCCGGTTATCAATACACGCCGGCAGACGGAATCCATACTGGGACAGTGTTTCCTTTCGTGCGCGATCCCCGCGGGACATCGCCGATATCTGCGGGACGGTAACATGACTTTCATCAATAAACAAAACAGCATCGCGCGGCAGATATTCAAACAACGTCGGCGGCGGCTGCCCCGGGGCGCGTCCCGATAGATAACGCGAATAGTTTTCAATCCCCCGACACGTCCCGGTAGATTCCATCATCTCTATGTCAAAATTAACACGTTCGCGCAGACGCTGTTCCTCTAACAGCTTCATATTATCACGGAAGTATTTTAACCGTTCATCTAAATCCGTTCGTATCTGGCCGATTGCCTGCAGTATACTTGGCATTGGGGTCGCATAGTGCGTATTTGGGTAAATCGCAATCCTATCCAGCCGATGCAGCTTTGCCCCGGTAAGCGTGTCAAATTCCCAGATTTCTTCTATCTCGTCGCCCCAGAACGATAACTTCCATGCGCGATCCTGGGCGTGGGATGGGAATACATCCAATATATCCCCGCGGACGCGAAAATCCCCGCGTTCAAATGCGGTATCATTTCGTTTATATTGAATATCAACCAACGCCCGGGTTACATCTTTTATTCCGATTTTATCCCCGGCATTTAATACCAGTCGCATTCCCGAATACTGCTCGGGCGATCCCATACCGTAAATTGACGATACCGACGATACGACGACAACGTCGCGTTCTTCTAGCATTGCACGCGTCGCACTGTGGCGCATACGATCAAGCTGTTCGTTAATAGACGCATCTTTGTCAATATACGTATCAGTTGTTGGCATATACGCCTCGGGCTGATAATAGTCATAGTATGATACAAAATATTCAACATGGTTATGCGGGAAAAATGATTTCATTTCCGTATAAAGCTGCGCTGCTAAAATCTTATTCGGTGCCATAATCAGCGCGGGGCGTCCGAGCTCGGCTATTACATTTGCCATGGTAAATGTTTTACCCGAACCTGTAACCCCTAGCAGTACCTGACTGCGACGACCGTCACGAACACCGGATACCAGTTCAGCAATTGCCGACGGCTGATCCCCTGTCGGCTGATAATTACTTTCAAGATTAAATATTTTTTTATTCACAAGCATAACTATAATTCATTATAATCAAAATACAAGAGAAGAGAGAATGGTATTAAACCCTAAAAATAAACGTATATTTTTATGGTCCGCTGTTATATTGCTGGCCGGGATTTTTATGGCAATTATTTTTATCCCGCCAATGATTAATTTAAATCGTTTAAAGCCTAAAATTGAACATGCAATCGCCGATCAGACCGGTATGGCGGCCCAGATTCATGGGGATATTCACTTTAGTCTGCTCGGCCGTGCAACAATTGTTGCACATAACGTATCCGTTATGGATGCCAATGCGCGTGCTGTAATGTTTACAATACCGTTGCACGATATGTTTAATATTGATCGGGCAAAGCTATCCGGGCAAATCAGTGTTTATGGGGCAAAGATTAATATAACAAGCCTTGAGCCACAGAATTTCCCAAGCAAAATATCTATAAACAACAGCATCGCCCGGTTTATGGACAAAGACTATGAGATTGTCCGCGCAACCGTTTCGCAGGGAAAATTTTCCGGAATTGTTCGCACAAACCAACACCGGTATGACATAGACTATGACAACGGTGATTTTCATATTAAAAACAGAAATAATAACCTAAACATTACCGGGCAACTATATGCGGACGGCAGTGCCCGCGGGCATATGTCAATTATAACCGATAATATTAATCAGTGGTTTGAATTCACCGAACCGGTGATTAATCAAACCGTGTCACTGTCTATGAACTTTGACTGGGACGGCGCTTATGGATTTGATTTTACAAATATCGTTGCGAATGACTTTGCCGGAAATATTAAGCTGTTACCAAACGGCGATAAAGTAATTCAATTATCATCCGATAACATGGATTATGATTTTTCATTCCTGCTAAACCCCAGCCGGATTTTTCATAAAACCAGCTTTAACCTGGATTTTTATGGCGACCTTAAATTTGCAGACTTTGATTTTAAACACCTAAAAATTAATGCGATCGGAACGCACGATGAACTGCAGATTACCAATATTATCGCGGATGATATCGCGATTACCGGCGGTACAATTGATAAAAACGGCGCGCATAATATAATGATAAATATGCCATATAACGGAACTAATGCCACGTGCATACTATCGGGTCGCCCGAACGATTGGAAATGCAGTGATTTTACATACGGCCCGTATACCGGCAGCATATCCGTCACGGATGATATATTCGAGATATTTATTCAATCCGACCAACCAATGCCGGATGCAGGGGAAATAAAAAAACATCTGAAAAGATTAGGTAAATCCGGCCGTGTAAATTTTCAATTTTCAGATATCGGCGGGACATTTGATATCGCCCCGGATGATAAAAAAACACGTGCATCGTTTACATTTGCCAATGATAAAACCATACACGATATCGCACCGGATATTTGGTTTCTGCCTAAAACTATGCTAAATGATATCGGGAATTTTTCATGGAATGCGAACAGTTTAACGTTTATACCACATTCCGGGAACTGGTCATTTGTATCTGAAAATAATCGCTTTTATATCCGTGGGAAAAATATAAAAGACTGGGCATCCAATATTGACACCCGTTTATTAAACAATCTGGAATATACCATATCGGGAACATATAGCAGTAAAAACGTATCTGATTTAACAATTAATATCGCGGGCCAAGAATTTACCGGCAACATATCCGGGGATCAGATTACCCTGCATACAGATCTATTTAACCTGGATGCGTTTGTTAACCAGGAATACCTGGATAATTATGCCGAAATGGAATTTTTAACTATGTCGCCGGTTATGCTGCCGTTTGATTTAAATGCAAATATTTCATTATCGGCGTCACGGGTTATATATAACGGGGACGAATACGGTAATTTTATATATTCTTTAAAACCTAATACCCAGACGTTTTCAATTTCCGACAGTTCCCGCGGGAATATGCTGGCGATCATAGAAAAGGTTAAAAATAAATATAATATATCTGTTCAATTAAATAAGTTTGCAATAAACGGTTATCTGCTAAAACCGGATATGCCAATAAATATTAGCGACAGCAGTATTACGGCAGAAATAAACATGACAACATCCGGTAAAATCGCACATGATATTAAATATAATTTAGCCGGCGACGCAGATATTACATTCCAAGGCGGATATATATCCGGCATCGGATTTGATGAATTTTATGCCGCGGCGGATAAAATAACCACCCTAAATGCCGAATACGCATTATCCGATGCATTGCGCGGCGGGCAAAGTATGCTAAAGAAACTGCATATCATCGGCCGATATGAAAACGGTAATTTTATAACAACATCCCCGTTTGAATTACAACTTCGTCACGTTGATGCCACGGGAATAATGGCGATTACAGACGGTGAAATGACAGTCGCGACAGATATTATTCTGCGCGGGACGTCGCCTGCACCTGCGCCGATACAACTTAACATTTCCAGCACCGGTCGTGAATATTCATTATCCGAGATTATGATAAACTTTGACCCGGCATATATGCGCGAGTTTATAAAAAATCATACAAAGTTTTAATCGTGATTAACGCTGTGATGCGCGCATAAAGATTTCACGCGAAACCGCCTGGCCATTCGGGTCGGCATAATATGTAAATCGTCCGATACGAACGCAGTGATATCCATCAGCGCAGAATTTAATACCGCGCTGATTTTTTAACAGTGTTTTATTTTTTCCGATTAAATCCGCCGGGCATCCAAATAATACTCGCCCGATGCCACGGATAAAGCCGCGTCCGGCGTGTGGCGCATATAAAACGCCGCCGCGTTTTACCAACCGGCCCATGTTATATTTATGCTGATTTAATCGCAGATGGTTTTCCTGATACGGGCTAAGCCCAAGTGTTTGAGATAAATATTCTAATGAATTAATATCAACCATACCCCACATCCTTTGTATAAATTATACATGGGAAAAAATTAGTTGTAATAGGTATGATTTCTCTTATCGTGGTAAAAATAAAATCACCCGCAGAACATGCGGGTGATTTAACTGCGATCGCGATCTTAGTTCTTTTTGCGAACCTGTATATGAACCTCGCGCAGCTGCTGTTCTGTAACCTCACGCGGGGCGCCGAGCATTAAATCCTGGCCGCGCTGATTGGTCGGGAACAAAACAACCTCGCGCAGGTTTTGTTCACCCAGCATAATCTGGATTAATCGGTCAATTCCGAATGCACATCCGCCGTGCGGCGGCGCGCCGTATTGAAACGCTGCATACATTCCGCCGAATTTTTGCTTTACAACCTCTTCGCCATATCCTGCAATCGCAAACGCTTTTACCATGGTTTCAGGGTTATAGTTACGCAGCCCGCCACTGCAGATCTCGGCCCCGTTTAATACCATATCAAACTGATTCGCCTTAATCTGTAACGGGTCGCCATCCAGTTCGCCCTTTGGCAAACTAAACGGGTTGTGACCAAAATCAATCGCACCGGTTTCTTCGTTTAATTCATACATCGGGAAATCTTCAATCCAGCATAAACGAAATTCCTTTGGATCAATTAAGCCTAAATCATCACCAAGCTTAATGCGCAGTTTCCCGGCAGCCTTGGCGGCATTCGCGGCCGTATCACATACAAAGAATAACGACGAATTATCCCCGGCAATTTCACGCAGTGCCGCGATGCGCGCCGCATCCAATTTCTTGGCGACCGGGCCTTTTGGCTCGTCCGCGAAAATAATATATCCCAGACCGCCAAGCCCTAGTTCTTTGACCGCATAGTCACCCAATTTATCAAACCAGCTGCGTGGTTTATCGGCCGAATTCGGCGCAGGTATTGCACGAACAACCGCACCGTTTTCAATTGCATTTGCAAATATCGCGAAATCTGATCCACGGAAAACATCCGTTACATCGGATATAATAATCGGATTACGCAGGTCCGGTTTATCACATCCGTATTTTAGCATTGCTTCCTCGAACGGGATATGCGGGATTTCATCTGCGATTTTTGCATCGGGTACAAATTCACGAATTAATGCCGGTATTAATTCGTCCCCGACCGCCTGAATATCGGGCAGATCAACAAACGACATTTCCAGATCCAACTGGTAAAATTCCAGCAAACGATCGGCACGTAAATCTTCGTCACGAAAACACGGTGCGATCTGAAAATAGCGATCAAAACCGGATATTTGAATTAACTGTTTAAACTGCTGTGGCGCCTGGGGCAATGCATAAAACATTCCATGATGATGACGTGATGGAACGATATAATCGCGCGCCCCCTCGGGACTAGATACGGTAAGTATCGGTGTCTGGAATTCTGAAAATCCCATATCCCACATTTTATCACGTAAAAATTTCATTACGCGATTACGGAATAAAATATTTTTATGCAGTGTTTCACGACGCAGATCAATATAGCGATACTTTAAACGCAAATCTTCTGATACCGAACCGTCATCGCCAAATACCTGAAATGGCAAAACGTCTGCGTTTGTTAACACCTCGCACGATGTGGCCTGAATTTCAATTTCACCGGTCGGTATTTTATCATTAACGGCACTTGCGTCGCGGGCGACAACCTTTCCTGTGATTTTAATAACAGACTCGGGGCGAATTTTTTCCATTTCCGCGTCCCCGCCATCAAAAACACACTGCGTTATTCCATAATTATCACGCAGGTCAATAAACAGCAATGCCCCATGGTCACGTTTACGATGTACCCAACCCGATAGCGTAACGTTTTCCCCGACATTTGCCGCGTTTAAATCGCCGCATGTATGCGTTCTGTATTTAGATTTCAGTGATAACATATCTGCCCCTTTGTTTTTATCCGAGCACTATGATTATTAAACAGCACCCGTAAATTTATAACCGGGGGCGCAATTTTGCGCGGTGCCACCCCGACTTGTAACTTATATAACCGGGTTCTGAACATTCCGTGGTTGTCAATCACATCACTACGTTCGCGCCCAAAAAATTTTCCCCAAAAATATATTAAATCATATTTCTGATGCGCGCCGCTGCAGCATTTAAATCACATACAGCCACTTCACTTTCGCAAGTTTACACAAGAATTTTCGGAATTTCAAGAATAAACTATTAACATATTTTTTATAAATTTATAAAATATATCCGCGATGATTTTAATATTTTTAGCGGCCCGAATCACAGCGCCCACGGTTATTTTCCGCGACCCGCGCGGCCGATTGGATAAATTGTTTAAACAAACCGTTTTGCAATTTATTATCTAATAATTCCGGATGCCATTGAACCGCCAATACAAAATCAGCCCATGGTTTTCGCGGTGCTATTGCCTCTATTGTGCCATCGGACGCCTTGGCTAAAACATCTATGTTTTTAGAATCTGCTAAATCTAATCCCGCGCCGTGAATTGAATTAACAATAAAACTTTGTTTATTTATATATTTATTTGGCCCTATAACCTCTACCGAATGGTTAGTTATTAAATTGCAATCATCCGATTTATGCCCGGATATACGTTTAACCCGGCCGCCTAAAAAATTCCCCATAACTTCAAACCCTGCGCATATAGCGAACAGTGGGATTTTATTTTTTTTTGCATATTTTATTAAATAAATATACTGATTATATCTGGATAAATCCAACGCCCTGATCGGGCAACCGGTCGGTATCAAGGCCGCGGGCGGCAAATCAAAAATACCACCGCAGAGTAAAACCCCATCCGGTTTTAGATGGCCACAGATAAACTTAGTATTTTCCGGTGATGATAAAATTGGAATACCGCCGGCATTAACCACAGAATTTTCATATGACATTCTCTGTGTTATTTTTCCGTTATCCACCCATGCGGGAATAATAATCTTTGGTTTCATTTTTACCCGTCCGCTTCCCGTCTGATAAAATTAATTGGAATTTTTTAACCTGGTGCCCTAAGCAAGAATCGGACTTGCGACTCGTCCTTACCAAGGACGTGTTTTACCACTAGACTATTAGGGCATATAATATTTGCCTGCCAATTATACGGCATGGGGATGAAAAATCAAGGATAAAAAACATCCCGCATAAAAATGCAGGATGCGTCCAATAAAAACTAAACAGCTGTTATTCTATGCAGCAATTAACCGCGTTTTTTACCCACGCTTTTAATTTAGATATCCCCGCGGCGTTTTCTGGTAAATCGGCATTATCTATCTCATCACCGTTTACCGCGTTATTGGATCTGCGCGCCTTTTTAGCCGCGGGCGTTTTTACCCAGCGAACATCACCGCCGCCCATCATTCCCATATTCAGCCCCCAGAATATACAATAGAGTCCATATGACTGATTAAATAATTCATATGCCGAGCCGCGTTCCCCCGCGGCCAGCTGTTTTGTTCCGACCTCAAACACACGCATTGCGGCGGCCAGCAGATGTTTTGATATACACCAAACCTCGCCCTCGTATGACGGGATAATCTTTAACATCATATTTTTGCGCTGTTCGCGAATATCATTAATCAAATCATAAAACTCGTTCTTGCCGGTTTTTGCACCGGAAAACATCAAATGTTCCTCAATAGATATCAGGTTCATAATCCCGATTGTTAAATCCTGATCCGCGGATAGATCTTTTGGATTTACCTTCTTTGCGGCATCCATTTTTTCAACAAACTCTTCCAGATTTTTTATTTTTTCCATTACATACCGTCCTTTGTTTTATCAGCACAACGTCATTAATAAACTTGCCGCCGCGAGTGTAATAATCGGCAATACCACCTTTTCAAATGGGAAATGCGCATGCCCGCCATTTTTCAGCTTCAGGTATTCATATACCTTTTCGGTTATAATAAATACCAACGCGCCGATAATAGTGCCAAGTAACAGCGGATCAATATTTAAAAATCCGAAATATAAACACGGGCTATATCGCAGCTGCCCTAGATACGAAAACCCGATCGTCGCGATGGATAACACCAAAACCAGCGCATTACGTCCCCGGAAATTCCATCCACGCCGATCCATAAATCTAATAACCCAGTAACCAAGTATTGCCAAAAATGCGCCGATCCATATCCCGCTAATGATATCGGGCACGCCAATACGACGGGTAATCGGTAACGCCGCCCCGATTGCAACTGTACATACCGGACACGCCGGATTTGCCATCGCCGCCACGGGCGCAAATAACAATAAAGACAATAAAAACCGTTTCATACCTTTCCCTTTATATATTAAAATCAATATATATAATATTTAATACATATCAAAAAGTCAAACAATTTATTTGAATCACGCAACAAAAGATGCTATTGTTTAAACATCGGGGGCATTTAATGCGAAAAAACACACAATATATAAACGACGTTAAAATAACCCAGCAGCTACCGACGAATATTATGGAACGTGCCGCACGTGGTCTGTCGTATATATCACACCCGACCCGGCTGCGTATATTGGAATTTTTAGATGTTTTCGGCCCGTCATCTGTATCTGCGATCGCCCGCGGGGTAAATACCGAACAGATGATAGTATCCCAGCACCTAAAGAAGATGCGTGACGCTAATCTGGTTCATACCACCCGCCGTGGGATATTTATATACTATGATATATGCGAAGAATACCCCGCGAGTATTTTTGTATGCCTGCGCAAGCTATTCGGGCATATGACGGATCAATTAAAGTTTTTAAACGACAACCACAAAGAAATTCTGCCGACCGATTATACAACGATGGCCGCGAACAGGATTAAATTATTCGCAAACTATGACAAACTGCGGATACTGGAATACTTAATATACGCCGGGGAATCGTGTGTATGCGATATATCCCAGGCAACGGGAATCGTTCAGGTAAAACTATCGCAATATCTAAAAAAACTATACGATGATGATTTTGTAAAATCACGTCGTGCCGGGCGATATATTTATTATGAAATTACCCCGGGCGTTCATAAAACAACAATCGGATGTATACATAAACGATACGATAAAATCAGCAATAATTTTTAACAGAAAACACCGGCAAATGCCGGTGTTTTTATACACTTTTTACCTTTATAATCGGGATTATACCGAACAGATAATATTTAACCAGATTCTGGCGAACCTTTACCGTCATTATGTTAATAAAGTTAAATAACAAAACGCGATGAATAATAACATCCGCACTTTGCCGCAACCGTGCCAAGAACGCATCATAAAACGGCGTCATCGCGGCATATCGCCACCATAAATGTCCCAAAACATTTGCCCGGCCATTCCACGGCTGACGCAGGATATAATGAATAATCACCGGGTTTTTTGCGGCCATTTCACATTCACGCGCGCTATATACACCATTGGCAATTGCCCCCGCCATCCGATTCCCGGCGCCGGGCATATAGTTATAAATCGGCGGCAGATATAAAATCTTTCCGTCACAGGTTTGATTTAAAATATCCTGATCGGGATACGCATAATCATCGCGCATGGATAATTCACGCCACCGTGAATACATATTACGGCGGCGAATCTCGGCCAGATTCATAACCAGTACACCGCTGTTAATATATCCATTCGCGGCCGCCGGATACGGTCGCCCCTGGGCAACGTCACGAACACCGGCGATTATGTTATCTGCCATATTAATATCATACAGCGCGTCCAGCGGCCCGCAGAATGCCACATCGGCATCACAGTAAATAATCCGGTCAACATCTGGCAGCAATCGCGCCAGCATAAAACGATAGTAAATTCCGACGGTATACTGACGAACAACAGATTTATTAAAATCAGAATTTGCATTCAGGAATATAATACAACTTTCGGCATCTGCCCTGGCGACAATATCGGCCAGCTCGGATCGTTTTTCATCGGCTAAATCCGGCGGGACAACGCAATAGATATTATACGCGCGCCCGGGTGATTTATGGTATAACAGCGACCGGATTGCAACCCCGGCCAGCATCCACATATTTTCGTCAAAACAGAACGCGACCGCGATTGGTGATTGATTTTTTTTCGGCATAACGAACCCTTTGTTTTGAATTAATTAAACCACCAAATAAATGGTGGTCGGGAAGTTAGAAAAATCAATCAAGGGATGATCCTGTGGTGTTTAGTGTCCCATAACGGCCCACCTGTTGTATAGCCACAGCCTCCCGACCAAAGTCGGGGAAGAAACGGCGCAAAATTGCGCCAATTTCAGGATTACGATGCGATGCACCGCCTTGATTGGGATTTTCTAAGTCCCGAATTCATATCCCTATGAATTCGTAAAAAGTATAAGTTAGGCGGCCTATAAAAACAAGTAAATAAAACACCGGGAATATATGGGGAAAATCATCCCCGCCGCTTATATAAAAATTAAAACCCGGGTAAACCGGGCATTTAAATTTTGGTAGCGGGAGAGGGACTTGAACCCCCGACACGCGGATTATGATTCCGCTGCTCTAACCAGCTGAGCTATCCCGCCAATGCCACGGCATTATAACAAAGTTTTTTTTAATTGCAAGAAACAAATCATCCCCCCGCCCATAGGTTTTTATTCATTTAGATAATAATTTTCATTATTAATAAATTATATTGAAAATAATCGTAAAATATTATAACATCTGCACTATGACAAAAATCGTATTTTCTTTTATTACCCTATTAATATTAACCACTGCGGCGAATGCTGATTTTAACCCGTTTATGGGCGATTATGAAAACCAGATTGCGATTAATATCGGCCAGGGTGTAAACAGCGGTTTTTTAATCCCGCCACCGTCCCAGTTTGTGCCGTTTTATATGCTGCCGAATATTCAATATTCCCAGCCGACGACATTTTTTAAACTGCCCGCACGCCAGTCGTTAAACTTTGGCGAAACGGTCGGCATGGGACGTAAATACGGCTGGAACTGGAAGAAACTGTCCATCCCGATGATATTTGCATCCGGGGATGTTGCGTTATTATATGGCCCTGATTGGTATTTTGCGACCGGCGCGGGCGTCGGCCTGCAGGCAAAGGAAAATGACCGCCTGGGGGCGAAGTTATTATTTCAGTTTAAAATCACGGGCGGATATCGTTTTAACGATCGCTGGGGGATGGAAATATTTGTTCAGCACTTTTCTAATGCAAATACGGCCGAAGAAAACCATTCATACGCATTCTATGGGGCGGGCGTTATATATAACTTCTAATAAATCTGATGGCCGGGGTGCTTATGGCTATAAAATACGGGCAACCGAAAGGCCATAAGAGTCATGCTTGTTATGATCTAGTAACACCCCGGCCGCTTTTTTAAAAGTGGCCATTTATTTTCGGTGGCCGGAAATGCTTGCGATGCAATCCTGCGTAAGAAGCACATCATTTGTCATACGAACAAGCGCGCGTAAAACTTCCCTCGCAAATGGGGCTCACTCCAGAAGACATTTCAACTTTACCGGCCGCCGATATTTACCATTCAATCGGTGTTCGACCGTGCGCGGCCAGATATTCATTTGCGCGTGAAAAATGATGATTCCCGAAAAATCCACGATGCGCCGACAGCGGCGACGGATGAACCGATTTTAAAATCAGATTTTTTTGCGGATCAACGAATTCCGCCTTGCGCTGGGCATAGCTGCCCCATAGCATATAAACAATATTATCCCGGGCGGCGGTCGCGCGAATTACGGCATCTGTGAACTGTTCCCATCCGCGCCCGGTATGCGATGCCGCCGCATGCGCACGAACGGTCAGCGTCGCGTTTAATAACAATACACCCGAACGCGCCCATGATGTTAAATCCCCGGATGTGACCGATGGACGCCCTAAATCGCTTTCAATCTCTTTGTAAATATTTATCAGGCTTGGCGGGACGCGTGTCGGCGGCAGCACAGAAAAGCACAGCCCGTGCGCCTGGCCCGGTTCGTGATACGGATCCTGGCCGATAATTACAACCTTTACCTGATCCAATGGACATAAATTAAACGCGTTAAATATATTTGCCGGCGCGGGATATACGGCACGCCCCGATAGATATTCCCCGCGAACAAAATCCGTTAGGCGAATAAAATAATCCTGATTAAATTCGGAACTTAGCGCATCTTTCCACGATTGTTCAATTTTTACGTCCATTATATCCATGCCCTTTATTTTTGCCGGTCTTTTAATTCTGATGCAATAAATGCAGAAATATCGCGTTTACGATACGACGCCTGGGCCGCCGCGAATTTTAATATATTTTTAATATGATCATTCGCCATCCCCGCGGGTAATATTACCGACGTGCTGCGACGCGCGCTTTTATCAAACTGTTCCCGCAGTGCCGTAAAATTCGGCGAACGGCGATCTGTGATAAAATCCATAAAGAAACCGGTTTTTTGATCAATAAAATACGTTTTATCCCATATAATAGGGTTTAAATTCTGTATAATCGGATCTTCGAATAATCGCGCATCCGGGCAATATATTCTGCGAACGCCATCAGGCATTAATTCTGATTCTGCAATCTTATGCATGCGCAGATGTTTTAAAGCGTTGTCCGCATATAAATTCTGATATTTTTCGCGATCGTTTTTATCCGCCAGACTCCAGCACTTGTTTTCCAATAACGGTCCGTATTCGGGGAAATTACCCGTGATATTTTTAACACCGATCCGATCGTCACGTAAATACAAAACGCTTAAACATAACCGCGCGATCAGATGAAAACCATCCATCCCGGTCATAATTTGCCATTTAATAATATCTGCATTTTTCATATAACCACCTTATATTTCTGAATATTTTATAATATTCTGGCAGTATTTTCCTAAAATTTAATTAATTTATTCTGGCACGCTTTCCATAAAACGACATCAATATATCCACGCGGCATCCCCGTTTCCGACGCCAGATGCGCGAACATATCATCACATGCCGCCTTTATCTGCGGGGATAATTTCCCGTTATTAATATACGCCATCATATCAGGATTTTGCGCATATCGCACGCCTAAACGCTGAATCCATATATCGTATTTTACGACATCTTCGCCCAGATTTCGGGCCAAATGATTTGCTGTTATTTTCCCGATATGCGGCAGTGTTGATAAATACCCAATTCGCGCATCAGTATCGGCCAGGCGATAATATTTATTACATAAATCATCGCGATTTTCCCATATTTTGCAAATCGCGTTTATTTTATTTTTATTATTAAACAACAATATCAGCGAATTAAAATCTGCACCGTTCGCGAAAATTTCATCCATTATCTTGGCATGAATTTTCTTGGCCGTTTTTTGCGAAAAGCCACCTGCTAAAATCACATATGCGCATGCGGTTGCAAATTCAGTCGGGTCACATACATGACGCGACGCCAGGTTATCGCGAATTTCATCAAAGCTTTGCGCATCGGAATCTAATCCTGCATCGCGCAAAGCCTTGTCCAGTCCGAAAAACCAATCCGCCGTAAACATTTATTAAATATCCAGATTTGCGTCCAGCGCATTTTCAACGATAAAATCACGACGCGGTTCAACGACATCACCCATTAGCATGGATACAACCTCGTCTGCCTTGGTCGCGTCCTGGATTGTTACCTGGAATAAACTGCGGCTATTCGGGTCCATGGTCGTTTCCCATAACTGTTCGGCGTTCATTTCCCCTAAACCCTTATAGCGTTGGATTTTCAAACCATTCTTTGCATATTCAAATGCGGTGTCGAGCAGCTCCAGCGCGCCCCAGATTTTCTGTGAACGGGATTTTACGCGAAGTGTTGTCGGGGCGATGAAAATCTCTATTAATTCATCACGTCCGGCCATGCGATGCCATCCGCGAACCTCTGGTGAATTTAATTTTTCACGCGGCAGCGTATATGTTTCTGTAACGCTGCGCAGGGTGCGCGATATATGAATCCCGGCCGCGTCCGATGACACCTTCCAGCCGCGTTCAAATTCCAATTCCCCGGCGTCAAGCATACGTTCGGTTGCCGCAAAGTTTTCCGGCGTTTCGGATTCAAAAACATTATTCAGTGCCAACGCTTCTACGAACCGCAGCGGCATTATATGCCCCAGTGCCTGCAGGGTGTTGCGCATATTTAAAATCAGTGACAAAATCCGCTTTAAATCCGCGCCCGATATCTGATGCCCACCGGCGGTTTCCACGACACCGTCCGCCGCCAGCTGATCCATTAGATAGTCGTCCATCTCGCGTTCGTTTTGTAAATAAATCTGCTGCTTGCCGCGCGTTACGCCATATAGCGGCGGTTTTGCAACGTATATATATCCGCGATCTACGGCCTCGCGCATGTGGCGGTAAAAGAACGTCATAAGCAGCGTCTGAATATGCTGTCCGTCAACGTCCGCGTCGGTCATAATAATAATTTTATGATAACGCATTTTATTAATATCAAAATCATCCGTTCCGATACCTGTCCCGATCGCGGTAATTAATGTACCGATGGAATCCGACCCCAGCATTTTATCAAAACGAACACGTTCAACGTTTAAGATTTTCCCGCGCAGTGGTAAAATCGCCTGGGTTTTACGATCGCGGCCCTGTTTTGCAGTACCGCCCGCCGAGTCCCCTTCTACGATAAACAGTTCGCATTTTGCCGGGTCGCGTTCAGAACAATCCGCCAGTTTTCCCGGGATTCCGCCAATCTCGGGCCCGGATTTTTTACGTGATAATTCACGGGCACGACGCGCTGCCTCGCGGGCGGTGGCGGCCTCTACGATTTTATCAACAATTGTTTTGGCAATCGCCGGGTTTTCATCCAGGTATTCATAGAGCATTTCTGATACCATGCTCTCTACGATCGGGCGAACCTCGGACGATACCAATTTATCCTTGGTCTGTGATCCGAATTTAGGATCTGGGATCTTAACACTTACGATACTGGTCAGCCCCTCGCGGAAATCTTCGCCGGATAAATTCATATCCTTTTTCCCGCCTTTTTCATTAATATATTTATTTATTGCACGCGTTAGACCCGCACGAAAACCCGCCAAGTGCGTACCGCCATCACGGTTCGGAATGTTATTAGTAAAACATAACGACGTTTCGGTATATGCCGTTGTCCACTGCAGAACAACCTCTACGTATGTGTCATTGGTCTGACGGATCATCTGGATCGGGTCGCGGTTTAATAAATCCTTGGATTTATCTAAAAACGTTGCAAACCCTTTAAGGCCGTCAACCGAATGAAACTCGCGTACCTTTGGCTCTGGCCCGCGCAGGTCTTCTAGTATAATCTTTACATTTGCGTTAAGGTATGATTGTTCGCGCAGCCATGTTTCCAGGGTATCAAAGTTAAAAACAATCCCGGTAAATGTTTCATCGGATGGTAAAAACGTAACCTCGGTCCCGTGTTCATTGCTGGATTTGTTTTCGCTAATCTTTAAATCATTGGTCGGGACACCGTCGGCGAATGACATTGTAGCCTCTTTATCGCCGCGCCATACCCGCACCTCAAGCCAGCGGGACAGCGCATTTACAACCGATACACCAACCCCGTGCAGACCGCCCGATACTTTATATGCACCGCTGCCCTCGTTATCAAATTTTCCACCGGCGTGCAGCTCGCACATAATCAGCTCCAGCGCACTGCGTCCCGTTTCATGATTAATATCAAACGGCATACCACGCCCGTTATCACGAATTGTCGCACTGCCATCAGGGTTCAGCGATACATATACAGTATCAGCGTAACCGGCCATCGCTTCGTCAATTGAGTTATTAACAACCTCATAGATCATATGATGCAGACCGGCCCCGCCTTCGCCGACGTCACCGATATACATCCCGGGGCGTTTTTTTACAGCCTCTAGCCCCTTTAAAACCTTAATTGAATCACCTGTGTATTCGTTCGTAACTGGCATATATAATTCCTTTCTTTTTTCTATGCAGACAATAGCAATTTTTGGTATAATTATCAAGAAAAAAGGAGAAAAAACATGCCCGAAAATAAAACGGTCGCGTTTGTAAAATATGCCACGCAAACACGCGGCACGGCGATAAAATGGGCATACAACAAATCCATAAAAACGGAACAAATTAACCGTATAATATAAATCAAAGGCATGCAAAATGAAATTTAAGTTATTATATTTTGGTGAAATCCTAATAAACCCTAAAAAACGTGCACAGCATATCGCGGATATTCGGATGCAGTTTCACCCGCAGCTGAAAAAATTAATTGAACATAAACCGTGGACAAACCTTACCCAGTATATGATGCCGGGCGCAACCAAAAGCCCCGTTACGACCCGTCACGTTGGCGGCATTGACTGGAATCCGATTATTACCCCTAATCTAAAACTAATCGCAGAGCTTGATATTCAGATGCTGCACCCGGAAATTGTTGGCGTCGCCCGTTCTGATATTGATAACCGTATAAAAACGCTGCTTGATGGCCTGCGCTGCCCGCAAAATGAACATGAAATCGGCGCAAATACACCGCGTGATATCGGCCCGATTTACACCCTATTGGATGACGACCATTTAATCACACGACTATCGGTAAATACCAGCCACCTGCTATCGGCCGGGATGTTTCATCCCGAGATATCAAAAACCCCCGATACTATATTTATGATGATTGACGTAAATGTTCGCGTCGCCGAAGGGACACTGGAAAACCTGCCATTTATGGTATAAATTATGGTATAAAAAACGGCCGGGAAATCCGGCCTTTTTTAATACGATAACGCGGCTGTAATCTGATCTTGCATCTGGAATGTACCCAGTACAACCCAGGCAATAATTGCCGATACTAATAAAATCCCGACGCTGTTTAATGCATTAGATATCGCATCTACCCTGCGGACGGATTCTTCCAGATAATCGTTTGCAATATGTTTAAGGTTTGCATCAAATCCGTTCATATCAGCGTAAATTGTTAAATCCCCTATGATCTCTGGATCGGGGAAATTACGATCGGCGTTATTTAACGCCACCCCTAAATTATCACCGTTCGCAATAAAATGCAGAACCCGTTCCAATATAGACGCCAGATACCGATTTGCATTATCCGCCAGCATACGTATCGCATTCGGGACGGTAATACCTGCCGATACCATCGCCGCCAAAGACATTAGCCACCCGACCGAAATATTAATCCTATAAATACTCCATGGCGGGAAACTATCAAATCGGGAACGCAGCCACCCGGACCAATTCGCCATTGACATCCATATTATTCCGGCGACCAATGCAAACCCTATTATAAATGCGAACCAGTAATGCGTTGCGACCCCCGATAGCCATATTAACGACCGCGCCATACCGCGCCATACCATATCGTTGCCGGCAACCTCTGCCAGGGGCGGGACCAGATACAGACCAACCATAATAATAATCCCGAACGTTAACGCCAGCAAAAACATCGGGTACGCAACGGCCCCGCGCATTGCGCGATGAATACGCTGCATTCCATCAACAACATGCCCGACGTTTTCCAATGCGACAACTAAATTAGAAAGATTCCCCGACGTTACCAACAATGTTTCATCGGGCGGGACCCAGCCACGCGTCGCATCAGAAAAGCTCATCCCGCGTTCAAGGTTTTTTTGCCATTCGCGCATAACAATTGCAAACGGTTCATTCGGACGCTTACCGTTTTTAGACTCGATCATCTCTAATCGTCCCAGGGCGTCCATTAATGTAAAATCATTTCGCAGTAACGATGCCAATTTTCGTGCGGTCGCCATACGTTTTTCGGTATTTAAACGGAATACCAGTTTGGCATATAATTTTTCCAACCGTTCCATATTAATATACCCCCGGCCGGTCCAGTAATCCCACCCAGCGTTCTAATTCATCAACACCGATTATTCCACGCAGCATTAATTCCATTGCGGCCTCTTTTAACGTTCGGCCATCCATTTCCTCCAGCCAGTATTTTACCGCACCATCCGTATCGCCAGATAGCGCCAGGCCTAAAAATTCACTGTTTGTAATTATAATCTCGCCCGCTTTAATTCGGCCCAGTGTCCCCGTCCCATTACATTCGTTACAACCGGCGCCGCGAATATATACCTGGCGCAGGCCGATTTCACCGAACGCGTCCAAGACGCGATTATACGCCGGGTTTTCAGGATGATCAATTAAGCGTTCACGACAATACGGACATAGCTTTTTAAACAACCGCATTGATATTAATCCACGCATTAGCGTTTCTTCTTTTAGCTTAAATGCCTCTATCCCCATATCCAGTAAACGGGTTAATGCGGCCAGTGCTGAATTTGCATGCAGCGTGGTCCATACGTTATGACCGGATAACGCACCGCGTACGGTTAATTGGGCGGCGGCCAGCGTACGAATTTCCCCGACCATTAAAGTATCAGGGTCACTGCGCAGCGCGGCGGCCAATGCCTCGGTATATTCCTCGTCGCGCTGTTCTTCGCTGGTTGTATTAATAACAGGCATCTGATGCGCGCCGAAAATTTTTTGCTCAACGGGGTTTTCCACCGTGATCATATTTATCTCGTAATGACGTTCCTTTAGCATTAACGACATATTACGAACCAGCGTTGTTGATTTCCCAGAACTCGTCGGCCCGGCGACAATAACCAGTCCCGTCGGGAATGCCCGCATGCGCATCATTAAACGCTGTTCGTATTCACCGAATTCCTGTTCTGTTTTAATCCCCTCGGACGGGTTATCATACAACAATCGCATAACGACATAACGACTGCCGAATGCGATCGGATTAAACTGCATACGAATACTTAAAATCCCGGCGGGCAGATATAAATCCTTTGTCCCGCGCAGGGGCGTACGACCATCTTTTTGTGCAGACTGGTATTCATTTTGGGCATAGTTCGCATTTGACATATCGGCGGATGCAAATGCCGCGCGAACGAATGATTCCCCCCAGCCGGAATTATATTCCAATACCGGTTGCATACTGCCGTCAATACGGAAATAAATTGTGGTCTGATCTGCGACCTCTATATGAATATCAGATACTTTCTGTGCGGCGGCCTTGGCGATAATATCAACAAAATCCTTTTGCATTTGGTTATCGTAATCCAATCGTGAACGATTAGATCCGCCGACCCGCGATTCATAAAATTTATATATATTAGATACCAGCCCTAAATCCGAATAAAACGGTCGGCGCATTGGCCGTCCGCGTTTTTCTAACAAATCTAAAAACGCTAAAACACGACCGTCATAACGGTGTGTTCGTGATATAATAATCTCGCCGCCGGAAAAATATGCAATCAGCCCCTGCGTATCCTTTGGCAGTTCCATCTCGGCACCGGTTGCGGTCAGCAACCGATTACCGTTAGCGAATAAAAAATCAACAATATCTTTGCTTTCGGCATTTTCCAACCCCGTCGGAACAGATGGGCGACGTTCGACTGTATCGTTGCTTAAAACTTCTTTTTCTTTATCGTTCATTTATAATCGCACCTAAAACCGTTATACTATCGTGCCCCGCCGATATTCAATACCTGCGTTTCACCCTTATTATTAATAAATACAACGCCATCATCTAAGGATATAGATTTTACACTAAAATCATCCAGGATTTTACCTACGGATAAACGTTTATTTTGTCCTGTATTTAAATCTGTAACGGTCGCCTGCAGCTGTGATCCAACGCCGACTACATTAATCAATTTATATCTATCGGCCAGGTTTATATCAGCCGCTGCGGTACTTTGGGCGGGTGCGGAATATACGCGCTTGGCATCGGCCGCACTCTGCTCGGCTAAACTTTCCTTCTCGCGCGCTAGTCGTGCTGCCTCGGCCTCCAGTCGTGCTTTTTCAGTCTCAAGCTCTTGTTGCTGCTGCTCGGCACGGCCCGATAGTGTATCTATCTCCATATGCAGTTTTATTTTTTCAGCCGCCAAGCGATCCAGTTCCAGATCCAGCTGGGCGCGTTCCTTTTCCAGCTGCATTAAAACCTTTTCCTGTTCCAGATCGGTAATCTGTTGAAATAATGACCCGTTAACATTATATGCGGCAACGGCATCGGCGGAAACCTCTTCCATCTCGGCGTCCATTGCACCGGATTCATCGGCAAATGCCGGGAATGTTCGCGCTGACGAAAACGCCATAATAAAAACCAATAAAATAAAATATGTTTTATTTAGCATAGATAATCACCTCATAGTTCCATATGCGACCCGCAGTATTCCATACACAACGCGTCATATACACGCCACCGAATTCATCAAATATTTTCATAAACTGCATCGGTGCAAGCTTTGAATCAGCCGATATCTCTACGATATTCAGCTGGGCCGTATCCACCCCGTTTGACAAAACGTCTACGACAATCTGGGCGTTAATCGGTGTATCCAGGCCCTGAAATGCGGACGTTACATCGCGCAACAGAGTTTCGGCATCGCGTTCATCCAGGGACGGTTCGGCGGGTAACGCCGGCAGCGCGGCGCGTGCCATAATCTCGTCCTCGCCGCGTTCTTGGACGAATGTCCCGGGCATTAGCTGCGTTGCAATGTTATAAAAATCCCCCAATGTTCCGAAATCGCGACGAAACTGGGCCACGGCGTGCGTTTCATTGCATTCGGCCATTACCTGATGCCAACCGGTAATCGGCTGCATTAAAAAACCGATCGCCTGATAGCACAGCTCTGCCCGGGCAGCGGGCGACGGCAGGTTATCATACGGCATAACCAACGGTGGCGGTGGCGGCGTTTTTTGAATATTAAACCGTTCGTCAAGCTCTTTGTTTTTTTCAATTATCTGACGTTTATATTCCTCGGCTAATACGGGATCAATCTGGGCCGGTCGTGGCCGTGGGGATACCAATTGCATTATCGGGTCACGAAAAATCATAAACATTATAAATAAAAATATACCGATTAATATCAACGAAAACAAACCGGCGCGAAAACGACTAACCGAATGCAGCATCGCCCGGGCATTTCGTGATATTAAATCCGGCAACGAACGTTCAACCGCACGCGGCATTGACCATGCCCCCGGCGCAATAAATGCCCCCCAGTCCGGGATTTCAGATAACCGCACGTATTCAGAACGGGCATCGGCCTCGGATTCAAAAATCTTATCCTCAAGGATTATTCCATTACGGACAGCTACTAAAAAATAACCAAGATCAATGCGAAATACCGCTAAAAAAGATGAATATTCCGGGAATGCTTCCATAACCTCGGCGGCGGCGGCCATCATTCCGGCACGATGTCCGGCGCGACGCGACCCCAGACCAACCATGGCACGGTATTCGGTAAACAGATTTAATTTTCTATCAACGCTGCGTGCTAAATTTCGGGCATAATTTCGCCCGACCTTACGCGTGCCCAGCGGCTGCCAAAACAACCCAACCGCGTATTTTTTTCTATTAACGGATATTACCTGATTTGCCAATTTCTCTCTGCCCTTTTGAATAATTATAACATAAAAATATCAACCTTGGCAAACACAGAATGAAAAAGCCCGCCTAAAAACAGCGGGCAAAATTAAAATTTTATAAACGATTAACGATAAACGCCATAACCACCTGAATACTGGGGCATGGACTGTTCATATACCGGCATTGCAATTGTGGCCGCCCCGCCGTCACGGGCGGTTCGCTGGCTGCGCGGATGCGGACAATCATAAACATTTGCAACCAAAATAAATGCACGTTCCGGGCCAAATATTACCCATTCATTCGGGCGTGTCCGTTGACTAGTTATCCAATACGCGTTCCCAGGGCGCGCCTGATCCGCGATACGATTTTCCAAATACCGGCGTGCGTCATCAGCATCGTATACCGATACCTCTGATTCCAGTTTATATAAAAACGTACAGCCAATCGGTTCAGCATCCAGCTGCGTTAAATATTCACTGCCGTTTTGATTTTTTATCATACCGCCGCATCCGGCAACAGCTAAAATTCCCAACACAGACAAAATTTTTTTCATTTTATGTCCCTTGTTTATTAATAATTCTTTATTCAACTATATCATAATTTTCAGCATTGCTAAATAACTTTTTAAGAACCAGATTATTTAAAGCATGACTGCCCTTAAATGATTCTAAGTCACCGATAATCCAGCCGCCGCTGGTAAACATATCACCGATTGCATCAATTATTTTATGCCGAACAAATTCATCGGGCCATATCACAGGATTCAATGTCCCGTCGCCCGTATTATTCAACGCGATAACATTATTTTCATTTGCCCCGCGACCCATTCCATGCGCCTTTAGGTATTCCCATTCCGAATATTTTCCAAATGTTCGCGCCCGTGCAATATTCGTTGTAAAATCATTAATAGATTTCTTTGACCCGTTAAATGAATAGCGGTATGTCTGCTCTCCGATAATTTTCTCTGGGTATATTAATGTTGCGGTGATATCTAATGATTTCCCGTGATTAGGTTTTAATCTTACGAATCCATTCCCGCGACGGCCTGATATTAAATTAAAGAACCATAAACGAATTCGCACCCACGGTGATAGTGTACGCAAAATCTCACGCGAATGGGCAATAACCTCGCGTTTTACAATAATGCGTTTCATCGCCCCGGACGTTACACCAGCATTAACAAACGCCGCCAAAAATTCCGCAGCACTGCCGTCAAGTATTGGTGTCTCGGGCCCGGATATATCAATCATCGCGCTATCAATCCCCGCGATAAACAGCGCCGCCATAAGATGTTCAACCGTCTGAACATGGGCGGAATTTAAATCCCCGATTGTGGTATTACGCATTTTGGTTTCCCCGACGTTATTAAATAACGCCGCAATCGGCATAGAACCCTTTATATCCGTACGGCGAAAAAATATACCGGATGAATTACTCGGGCGAATAACGACCTTAACCGGTGCGCCGGAATGAATACCGTGTCCACGAATTACGACTTCTTTTTTTAATGTTGTCATTTTAATTTATCCCCCAGCCAGTCAAAAAACCGTTCATCAATTGTCATATCTAATCGTGCATATTTTATTTTATCCCGTACGCATTCGGGTAACCTTACCCAGTCTTTTTCTGTTGTAATCAACTGGGCTTTTTTCTTTGCCGCCATTGCAAACAAACGTTCTAAGTCCTGATTGGTATATTGATAGTGATCGGCAAAGATTTTTGTTCCGACAACATTTTTCAAAGAATTAAAAAACTTTCGCGGGTATCCGATTCCGGCAAACGCGAATAAGCGTTCATCTTCGTCATACGGATTAAATGTTTTCGGTTGTGCATAAAACACCGGGACTGCCGACGGCAGTACAAATTTTTTACGCGGTCGGTTTGATTTAACAACAATTATTGCATCCGCCCGGTTAATTGCACGACGCGGTTCACGCATCGGCCCGGCCGGTATTAAAAACCCGTTGCCATATCCCAGACCTTCGTCAAAAACCAAAACAGATATATCTTTTTTTATCACAGGATTTTGAAAACCATCATCCATAACAATCGGTGTTTTTACATTTTGCTGGCGATCTAATAATATAATATTGCTTTTTCTATTTCCCGTATGAACCTGCAGCCCATCACGCGATAGCATCGTTGCCTCGTCCCCGGCGTTACCGGTATGTGCACTTTTTTTATACCCGCGCATAACCACCGGCGCATCCAGTCGCATTGCAATTGCCCGAACGATTGGTGTTTTACCAACACCGCCGGCCAAAATATTACCGATGCAAATAACCGGACGTCGTGATTTATACGAACGCAATCGGCGGAAAAAATACACCACCCGCCCGATAATATAATATATCCACGAAAACGGAATTAATAAAAATGCCAACGGAGTCTTATACAAAAACCACCACGGTGTTTTCATGCAGCTATTCCTTTTATTTATTTTTCTTTTTTGCTTTCTTAATTGCCCGTTCATCGCGCATTTTTTGCTTAAACGCACTGGATGTTAAATCCTGTTCAACCTTAAACAACCCGAATTCAGCATCCATTTCACGCAGTTGTTGAACCATGATATCTTCTATCTTTTTTCGGGTGTTTTCAAATTCTTCCGCACTGATTTTTGAATCAATAAACACAGGATTCCCGACGCGACATGTAATCTTTGAAAACGGCATCGCAACCATAAACCGATCCCATCGTGATTGAAACCGCGCCCTGGATGCAGAATAACAAACGGGAATAATGGGCGCACCGGACATCTTTGCAAAATACAGCGCACCGTCTTGAACGCGCAGACTTGGCCCGCCCGGCCCATCGGGGGATAAACACAGCGCATATTTTCCACCACGCAGGACGCGAACACCTTCGCGCAGAACGGATATTCCGCCCTCGGACGTACTGCCATAAATCGCCTTTAGGCCGAATAAACGCTGCAGCTTTGCCATCATTCGTCCGTCTTTGTGCCGACTGGCGATTGCATATGCGCGCATCCGTCCGATACAAATAATCGGGGATAACATCATACTACGCCCGTGCCAGAAAATAAAAACAGCCGGCCGACGACGATATTTTTTAAAGATTTCATAATTAGTAATCTTTTTCCGTGATGTAAAATAAATCCCCCATAGGGCCACGGCCAAAATAATTGCAATAATCCATTGAAGTAACGGAAAACCCAAGATCGGATTCCAGAATTTTTTCCATGCTTTCCTAAATGTTTTATTATGTATCATAAAAATCTCTTTTATGCGATTATATATAATATAAAAGTGTAGCAATAAAAAAATTATAATTCAAGCCAGCATAGGTTTAAAAACGGCTAAAAAGCTCTAAATAAGCTTTAAAAGAGTATATTTATAATAGAAACCTGTTTATTTCTATTTTTTATTTGACATTCGGTCTAAAAGATATAGAATGACTGTACTTTATCGCGGAGTAGAGCAGCCCGGTAGCTCGTCAGGCTCATAACCTGAAGGTCTGTGGTTCAAATCCACACTCCGCAACCAGTTTAGATAAATATGATTAAAAAAATCAGTTTGATTGAAAAGCCCGCGCCAAGCGCGGTTTTTCTATTTAATAACATACATAGATTATACAAGATTTCTCGCCATGGTTGATTTTTTATAATATTTCCTATTATTTGTTTATTATTGCACAGCGTTTTTTCAACCCACGATTGATTTTTATTATTTTTTTCAACGCCCGGTTTAAAAAACATAATATTCAACTGACCATATATAAACAGAACACATATCTCGGTATGGTTGATTTTTATAAAAATTTCAACCAAATAAACCGAGTGCTATTATTATTTATACTTAATAATATCTGCATATATAAAACACAAATAATCTTAATCACAGTATAAAACCCAGCAAATAATTCTCCTGATGGTTGAATTTAATCAAAAATTCCCGTTTATATAATTTTACAAAAAAAAACACATAGAGACACCCCAACCCAAAGCGGATATTAGACATTTACCAATGTGATACTATTATAATACTACCAACCAGCCTTGGATCGCAAAATATAACGTGCACGTAATTTTTTATAATCACGTTCATTGATTTCGCATGCCCGTATCATTCTGTAATGCATTATATCCAATACAATAGACACTGCGACATTTCCCATAATTGTTGAAATAGTCTCTGCCGCAGAGTCTGATAAGTTTTGACGATTTGCCACCTCCAAACAAATCAAGATGCCGATTAATTTTTTATGCATTGCGATTAACATTTTATCGTGATCGGATGCATTAAAATTCAGCGTTGTTAACAGATTTCTTATTAAC
>CALDAH010000027.1 GCA_937903135.1 uncultured Alphaproteobacteria bacterium | reverse complement strand
CACCGGCGGCAAACCGAAATAGTTCAACAATTCATTTCCCCACCCGATTAAATACCTGTCGTCGCGATTTAAAAACCATTTAATGTTATATTTTTTTGCCAAATCCGCGGCGGCGGATATATGATCGGGGTGTCCGTGCGTTGCATAAATCGCGCGCGGCGTTACCGCTTTCGCGGTTAATAATTTTTCCCAATCGTCCGCGCGTCCCCACGGGTCAAAGATAACACAATCGCCGCCTGATGACACCAACACAGAATTGGTATTTTCAGGCGGCATGCGAAAGATTTCAAATCGTGGCGTCATTTATTTAGATGATTTTACGGATTTGGTTTTTTTCGCGATTTTTTTATCGCCCGCGGCCGTGGCAGCCTTGGCAGATTTTTTAGTGCCAAATATAATCTCGCGGATTTCATCGCCGGTTAATGTTTCACGCGCTAATAATTCATCGGCCAGCTTTACAACACGTGATTTATTTTTAGCGATTAAGTTTACGGCATCTTTATACGCCGAATCCAGCCATGCGCGTATTTCGCCATCTACCATCTCGGCGGTTTTTTCAGACGCGTTCTCCAGCGCGCTGCGGCCGGCGAGTGTCCCCGATTGATTAACCGCGGCCAGCCCGATTTTTGCCGACAACCCGGCGGTTGTAATTGAATATCGCGCCAGTCTGGTCGCGGCAGCGATATCACTCTCGGCGCCGGTGGTTATTTTATCCGGGCCAAAGAACACCTCTTCGGCGGCACGCCCGGCCAGGCTAACGGCCAGCTGGGCACGAACCTCGGCCAGGGTCATTGATACCTTATCATCAATCGGCAGATGCTGAACCATCCCCAGGGCGCGCCCGCGCGGGATAATTGTCGCCTTGTGTATTGGGTCGGTTACATCGGCATGCATCATGCATACGAATGCGTGTCCGGCCTCGTGATAGGCGGTAAGTTTTATATCCTCGGGCCGCATTTTACGAATCTTGCGCGGGCCCATTAAGATTTTATCGCGCGCTTCTTCTATGTCGGTCGGTGTGATTTCTTTGCGACCGGCGCGAACGGCGTGCAGTGCGGCCTCGTTTAGCAGGTTTTCCAGATCCGCGCCCGAAAAACCGGTTGTCCCGCGTGCTAAATCCATCAGATTTACATCCGGGGCAATTTTAACCTTGGCCGAATATAGATCCAGTATTTCCCTGCGTCC
>CALDAH010000026.1 GCA_937903135.1 uncultured Alphaproteobacteria bacterium | reverse complement strand
ACGGATACAATTATTCGCATGTGTCCATATGATAAATTAACCGGATGTCAGAAAGTTTATGGCGAAGATAACATTCGTGGCGATGCCGTTTACGAAGAACTGTCATCAATGGTTCAGGGTATAATGCTAAATATTGACAATAGCTTCCTGACCATGTGTCAAAATGCCGCGAACGAGGCAATGATAAAAGTTTGCGGCGATACAGAGACCTGCACGGGTCTTACCACTGACGATAATATCGGGGCGCGTTCGCTGGACTATAAAATATGTGAATATTCAGGAACGGATAATTCACTTAATATAAATTATTCAAGATGTCGTACCGATGTATCTCAAATCCAGGATGATGAATTAGGACGGGTTGAGATGTCGCAATCCGCCGGTCTGGGGCCGGTAAAACCGTTCGCGGGCGTAATAGACGGCACGATATATTGGGAAAGCGTAGAGGTCAATGACGATGGCCGCCTAAGTACAGTAGATGAATACCTGAAAAAAATTGATTCATCAGGGATGAGTGACGCCCAAAAAGATAAGGTTAAATCCGAACTGGCTGTATTACAGAAAAATATTGATGCGGCAATTAATGCGATCGAGGCCGATCCAACAGTTCAATTCTGTATGACCGGGCGTACGGTTCAGGGAATGAAAACAACCGCGGGTGGTAATACGCGCACACGTATTGGCGCGACCGACGCAGATGCCGCGCGTTTCCCGGGGCTGACCCGGCAGATGCGAATGATTATCGCCACGGCGGCATTAAAGGCGGCTAAGGACAACTATTATAGCAAATACGACGAACTAAACGAAAAGATGTTAAAGGACTATGCGAAAATCGGGGAACGCATGGCCGAAATCCAAGGGGAAAATGCCCTGGATGCTCGTCGTGAAATCGCGCGCCAGGCATGCGTAAGCTTTGCCGAAATGTCGGTATTGCCAAAAACACCTGATCCACCGAAAAGCGCATTTGGTAAAATTATGACGGCTGTTGTAATTGCCGGGGCGGCCGCTGCAATTCCGTTTACCATGGGATCATCAATTTCAATTGCAGCCGGAACTCTGACCGCAACAAAGGCGGCCACAGCAAGTACATATGCCATCGCCGGGGCTGCGGCCGCAATATCTGGCGTCGGGTTGCTGGGCAATACCGGCCGCGGGGGCGGCAGCGGTGCGGCGGATGCCAGTAAGCTGGACTTGGCTGGATCAAAGCAGCTAAATCAATGGAATTACAAAGAAACAATAACGTCTACGTTTACATGGGATACGTTACAGTGTGAAAAATGCGTACGTTCACAAAATTGTACAAAAACAAAACGTCCTGCATTTGGAAAACCATGGTGCAAAAGCTGGGGCGAAGAAAAAAATACCTGAAAACGACCCAATTCTAAGCAATCCCCCAAAGAATCCCCTCTGAGGGGGATTTTTTTTACATTTTTATACTATTGCTTGTAACAACAGGCTCACCAAACTTAGAACACGATACGCCATGGAAAGTTTCACGTTTCATAACTAAATTCTTGGCCTTTTTGGTATTTACCTTTAAATCACCCATTGTTACATTTACGCCACGTTTCATTTTCCCTGCGCTTATGGTATCTGTTGTGATAATTTGCTGCATATCTTTACACTGCGTGGTGGTGGTTGTAATCACACATGTGTTATTCTGTGGCGAATACGCCGAGGTCATTGATATTGCCCCAATCATATTTCCGAACGAGTCAACCTGTACGAATTCACCTTTGCCACTGGCCGCGATATCCGCAGTTTTTTGTAAATCTGCACCTCTTATTGTATATCTCAGGGAATACATACTATTGCCACTTAGACCGTTATTAGCAGCATCGCCAAACAGCCCTTCAAATGGCGATGTATTATCATACTGCATACATACGCCATCGTCATTTTCGCGAATACACGTAGGTTCTGCATCAGGACTCATCGCCAACGCGGCACAAGATATTGCGCGAATGCTATCGTTTTGCGCCTCTATGGCCTGCGATACCAGCTCGTTATATTTCTTAGAATAGTTCTTTTTAGCCTGTTCCAGACCCGAGTTAATAATAACAAGTATAGATGAATCCAATAAGTACGGATAGCGCGTTGCCGCCTGGCTACGTCCGGCCTTTATTTGACTCATATTACGACCCTCTACGCACATCTTTATAGTTGGGTTTTCTGATAAAATTGCAATTTTTTGGTTTATCTTGCTTGCCGTTGACTGTAAAGCAGTCAGTACGCGCGCAGCCGTCGGGTCACTGGCATCAACATTTTCACCGTATTCATTTATATCAATCTCATACTGACCGAACTTAACGTCGTTATCTTTGCTGTTTGTGCGCTGAATTTTAACGTTCCCAAACGAGATCAGGCCATCAATTACATAATCACCGTTGTTATTGGTATAGCTCATTAGGCTGTCCGTTCCGATATTCTCGTCGTCTTCAAACACAACGCAGCTCTGAACATCGCCACAGATAGCGATCATCTGTTCATTTACAGCTTTCTCGCATTGTTTCAGCAGCTCGTTATCAATATTTAGATAAATCCCTTGGATCAGGCTATCCAGGTCATCAATTGATACGTCGCCCCCGTCCTTTTGACAGCCGACCAGCTTTTCGGTCGGGCACATACCCTTAATTGCCTCTAA
>CALDAH010000025.1 GCA_937903135.1 uncultured Alphaproteobacteria bacterium | reverse complement strand
CTGACGACCCCCTGCTTGCAAAGCAGGTGCTCTACCAACTGAGCTATGACCCCAAAACTTTGCCATCATGGTTTAGACTTTCATTACTGAAAGCTTGCACATTTTATACATAATAATATCGCATGTCAATTTAAAAATGATTTTTTCCATAATTTCTTTTAAACTAGACAACGCAATATCTTACCCTTATAATATACGGGCTATGATGAAAAAAGTAAAAGAAAGTATAAGAAAAATTATCAAAGGCGACGAATCCAATGGTCGCATAAAATGGTCTTTATATATTCGCGTATGGCGGGAAATTGGGCCGGCATATCTTAAATGGTTGGTTGCCGGTATTATATTTACCGTACTTGCCGCCGGTGCCGAGGGTTATACAATATCCCTTGTTCAGCAGGTCGTTGATAAAGCATTTATTGAAAAAAGCATGACGGCCATATACTGGCTGGGGATTCAGATAGTTATTGCATTCGGGGCCAAGGGTGCGTTTTCATACGCCAAGGCGTTAATAATGTCCAAGGGCGGACTTGAGGCGTATGTTTCCCTGCAGGAAAAAATTTACCGTCATATGACGCATATGAACCTTGCGCGGTTTTATGGGGACGGTATTGGAAAAAACCTGAATTACTTTCATGTTCAGTCCGGTGCGGTATTGGGGCTGGTTACGGATTCTATTATTAAATTGGTTCAAAATATCGCGACGCTGGCCGTGACATTGGGGTTAATGTTTTACTATGCGCCCCAGATGTGCGTTGTTTTGCTGTTCCTGGCGCCGACTATTATGATTCCAATGGTTTTAATTATGCGCAAACGGCGAAAGCTGTCGCGTAAATCATTTAAGATTGCAAATAACGTCGCACAGCAGCTAAACCAAACCCTGCAGGGGATAAAAACAATCCAGGCATTCGCAACCGAGGAACGGGAATCTAAAAACTTTTCAAGGGCATTAAACGAATCGTCTGTTAATTCATATAAAAGTACCCAGGCCGGGGCAATGCGTTCGCCGTTAATGGAATTTATGATCTCAATCGGTCTGTGTATTGCGATGATTATGGGTGGTCACTTTATATCCAACGGTGTTATTACCACCGGTGATTTTACTGCGTTCTTGTTGGCGTTAACCGCTGCGTATAAGCCGGCAAAAAGCATAACCGGGACGGGTGATTCACTGCAACACGGCCTGTTGGCGGCGGAAATATTATTTGAATTCCTCGACAGCAAGCCGGATATTACCGATGCCCCGGACGCCCGCGTATTGGATGCTAAAAAACTATCCGTTGGTTTTGATAACGTATCATTTGAATATAATCCGGGCGAACCGGTTCTGCGTAATATTAACCTGCATGTCCCGGCGGGCAAGGTTTGTGCACTGGTCGGGCAATCGGGCGGCGGGAAAACAACTATGTTTAACCTGTTGGAACGTTTTTATGATCCGCAATCGGGCAAGGTTACGATTAACAAAACCGATATTAAAAAATATACTCTTAAATCATTACGTGAAAATATTGCCGAGGTATCTCAAACAGTATTCCTGTTTAATGGCACAATAGAAGATAATATAAAATACGGTAACCCGAACGCCACCACAGATCAGGTTATCACGGCGGCGAAGGCGGCGAATGCCCATGATTTTATTATGGAATTTCCAAATCAGTATCAAACGTCCGTCGGCGAAGGCGGCGCATTACTATCGGGCGGTCAAAAACAGCGTATTGCAATTGCCCGTGCGATTTTAAAGGACGCCCCTATTCTGTTACTGGACGAGGCAACATCCGCCCTGGACACACAAAGCGAACGTTTAATTCAGTCTGCATTAAAAGATCTGATGAACGGGCGAACAACATTTGTAATCGCCCATAGATTATCAACGATCCTAGACGCGGATATAATATGCGTAATCAAGGATGGTCAAATTATTGAACAGGGAACGGACGCCGAGCTGGTTGCGCTAAACGGCGAATATAAAAAACTGCGAGATATTCAATTTAAAGTAGAAAAAAATAAAAAGTAAATGAAATAACCGGGGCACAGCGAGAGAGACAGCTAAAACAAAGGTTAAGGTATTGTCAAAAAAATCTATTTACTGGACTCAAAAAACAAGAGAACAAATATATAACGCTGTTAAATACCGCGAATATAATAAACAGCCAATAGAGCCGGAACTACAGGCCGAGTACGACAAATACTTAAAAAAAGAACCGACCGACTGGTCACAAAAAACAAAACAACAAATATACAACGCCGTTAAACACCGCGAATATAATAAACGGCCAATTGATCCGGAATTGCAGGCGGAATATGACAAATACTTTAAAAAAGAACCGACCGATTGGGCACAACTAACCAATAAACAAATATATGTAGCTATTTCAAACCGCAAATCTAAAAAACGCCCGATTGAACCGGAACTGCAGGCGGAATACGACAAACGCTTTCAAAAAGAACCAACGGATTGGTCAACAAAAACTAATAACCAAATATCTAGGGCTGTTTCAAAACGCAAATCTAAAAACCGCCCGATTGAGCCGGAACTTCAGGCGGAATACGACAGACGCTTTAATAAAGAGATGACCTATTGGACACAAAAAACCCGGGAACAAATATATAGCGCTGTTAAATACCGCAGAGCTAACAACCGCCCAATAGATCCAGCACTGCAGGCAGAATACGACAAACGGTTAAAAAAAGAACCGACCGATTGGACACAGAAAACAAAAGAACAACTAAGTAATGCCATATCAAAACGCAAAGTTAAAAACCGCCCAATAGATCCGGAACTGCAGGCCGAATACGACAAACGGTTAAAAAAAGAACCAACGGATTGGTCGACAAAAACCAATAAACAAATATCTATGGCTGTTTCAGGCCGCAAAGTAAAAAACCGTCCAATAGAGCCGGAGTTGCAAGCAGAATACGACAAACGCTTTAAACCCGACTGGACTCAAAAAACAAAACAACAAATATATAACTCGGTTGCTAACCGTAAACGTATTAATCGGCCGATTGAGCCGGAGCTGCAGGCGGAATACGACAAATACTTTAAAAAAGAACCGACCGATTGGACTCAGAAAACCCGGGCACAGATCTATACAGCTGTTTCAAACCGCAAAGCAAAAAACCGCCCGATTGAGCCGGAGCTGCAGGCCGAATACGACAAATACTTTAAAAAAGAACCAACGGATTGGACTCAAAAAAACCGGGAACAAATATATAGCGCCGTTAAATACCGCAAAAATAATAAACAGCCGATTGATCCGGAGCTGCAGGCCGAATACGACAAATATGCACAAGCAAAAAAGAAGGATTGGTGGGCACTAACCAAAGAAGAGGTAAGAGAAACCGTAGTTTACCGCAGATCCAAAGGTATGCCGATTGAGCCGCCATTGCTGTCGCGTTATGAAAAATATTTTGGCGATAACCAGTCTGCCGACCAAAGCAAAACTGCCGATCAGCGCAAAGAAGCGTGCCTGAAAATAGACACGGCCCTGCGCGCACAACGCGACCAGCAGTCAAAGAAAGAACCAACAGATTGGACCAAAAAAACCAAGGAACAAGTATTCAACGCAATAGATTACTGTTTAAAAACAAACCAGACAATTGAACCCGCATTACAGGCCGAATATAATAAATATATCGCGGAAAAGAATATCAAAAAAGATAATGCAGACAGAAAAAAACCTGAAAATATTATTCCGGCAATTGAACACAACAAACATTTGGCCCAAAACCCAAATGATAATATAATAACTGTTAAATTACTAAATAATATTTATTCGGTATTAATCGGGACAAACCCGCTTATCACGTGCTATACGCATCCCAAAATACAAACATATTTTGAAAACCGGGTTCTGCATATCTCATATTCTTATGGGTCACTGCAGGATCAGACGTTTAACAGCATATACTTTGGCGATTTAACACCATGGAAAACAACCGAGGTAAATAGACTATCCGGCAAACCGGCGTTTATAAAATCGGTTGATGGCGACGACGATAAATTAAACATCCATCTGTCTAATGATAAAACGGCATTTATACGCCCCGCAGATCTGCCCGAATGCCCTAATCGGTTTATTACGGATAAGGTAACCGAATACCTGCATTCTGGTTCGCAGCATATAAATCATCGCCCTATTGCCCAGCAAACCGTTACACCGTTATCAAATTCATATATCGTAACGGTTAAGCCGTTTCAAACAACAGCCGGCTCTGAAATCTCTTATAATGTATATATTGGCGACACGCCCGTTATAACAAATGCTTCAACGGTTAAATTTAAAAAATTCTTTAACGGTCGTGTTTTAGGGGTTTCAACCGCAAATGGCTGGTCTATATTTATGCCCGGTGGACGTAAATATCAATTAAAGCTCTACCTATCTAACGGTTCAATTGAATACTGTGACTGCAACCACATTATTGAAATGGTTCATTTAAAACAATTTGAAATCGTACGCTAAAAAACAAAAGGCTTAGATATGACACAGGTTGATTTATTAAATAAATTCAAAAGTGAACTAACGAAAAACGGTAAATATGCATTACTGTTTAATACCACCGGCGATAAATACACCCGGGTAAGACAAGTACCACACGCGGTAAAACCTTTTGAAATAATATATAAAATCAACCGTCAGCCGTATGTAATTGTAAAATGCGTTTCCCCAAAAAAAGATGGCACAAACCTGGTTCGTCTGTTTTTGATAAACTATAACACGGGCGTTGTAAACGAACATATAACGCACGGGTCATATAAAATTGTATACGATAAACGAACGAATGATATTTATACCAAAGCATTAGATACAAACTCCCGTGAACCGGTTATGAAAATTACATGCCTATCGGGAATTAGCAGCAGTAATAGTTCCCGTCTGGTGATGCCATACCCGGATAAAGTTGATGTTTTGGCGTTTACCAATGCTGCATCTGGGGATCAAATCTCGGTCATCGGGTTAACCGATAATAAAACGCAAGAAAATACTATAACCAACGCGCCGAAAAAACGTGGCCGGCCAAAGGGATCAAAAAATAAACCGAAAACATCAACCCCGGCCAAGATCCGCCCTGCGACCGTCCCGGCCGCAAAAAAATCCCCTGCGTTGGAAAAACCGGCCGTGCAGCGGACGCCCGCGGCGGAAACCACACCAATCGCGCCGGCCGAAAATCCAACGTCCGTATCGGCCATGGCATCAATTGCGAACAAGGCGGCAACGGCGGCGGATGAAATTAACGTTGTAACGATCCAGCCGATATCTGGCAATATCAACAACGGGGAATACAACGTATTTATAAATAATATACGCGTGGCCCAGAAATATATTAACGCCTCGGCGCGTACGTTTATGGACGGTAAAATATTGGCGATATCATACGACCTGCCGGCCGAACGGCATACATCCCACGACATATTTATGCCGAACGCGAAAAAGCTGGTGATATCCATGACGGATAAATTTACAAAACGGCCTGTAAAGATTTACGATATATCAGAATCGGCCAAGGGCCTGCGTCTGGAGATGTCAAATAACGCGGTAAAGGTTATCCGCCCGACGGATTTAAACCGATATAAAAACGCTGTATTTTTAATAAAGCATTCGCGCAGTAAATAACCCGATAAAAAAACGGGGGCGATCCCCCGTTTTTATTTTTTCCCGACGACCAGCTCTTTGCCTTTTACGTCAACGCTAATCGTTGCGCCATCGGCGACGGCATCGGCCAGGATTAAATCTGCGATTTTATCCTCAACCGCGGATGTAATCAGTCGTTTCAACGGCCGCGCCCCGAATACAGGATCATACCCGTTATCGCCCAGCCACTTTATCGCCTTATCAGACACATCCAGACCAATTCGCCGTTCGGCCAATCGTTTTTCCAATCCGCGCAACTGAATCTTTACGATTCCGGCCATAACATCCTTGCCCAGCGGGTTAAAGAACACGATTTCATCAATACGGTTTATAAATTCCGGTCGGAAATGCTTCTTTACCGCGGCCATATCGGGCAAATTACTGGTCATGATAATAATAGTATTACTAAAATTAACGACATGTCCCTGCCCGTCTGTTAAACGTCCGTCGTCCAGTATCTGCAGAAATACATTAAACACGTCCGGGTTTGCCTTTTCAATTTCATCAAACAATAAAACCTGATACGGCCGGCGTCGTACGCTTTCGGTTAAAACGCCGCCCTGTTCATATCCTACATACCCCGGGGGACTGCCGATTAGCCGTGATACGGAATGGGGTTCCATATACTCACTCATATCAATACGCGTCATTGCGGTATCGTCATTAAACAGGTATTCGGCCAATGCTTTTGCAACCTCGGTCTTGCCAACGCCGGTCGGGCCTAAAAACATAAAGCTGCCGGCGGGTCTGCGCGGATCGGACAGCCCTGCCCGACTGCGGCGAATTGCGCGTGCGACGACAGATAACGCTAAATCCTGGCCGACGACGCGCTGGCGCAGCTCGTCTTCTATATTCAGCAGTTTAGACTGCTCCTCGGCACTTAATTTATCTGCCGGGACGCCGGTCCATTTGCTAACGACCGCGGCAATATGTTCAGGCAGAACTGTTTTATACTCGCGTGCGTCTGCGTTCATCTTTTGGATATTTTCTTCTATCTCGGGGATTTTCCCGTACTGCAGTGCGGATGCTTTTTCATAATCGCCGTTTCGCATTGCGGTTGCGACCTCGGCCTTGGCGGCGTCTAATGCGGCCATTGCATCGGACAGTCCGCGCATCTTCTGCTGCTCGGCCTGCCATTCGGCCGTCATTTTCTTAGACTCGGCCTCGGTTTCCTTTATCAGCGCATCCAGGTCTTTCAAGCGCTTCTTAGACTCCTCGTCTTTTTCTTTTTTCAACGCCTGCTGTTCAATTTTCAGCTGCATTAAGTGCCGATCAACCTCGTCCAGTTTTTCAGGCTTTGACGCGACTTCTATGCGAACGCGGGCGGCGGCTTCGTCAATCAGGTCAATTGCTTTATCGGGTAAAAACCGGTCGGTAATATAACGGTTTGACAGCTTAACGGCCGATACCAGCGCGGCATCTGCGATCCGAACGCCATGATGCCCTTCGTATTTTTCTTTCAGCCCGCGCATAATAGAAATTGTATCGTCCACGCTTGGCTCGTCAACGTATACGGGCTGGAAGCGTCGTGCCAACGCAGGATCTTTTTCAATATACTGGCGATATTCGTCCAAGGTTGTCGCCCCCAGACAGTGCAGCTCTCCGCGGGCCAGCATCGGCTTTAACAGGTTTCCGGCATCCATTGCCCCGTCCCCTTTGCCTGCGCCGACCAGTGTATGCAGCTCGTCAATAAATAATATTATCTGCCCGTCGGAATCCTTAACGGCTTTAAGTATTGCCTTTAATCGTCCCTCGAACTGTCCGCGGAACATTGCACCGGCCATCAGTGCGCCCATATCCAGCGACAGCAGTTTTTTATTCAGCAGGTTTTCTGGCACGTCGCCTGATATTATTCGCCGGGCCAGCCCTTCAACGATTGCGGTTTTCCCGACGCCGGGATTACCGATTAAAACAGGGTTATTTTTTGTTCGCCGGCTAAGTACTTGGATCGTTCGACGAATTTCTTCGTCGCGTCCGATAACCGGATCCAGTTTACCATCGGCGGCCAGTTTAGTAAAATCAGTTGTATATTTTTCTATGGCCTGCTGTGGTGTTTCTTGCATTTCTTCTGGGTTCATATCTTAAATGCTCCTTGTGATTTATATGTTTTGTTGTCCTATATATAATTGCATTTTTTTCTGTTTCAAGATACAGGAATCAAACCCCTGGGAATTTGCGGCCGGGGCGTTTTCAGGGACGCCGTGGCACGGGCGGATTCGGATTTGTCCGGGGGTTATAATTCATAAAAACTAAAATATGAAAACATTACTTGACATTTTCGTATTTTTATTATAAATTATGCCCCAGTTATCAAAGGATTATTATTATGCCACGTGTATGTAAAGTTACAGGTAAAAAAACCGAAGTTGGTATGAACGTATCTCACTCAGAACGTCATACAAAGCGTACATTTTTGCCGAATTTGCAAAAATTAAAATTTCACAGTGATATCTTAGGTCGTGATTTTTCACTACGTATATCCACGGCGGGTCTGCGTACATTGACTAAACACGGCGGCTTGGATGCCTATGTAATGGCGAAACCGGTATCACGTTTAACGGATGAAATGGCAGCGATTAAAAAAGCCATTGAAAAAAAGGCTGGCAAACCTGCCGCCCCGGCCAAGAAACCCGCGCACAAGGCTAACCGCAGTGCCCGTCTGGTAAAAAAGGTCGCGGCAAAAGCAGCAGCGAAATAATCACTGTTGTTGCATTTGCGGCCCCGTGGCGGAATTGGTAGACGCGCTTGACTCAAAATCAAGTTCTGCAAGGA
>CALDAH010000024.1 GCA_937903135.1 uncultured Alphaproteobacteria bacterium | reverse complement strand
TCTGGCGACGACCTACTCTTCCGTGGCTTAAGCCAAAGTACCATCGGCGATACGGGGTTTCCCTGTCTGGTTCGGGATGGAACAGAGGGTGACTCCCGCTCAATAATCACCAGAATAAATCCAGCGAACATCATAATACACGATCAAAGAATCAATGTCAACGTTCTCTTCAAGCAATCGTTTGAAAAAATCAAACGATAAGATAAAAAGTCAATGGTTCGATTAGTATGGTTAAGCTAAACCCCTCACAGGGCTTACACACACCACCTATCAATGTCCTAGTCTAGAACTGAACTCATGGGGATATCTTATCTTGTGACCAGCTTCCCGCTTAGATGCTTTCAGCGGTTATCTGTTCCGAACATAGCTACCCTGCAGTGCCGCTGGCGCGACAACAGGTACACCAGAGGTTCGTTCGACCCGGTCCTCTCGTACTAAGGTCAAGTTCACTCAAATATCCAACGCCCACAGTAGATAGGGACCTAACTGTCTCACGACGTTATTAACCCAACTCACGTACCGCTTTAAATGGCGAACAGCCATACCCTTGGGACCTGCTCCAGCCCCAGGATGCGATGAGTCGACATCGAGGTGCCAAACACTACCGTCGCTATGGACGCTTGGGTAGCATCAGCCTGTTATCCCTAGAGTAGCTTTTATCCGTGTGCGATGGCCCTTCCATGCGGAGCCACCGGGTCACTATGACCGACTTTCGTCTCTGCTCGGGGTGTCCCCCTTGCAGTCAGGCTTGCTTTTGCCATTGCACTCACCGGCTGATTTCCGACCAGCCTGAGCAAACCTTCGCGCGCCTCCGGTACGATTTGGGAGGCGACCACCCCAGTCAAACTGCCCATCACGCACTGTCCCCCGCCCTGGTTCAAGAACGCGGGTTAGACACTAAAAGACATCAGGGTGGTATTTCACCAACCGCTCCAAGCAAGCCGAAACCTGCTCTTCAAAGCGTCCCACCTATCCTACGCAAATGTATCCTAGTGCCAGTACGAAACTGCAGTAAAGCTTCATAGGGTCTTTCCGTCTAGCTGCGGGTACCCGGCATTTTCACCGAGAATTCAATTTCGCTGAGTCTATGTTGGAGACAGTGTGGAGATCGTTACGCCATTCGTGCGGGTCGGAACTTACCCGACAAGGAATTTCGCTACCTTAGGACCGTTATAGTTACGGCCGCCGTTTACTGGGGCTTCACATCAGTGCTTGCACACCTCAGCTTAACCTTCCAGCACTGGGCAGGCGTCAGTCCCTATACATCATCTTATACGATTTAGCAGAGACCTGGGTTTTAAGTAAACAGTCGCCCCCACCTGGTTTGTGTCACCTGATTAAAGTTGCCTTGAAACAGGTCATCCTTATCCCGAAGTTACGGATGCATTTTGCCTAGTTCCTTCAACATAGTTCTCTCAACCGCCTTAGTCTACTCGACTCGAGCACCTGTGTTGGTTCTGGGTACGATCTATACGCTGGGGCTATTTCCTGGAACTTCTTCACTGCCGCACCAATCCAATAAGGCACAACAATTTACGAAATTCGTCACTCTCCAGCAGGTCACGGAATATTAACCGTGTTCCCATCGACTACGCCTTTCGGCCTCGCCTTAGGGGTCGACTCACCCTACCCTGATTAACATTGGATAGGAACCCTTGCTCTTACGGCGTCAAGGTTTCTCACCTTGATTAGCTGCTACTCATGCCAACATTCGCGCTTCTGATACCTCCACCGTGGCTCACGCCTTCGGCTTCGCAGGCTTACAGAATGCTCCGCTACCGCGCGTCTTGCGACGCACCCGCAACTTCGGTAAATGATTTTAGCCCCGTTACATTTTAGTTGCCGAAATTCTAATAGACCAGTGAGCTATTACGCTTTCTTTAAACGATGGCTGCTTCCAAGCCAACATCCTGGTTGTTTTGGAATCTCGACTCACTTTCCCACTTAATCATTATTTAGGGACCTTAGTTGGCGGTCTGGGCTGTTGCCCTCTCGTCCACCGACCTTAGCACCGATGGACTGTTTCCCATGCTATAATTTGTTGGTATTCAGAGTTTGATATGGGTTGGTAAGATTTTACTCCCCCTAGCCATTTCAGTGCTTTACCCCCAACAACGAACACAAGAGACACTACCTCTATAGTTTTCGCGGAGAACCAGCTATAACGGGGTTCGATTGGCTTTTCACCCCTAGACACAAGTCATCGCCCAATGTTGCCATATTGGTGCGTTCGGCCCTCCAGCGACTGTTACGCCGCCTTCAGCCTGCTCATACCTAGATCACCCCGCTTCGGGTCTATTACTGCATACTATGGTCGCCCTATTCAGACTCGGTTTCCCTACGCTTACACCTAACGGCTTAGGCTTGCATGCAATAATAACTCGTTGGCTCATTATACAAAAGGTACGCCATCACCGGAAAACCGGCTCTGACAGCTTGTAGGTATTCAGTTTCAGTGTCTATTTCACTCCCCCTTCGGGGTTCTTTTCACCTTTCCCTCACGGTACTTGTTCACTATCGGTCAATCAGGAGTATTTAGCCTTGGGGGAAGGTCCCCCCGTATTCAAACCGGATTTCTCGTGTCCGGCTCTACTCTTGGACCAAAAAACTAGTTTTCGCATACAGGGCTATCACCTATTATTGCTGTGCTTTCCATCACATTTTGCTAACTAAAATCTCGGTCACTGGGCTGATCCCGTTTCGCTCGCCACTACTAAGGGAATCGCTGTTGCTTTCTTTTCCTGCGGATACTGAGATGTTTCACTTCTCCGCGTTTGCTTCTTTATCCTATGTATTCAGATAAAAATAATCCATAAAGGATTGGGTTTCCCCATTCGGAAATTCCGGGGTCAAAGGATATTGACGCCTCACCCGGACTTATCGCAGTCTTTCACGTCCTTCATCGCCTCTGATTGCCAAGGCATCCACTAAACACCCTTTGTTACTTTTTATCTTATGCTTGAAGAGAAAGTCTTCAAACACAGTAAAAGAACTTAATGAGTTTTTTAAGCATTTAAGTTGATTCTTGCTTCTCTAATTGAATTATCACTTTCGTGATTACTCTATTTAGAAAGATTTTTTGAGATTACGATGTTCAACAAATTAAAAAGTCATATTTCTATAAAATTTTAACTTGCGACATAAAAACCGATTAACAATATATTGCTATAAAAGCAGATCCCGAAGATATCCATCAGAATATCTGGAATCAAAAACACACATATGTTTTTGATTCCAACCTCATCAAATATGGTGGGTCAGGAAGAACTCGAATCTTCGACCTCCGCTGTATCAGAGCGGCATTCTAACCAACTGAACTACTGACCCAGCAAAACTATGCACATTTCAAAAAGAGATATTCAGACAGTCGCTTTGGATTTGACCGTTTTCGTGTAAACGGTATTCTCTATAAAGGAGGTGATCCAGCCGCACCTTCCGGTACTGCTACCTTGTTATGACTTAACCCCAATCACCAACCCCACCGTAGGCGGCGTCCTCTTACGTTAAACTACCGACTTCGGGTGAAATCGACTCTCATGGTTTGACAGGCGGTGTGTACAAGACCCGGGAACGTATTCACCGCTGCATTCTGATCAGCGATTACTAGCGATTCCAGCTTCATGCCCTCGAGTTGCAGAGGACAATCTGAACTGAGACGTCTTTTAAGGATTGGCTTTGCCTTGCGACATTGCGACCCATTGTTGACGCCATTGTAGTACGTTTGTAGCCCGACCCGTAAGAACCATGATGACTTGACGTCATCCACACCTTCCTCCCGCTTGACGCGGGCAGTCCCCTAAGAGTTCCCGGCATTACCCGCTGGCAACATAGGGCGTGGGTTGCGCTCGTTGCAGGACTTAACCTAACATCTCACGACACGAGCTGACGACAGCCATGCAGCATCTGTCTTTGGTCCAACCGAATTGAAGAAATCCATCTCTGGAAATCGCGACCAAGATGTCAAGGGTCGGTAAGGTTTCTCGCGTAGCATCGAATTAAACAACATACTCCACCGCTTGTGCGGGTCCCCGTCAATTCCTTTAAGTTTTAATCTTGCGATCGTACTCCCCAGGCGGCATGCTTAACGCGTTAGCTACGTCACTGATCCCCCGAAGGAAACCAACAACAAGCATGCATCGTTTAGGGCGTGGACTACCAGAGTATCTAATTCTGTTTGCTACCCACGCTTTCGTCCCTCAGTGTCAGCGATGATCCAGAAGACTGCCTTCGCCATTGGTGTTCTATCTGATATCTACGGATTTCACCCCTACACCAGATGTTCCATCTTCCTCTATCACGCTCCAGTTCGCCAGTATCAAAGGCAGTTCCAAGGTTGGGCCTTGGGATTTCACCTCTGACTTAACAAACCACCTACGGACGCTTTACGCCCAGTAAATCCGAACAACGCTTGCACCCTTCGTATTACCGCGGCTGCTGGCACGAAGTTAGCCGGTGCTTTTTCTATCGCTACTGTCATCATCTTCACGATTAAAAGAACTTTACAACCCGAAGGCCTTCTTCATTCACGCGGCATGGCTGGGTCAGAGTTTCCTCCATTGCCCAATATTCTTAGCTGCTGCCTCCCGTAGGAGTCTGGACCGTGTCTCAGTTCCAGCGTGGCTGATCGTCCTCTCAGACCAGCTATGGATCATCGCCTTGGTAGGCCGTTACCCCACCAACAAGCTAATCCAACGCGGGCACATCCATCACCGATAAATCTTTCCCGTTTCCGGCGTATGCGGTATTAGCGTTCGTTTCCAAACGTTATTCCCCAGTAATGGGCAGTTTCCCACGCGTTACTCACTCGTGCGCCACTAGATCCACAGAGCAAGCTCTGCTTCACCCGTTCGACTTGCATGCCTAAGACCTGCCGCCAGCGTTCGTTCTGAGCCAGGATCAAACTCTCAAGTTCTAAAAAAAACTTGTGGTTTAAGCCCTGCGCATTTAAACAAAGCTGACATATAAATCAGTTCGTCTTTACATATATATATTCGCAAGACAAGTTTTTAACGAGGTTTAATATGTAAACCTACTACCTGTCTAGGATATGCACATTTGACTTAGTCAAAGTTTGGATATTTCCAAATTCAACTGTCTGCATATCCCTTCTTGAACAGATTCTTGATTTGCATCAAAAATCTTTTGATGAGCTGCTTTTATTCACAATGTTTGCGTATTTAACAGAACCCGATTCTTTTTGGTTGTTCCGTAAACCGCAGAATTTCAGGGGTTGAGATTTCTTTTTTTCGTTTGTTCTCAACTTGAAAGCCCGCTTAGTATGTGTCTAATCTTCTCAAAAGTCAAGCGCTTTTTGAAAAATAATTTTAAAAAAATTTATCCCCGGCCATAAAAACATAGGAAAAACGCCGGATTTCCGCCATTTTATCCTATTGAAAAATTTTTTTATTTTTTTGATTTTTTTGTTTTTTTACCCCTTTTACGATTCGGTTTTATGCAAAAAACCGATTCATTTTTATAAATTTATTGTAAAAATACGACAGAATCGGCAACGATTCGTTTTATATATACCGATATATACCGAAAAAACCTTACTAATAATGCCGCCAGATCAAATTTTATATTTTCAAAGCACTGCTTTTTATGATATGATTCGTATTATGAAAATGAAAATTGTAACTTTTTCGTCCCTGATATGTTTATGTGGGGCAATTCCGGCCATGGCGTCCGAATGCACTGGCGCGGGATGTTATATTGAACCTTTATATATAGACCAGATTCAAGAGCCGGCAGTATTACCCGCCCCGATGGCGGCCGTACCGTCATATGCCGGTCCGACGGAATATATATATGCAACGCAGATTCCAATGCGTTCGGTAAAAACATTATCTATAAAGCCGGTCCCGGCGGATACTCGTGCGCCATTATGGGATGGCACGACGGGTAAATATACCGCACGCGCGGCGGATAAAACGGTGGACTGGCGCGATGGCGTTCCGATCTGGGACGATTCTATTGTAAATTATAAGTCCAAGGATTTTAGCGACTGGTTCTTAGAGCCACTGCCCGAGATTTACCTGCGCGAGGCAGACACTCGGCCGATCGCACCGGCGGTAATGACCGAAGATATAAATATAACCGAGCTATATAACCAAAATATGGCGGATGCGGCGGCGACGCGTGCCCGCGTAGAAGAGCTGCTGAGCCCTAAACGGCCATCCGGGAATATCTGGGCCGAAAACGTTTCGGTCACAGAAACGCCCCCCGCCCCAGAGGCTGTCGCCGTTCCTGCGCCGCGCCCGGAATATACCGCCCAGGATATGACGGTGATAGTAGAGCAGACATTCGGCCGCGCCGATGGCTGCCCGTTTGAGGCCGAGACCGAATGCGAGATATGGCGCAGAAAACCAATAATTCGCGAAACCGTATCGCCGCGAAGCCCGAAAATCCGTGATATAAATATGGCGGAATTTATCAACGCCGCCCGCTGCAACCCTGAGATTAGCGCATCACATCCGGCGGCCGCGCCGTTGCTGCAGCGCTATAAAATGCTAATGGGGTCGGCAAACGCATGCTGTACAGACGGGATGGCATATTCCCTGCGCCAGGCGGGGGCATCCGATGGCCTGGTATATAAATTCTTGGCCGATGATGCTAATTTTTACGGCCTAGGGGCGCGCTGTTTAATGATGACGGACAAAGACTTTGATACGAAATACCCGAATACCGCGACGGCGGCAGTTGCGGCGGACGTACGAAACGGATGTCTGTGCCGCGGACGCCAATGGTTCAGCGCAATGCTGGCCCCGTTTGCCGAGGTATATAAACAGATGCCGGAATTTGCCCGCCAAAAGTTTTATTATACATACACCGATGGCCTGCAGCGCGAGATAACGGTATCGGTTAATAACGACGTTCAAAATGTTTTAAATCAATTGGAGATGTGTCCATAAAAAATCCCCGCCCGGGGATTTTTATTTTACCGCATCGTCCCGACCGGCCGCGGGCAATACATAATTCCCCCGGCATACATGCGGCGCAAAAGTTCGTATTCAGGGGAAAAAATATCATTTAGTATATAATATATGCATACATCGTGCGGCCCAATGCGCGCCAGAGAAAAAAACCGGTAACTGCCGGTCCGCCCGGAAACCGCCGGGAAATTTTTATTAAAATATCGGGCATCCCGCGGGTGCGGCGGCACGTCTCTGGGTTTATGGAGATGAAATAACATGCCAAAAGGCCCCCGCACAAACGCCACGCCGGGGCGTCCGATTCGCACAATCAAAAATATATGTTATTCAATAATAAATCGGGGGACGCCGCATGCGAATGCATATAAACCATACAAAGATATATATAAACCCCGAACGGTGCGCAGCGATATTCTAGGGCACATGAATACCTGAAAAAAAATTGGAGATACACCAATCACGAACAGGGCGGCAGCGATATTATGGGATGTGCGATTTATTATTTTAGGCAACCGATATATGCGTTTGATTATTCAGCATCCGCTGTTGGAACATTCCCCCTCTGGCGCATATATCATCCCAGGGCCGGATATAAAACGCCACAGGCGTTGATTATACATCAATAAAATCGCCCCATATGGGGCGATTTTTTTATTCCAGCGACGTTGATACGATATCACCATACTGTCCGGCTTCTTCTGCGCCGATATAGCAGTTGATATGACGCCCGATCGCATTCATCCATTCATCATAGGCCTCTCTTTGTGCCTTATCCAGATTTGTTTGCTGGATGTCACGGGTGGCCTTGTTAATCAACAATGCACCTGCCGTACCCATTGCGACGGTTGAAACGCCTGTAATCCAACCCTTGCCACTATTATCTTTATCGCTTTTTTCATCGTCAACGCGTTCGCATAGTGTTTCCAGATTGCGAATCGCGGTTTCGGCCTCTCTGATTGCAGTGGTTTTATCAACTGTTTTGTTTTCGGCGCTAACGCTGGATTCATCAACAACCTTTCTTAAATTGCTGGCGGCATTTGATGCAACGGTCAGCGCAGAATCCGAAACCTTTGCCTTTTTAGCATAGCTTATGGCCGTGTCAATAGAGTACGCAGCATTTGACAGACTATCATCATTTAGATCATCTGCGGCATATTCCAGGTTATTAAGGCACATTTTAGCATCGGTTTTAGAGCTCTTATCCGCCTTATTCCCGTCACCTAGCCCCGTTAGGCCACCCAGTGTATTCCCGGTGCGGATAGATTCACCTAAGAACGCGCCGCCCGTTGTACCGCCCAGTCCACCTAATATGGTCAGCCATGTCCGGGTACGTTTCTGTGCCGCGGCCTGATCCTCGGTTGCATCTTTTGCAACGTCTTTTGCAATTTCTTCTAATGCTTCGGCCGGTATCCAGCTGCCGCAGGTAAATACGTCACCTGTTGCGAAATACGCGGTTGCCCAGTCTGCGCCTTTGTTAATTACATCCTGGATACGACGATCGTCGGATTGCAATGTAACACGAACGCGACAGAATGAACCGTATAAATCATTGCTGGCCACGAACTGTTTCGGGGTAAGTCCGGCCGTCGCATAGTTCGCCGGGACTTTCGCAGAACGCAGTTTTACCCACATAAATGTGCTGCCGGCATCACGATTCCCCATCAGGCCACCATCATTATTGGCCATGCACATATTCTGTTCTTTGGTTAGTTTCGCGTTATATTTTGCCTGGGCTTCGATCTCTAGGTCGTATATTAAATCTTTAAACAACGTATTTGCCGCCTGGGATTCAACATACGTAGAATACGAAATCATCGCCGGGGTATCATATACCTTGCCGTTGGCGTCAACGGTATAGCATACGCCCTGTTCCGTGCCACCTTTGACCGTGCAGAGGTTATTACCGTTTTCATCAACGGCCTGAACACTCTCGGCTGCAAATTCCATCTTGGATGTTGAGCCGGCATCAATCCAGCCGCCGCGGACGTTATTTGCATCACCCCAGCTGGTGGCGGCATTTGAATTGTTCATTTTTAATTTTTGTTGTTCAATTGCCAAATGTTCTTCGCATACAGATGCGTTTTTAACTGTATCAACGCACAGCCCCAGAACGATAGTGTAGTCAAGTACGCCGCCTACCTTGTTCATGGATTTATCAAAACGTGTATCACCTGTATCTGTTAATGACGAATATACATCCGTACGGTTACGATAGCAGTTTTGATAATCTGCCCCGCACATTGATTTAACACAGCTGCTGGCAACCGACTGACACTGCTTTTTCATCTGCGCAATCGCCGCATCGCTGTAGCTGTTTGCCAATGACGCGTTCAGCGACGCAATTACGCCGATCGGGTCATTGTCTGTGCTGTTGGTGTCGTATTCCGGGAACAGCGTATCAAATGCATCTGTGTTAATAAATGCATATGAATACGTGCCAACGCCAGTTGTATTTTTAGCTGCATATTTGCAATTCGCGTCCGTATTTACAATCGCCGCGCATCCGGTTTTAATTTCATTATAATTATTCCCGGCGTTAATGGATTTAGACGTTGATCCGAATACCTGGGAATAGCATGCCGCGCCACTGCCACTGCCGCAAACGCGCATCGCACAGGATTTAATTGTATCAATACATTTATTTTTAGCCTTGGTATCAAATTTATTTACCAGCTCTGTTATCTGTGCCTTCATCCCGTCGCCCATACGTGCGCTGTAGGCTTCGGAATAAATTTCGTCTTGGTTATCTTCGTCGCGCAGCTGGGATGCGGTTGGCATATTACCGTTACCGATAAATGTCGCATAGCAGTATTTATTTGCGCCGATTGTATCCTTGCACGAATTGCGGATATATGCCGCGACCGACGACGCCGTGGTCGTATCGGTATTGTTTATATCCGGATTTTTATCATCGCCGCTGTTTATTGCATCGGCCAATTCGGCATTTACAACCGGGGTGTTTTCATAACACTTATACGGGTTCGCCGCACATGCCCCCAGGATGCAGTTATCAATTACCTTATAACACGTTGAAACGGCATTAACGGCCGCCAGTGCCGCACCTTCGGCGATCATTTCACCGACGCGACTGCTCGCACTCGGGGCCGCCGTTAGAGAGGCTGATCCGAATAATTCTGTTATCCCTTCGCCCTGGCAGCGTGCAAGGGTTGAATCGCAAAATACGCGTTGTTTTTTAAATTCTGCGTTTGTTGTGCATAATTCAAAATCATTACCGCATACGGTGTCTTTCTTTAAACACGATGTATAACGACGAACGCAGGTTGACGTATCATAACGGTTAGTTATCGCCGCACCGGTGATTAACTGCCCTAAAACACTGCCGTCGGTCGGGTATGTGTAGTTTGTAACCTCGCCATAGCTGTTGGTTGATGCGACCGTGGATAATGCGGCAGTATTACTTGTCCCGTAAAGGCTGGTTACACCGGCCGCTGAACACTGGGCAAGTGTACTTAAACACTGGGGCATTTTTCCGTGGAATAATACCTTGTTTGTGCATTCTTCAAAATTCGGGCCACATGCATCCGCTGATTTCATACATGAAGTATACGCCTCTATGCATTCGGCGTTCGCCAATAGGGTTGATGAATTAACCGTTGTCCCGGACGTGGTTGTATTATTATTGTTTATATTTGCCGTCATTGTCGGCATACGTGGTGACGCCTTCATTACAATACTCGGGCGTGCCGTAACCGCGAATGCCGCCGGTAATACGCTGAAAACAGCGATAAAACTGATAGTTTTTTTCAGGACAAACATTGACTCACTCCATGATTTATTGTTTCATTATATCATAAAAAGATATTCTGACAAACAAAAATAATGGTTTTGTCGTATTTTAGTAAATATCGTTTAGTATATATTTTAATTCCGCCATATCATCGGGCAACGGTGCTTTGAAACGCATCGGCTGCCCGGACGTCGGGTGCGTGAATTCCAATACTTCGGCGTGCAGCATCTGCCCGGTATGTGTTTTTAGAAATTCTAATAAATCCGGATCTTTTACCGTCCCAAGGCGTCCCGCGCCGCGACCATAAATCGGATCACAGAGAACCGGAAAACCATGCGCGGATAGATGAACGCGTATTTGATGCGTTCGCCCCGTTAGCAGATTACAACGAAATTCAGATACCCCCGCGCGCGGCCATGTATTAACCACCGACACCTCCGTCTGGGCGGGTTTTCCGCCGGATTTAACCATCGTCATTTTTTGACGATTACGTGATGAACGGGCAATATTCCCGGTAATATCGGCACTTTCCCAATTTGGAATTCCCCAGGCAAATGCAATATATTTTCGCACCAGATCATGGGCAGAAAATGTTTTTACCAGCGCACGAAATGCCGCATCAGATTTTGCAAAAACCATAACGCCACTGGTATCCTTATCCAGGCGATGAACAACCCCCGGACGCGTTTGCCCGCCAAGTGCAGACAACTGCGTATGTGATAAAATATTTTGAACAAATGTTCCCGTTTTATTCCCCGCCGACGGGTACATAACAACACCGCGCGGTTTATTAATTACGATAATATCGTCGTCTTCGTATAAAATATCCAGATCAAAATCATGCGATATATTATCCGTTGCGACATCGGTTTTAACATCCGGAATATCTACGACAAACACATCCCCGGCGCGTACGCGTTCGGAAAACTTTACCGGCGCGCCGTTGCGCGTAACGTTAAAACGCTGAATCTCGCTGCGTGAAAATTCCGGCATCTGGGCAGATAAAAATTTATCCGTGCGATTTCCAACATCTGATTCTGATACAATAAATTCCCGCTGCATTTTATACCCTATTCATAATCTGGCCAATCCGGGCCTTTTTTACACTTTGATAACTCAATCGTTAAATCACGACCCGATGCCGATACAGGGCATGTTAAAATCCCCGTTGTTACACCCTGATCCGCGTCGCGCGTCATATTTCGCCATGCAAAATTTATCTGCTGCGGCGGGCGCAAACATACAATCCGCAGGTCATTATCCGCACGCCCACGCGGGTCAATCCATACGCGAACCCCTTCGCCAAGGCCATAGCAGGGGAATCCATCTAAATAATACAATACCAGCCCCTTGTTCCCGACCAGTTTAGAATCTGATATAAACTTTCCACGAAACTCGGACAGCGATAGACCCGTTATCGCTTCCCAGTCGGTGCTGGTTGAAAAAATACTAACCCGGCGTACAACCGGTTTTTCATCCGCGGCGTTTGCCACAGCGCTTAGCATTATTATGAACAGTGTCAATAACCACTTCATTCATCGCCCCCCAGTTCAACTGTAATTTTTTTAACCCCGGCCGCCGGTGACGACAGTGTATGCGAAAACGATGCATGCGCCCCGGCATCCAGCAGCGTTGCCGATGGCATAAACTTCTGACGCGTAATCGGATTCCCGTCGGCATCACGCGATACAATAATTAAATCCGGCACGCCGTATATTTCATCAGAACGGTTTATAACGTTTCCACTTACGACAAAATGGGGAACGCCATCTGCATCCACAACAGTTTTTATATCGGATATAGACGCGACCAGCGGACGATTTTGAACATCGTTTATTTTATGACGTCCGATTATGGTAACCGTAAACACAACCGCCGCGAGTAATGCGCATACGGCCGCGATAAACATCAATGTCGCACTGCGCCGCGGGGCATTTGCAACCGACCATACGCGACCACATATTGCACACTTTACCGCAGATGCCGGCGCGCGCGGCAGGGAATATTCTGTTTTACAAAATTCACACGTTACTTTCATAATTGGATTTATACCATAAATTATTCTAAATTCAACAGGCGATATTTTGCGCGGACTTTATTCTGAATATCTGTAATTACGTTCATAAAATCCGCGACTGTTGCGTTCTTGTTCGCGGCAACCGCTGCGAATGCTTTGCCCGCGGCAGTATTGCCACCCTTTTCCCGCGCCACGATTAATGTCGCCATGCGATTAAGCTCTCGCGAGGTCAGATCCATAAAGTTCGCAACACGATATTCTGTATCCCAAAAATATTCAGGGTTTGTTGAATCTTCTATTCTTTCGCGGACGACCAATCGCGGCGTAATAGATCCTGTAAAACCGACCGTTGCAAACATCGCATCAATACGACCGGCGTTCATATCCAGCGAACGATTTATGTTTATCATAACCGCACCGTATTCATCCCCGGATACCGTTAACCCCGATAGATTTAAGTTCGTTACCCATAAATCATTCGTTGTAAAGTTTGAAAATTTTCCAACATCCGCCAGCTTTAATGCACCTGTGATTTCCATATTACGCGAATCCGCAGATAATGTACCGGCAACCGCCGCAGAGTTTGCAATAAATGTTTTATCTATGGTCGTGCGGTTTTGAAAAATAATATCCCCGGCCGCAATAATTGATGAATTAATAACCTCGTCAAATCGGGCGGTGGCGATATCAAAATACTTCGCCCCTGTAATATCATGCCCACCAAGGTTTAATGACGTCATCATTGTCGCATCGCTGTCGTTATCCGACGGGACGCGCCATAGATAAAGCGCATTATCACGCTGAACGGGCGTGGTCTGAATAACACCGCCGTCGCCCGCGATCCCGAGATCAATTAAATCCGTATGCCATGCCCCGAATGATCCATACGCATGATTACCATCAACAAACCCCATAGAAGTGCCGCCGATTCCAACAATTTCACGCGTACGAACCGGTGTGATATCGCGCGATGATAAAACAACGACCCCCTGAAGCGTGGACTGATTATTTATATCATTTGTTTTTAATACACGCAGCTGATAGTCGGCCCCGAATTTATCAACAATACTTTCCGGAACGCCATAGTTAATTAAATCTGTGATTTCAACGCGCGTAATATTTTTGCCAACGGTTTTTAATAATTCCACGCGGTTATCAATAATATATCGTTCTAATGCGGCCTGAACTGTTTCCATCTGATTAACGATTGCAATATTTTCAGCGCGCCGGGCCGCATCATGCTGATAGCGAAATATAAACGGAATAATCAATACCGCCAGCGCAACACTTAGCAGTAATTCAACCAGCATGCTGCCGCGCGCTTCGTTGTTAAAGATCCGATTTTGCGTTTTCATTGTACCTCTGTTATTGGGGGAATATCCTGCCATCCGGACGACATTAGCGGCGCAAATTCATCCGCGACCGGCGTTGCCGGGATTGCCGCGCGCGACAGCGACAGTTCATCAAACCGTGGCGGCGTCAGCGATGGGAATGACCAACCGCCGATCTTTAACGCAGGGGTTGTTGACATTAACAGCTCGCCCGATACCGTCAGCCCGACGTTACCGTAGAACACCATCTCGGATGCGGTTATTGATGTTGTATAAACAGAATTTGCCCGAATCCCGGTAAACGCACTGATCGTTCGCGCAGAATCTGATTTTAAAACAAAATCCCCGGCAACGTTTACAGAATTATTTACCCGTGCGCGATCGGCAATAATACGCCCGGCCGTGGTATATCCCCCGCCGTTTAGATTATCCGCGTATATATTCCGAAATCCCGTTATATCACCCGATACGCGCATAGTTCCAATTGCAGCGTTTCCACCGTCCATATTTGCGCCCGATGAAAAATATATATTTTCGGCCGACACATCGTCCGATGTGACAAACATCGCAACGGCCGAATTAATCCGCGCAGATTCCGCCGACGCAGTCCCGATATTATACGCATTAAACCCGCCCATATGTAAATCACGCTGCATAACATTTAAATTATCATCCCCGGACGTTGCACGATGCAGGTATTTGGTTTTATCGTTCCCGGAAAAATCACGTGATATGCGATATATTAAATCCCCGGGCTTTAAATCCGGTGCGGATATCGCCCATGTATTGCCATATGCAACGCCGGATGCGTCAACCACGGCCGCGCTATCACCAATCTGACGCGCGATGCGGTTCGCATGCAACTGTGAATCATGTGTATTAAACGCCAAATAAACATCCGTAATACCTGCGCCCTTAACAGAATATTTATCAATAAATCCCGCAAATGCTGTATCTGATATCTGATCCAATTCATCGTCTGATAATTGTATCTGCGCGGCATCGGGCCACGAGTCTTGGTTTATGCGAATAAAATTCAACGCCGGATCACGCAGTGCGATTATATCACGTGCCATGGATATATCGCGAATATCCCGGTTGGTCTGGGCGATCTGGTTATAAACAAACGGGGCCGCCATGGTAACAATTGCCATGGCCAGTAAAACCTCTGTTACACTGGCGCCACGCGATAGATCCGAAAAAATCCCATTCCGTTTATACACAGCCCCCCCTGCCTGATAACAAACATTCCTTTATATCAATTCTTTTTTCCAGTCGCTGCCAATATACATACTGGCAAATAATATATTGCGCCAGCGAACGCTGGTTATATGATGCATTCAGATCAGATATTATCGTACGACAATTCTGCATCTTATCATCGTTCGCCCCCGGCCGGGCAATTATACTAAACGCGTTATTATCAATTGTTTCCAGCAAAACATCCGGCAGCACAGACGTCCCGGCCGGGCGAATATCAACCACCACAGCACCGCTTTCGCCGTTCGCCAATGCAGCGGACGTTTGATCGCGCAGCGTTATATTTGATGCGATTAAAACCCCGGCGTCAATTCCACTGCGCGAATTATATTCCAAATCATCCGGGGTAATATAAACATCCTGGCCGCGGGACGCGTTTACAAATGAATCCACGTCCAGTCGTTCAACACTAAACGTAACCCGATCCGATACAAGGTTTCCGCGAACGTTCCATTTATCCGGGCCGGAAAAACCCGTCCGCCCCGCCGTCATTGCAAAATCATAAACCGATGCGGAATTTGATGTAAAATTCCCCGTGTCCCCGAACTTAGCAATTGTTTTTGCATTTATTTCATCCGCCGATAAAACCCCGCGGGTAATGGATAATGCCGCCTCGCCTGATTTGGTTTGAAACACCGCCTTATTCGCGGAAATCGCAGCAATTGAATTGCGAACCCTGCGCCCGTTTTCAAACCCGATGATGGAAAGTGTTTTAAATTCCCCCGTGGCGAAATCCCCTTGGCGTGCAATCGCCGTGCCGGCGTTATTAAATGTATTTCCCCCCATATCCAGATTAGTTAAAAAACCGTTATTATCCGTATCGGGTTCATTTCGGCGAACAACATCTGAATAAATATTTTCCAGCGCAATTCCGACGCGTATTGCATCCCCGAACGGCGTGGCGTAAAAACCGATACGGCGTATTAGCTCTGCCCGGGCAATCGCCGATAGATCACCGCCCGTAACTTCCAGATGCGCCGTTATATCTGTCGCGGTTTTATTTATAACCAATGCAATATCCTGTCCCAGTGCCGTTCGCGGTACAAACCCCAGCGGCAGTCCGTACGCTTCAAGCGTATCGGCGAATTGATTACCGGCGATAACCGTTTTATCATATGGCAGCGCGTTTGCGTTTTCACGTATGAAAATTCGCGCGGCGGCCTGGGCCTGTTCAATTTGACCGGTTGCGGCGAACATTCGTTCGTTAGTGTCGCGCGCGGCAATAGTGTTTGCAAAAAACGGAATGAATGCAAATATGCACGCAAGTGCTAATAATGCCTGAAGTAAAAAATTACCACGTTGCGATTGCAAAATCATCCCTCCTACGTATTTTTAGAATAGCAATAGAAAAAAAATATTGCAATCAGTTTTAAGATACTATATTATCCATATTGCTTATAAGGCGAGGTGTGACAAATTATTGTCATAAAATTATTGGATAATATTTCCTGTTAAAAAGAATAAAAATGCAAAACAAAAAAAACCAATCCTCGGTCGGGATGATGATTCAGCGCTGTCATAAATGGCGTCAGAAAAGAAAACAATACATGGACCAAGCGCGTCAAACAGCAGACGAAATTGAACGCGAACGTTTAATGCAGGCCGCCGAACACTACGGGCGTATCGTCAGTGCCGAGCAGGGAAAAATTGATTCCAGCCGTGATCCAAAAGAAAAAGCACCGGCCGAGCCCGCAGAAACAAACGACACGACCGAAGAAGATGACGCTGCATTCCCTGATTTTATTACAAACCTGTAATAAAAAATCTTATACTTTATTTGTTGAAATTTAACAACGGTTTGCTATCCTTTTTGCAAAAGGAAGTTTTAGCATGGATAGCAATTATACCGTTTTAGCGCGAAAGTATCGCAGTCAGGATTTTCAAACCCTTATCGGGCAGGATGTTTTGGTAAAAACATTAACGACCGCGATTAATACATCACGCATTGCACACGCATATATATTTACCGGTATTCGCGGAACGGGAAAAACCAGTACCGCACGAATCCTGGCCAAGGCATTAAATTGCCTGTCGGCGGATCGGGCGACTGCGACGCCATGCGGGCAATGTGAAAACTGTCGCGCGATTGCCGCGGGGCAACATATTGACGTTATGGAAATTGACGCCGCATCGCATACGGGCGTTGATAACATGCGCGATATTTTGGATGCTGCACAATACCGCCCAACGAACGGCCGATATAAAGTTTATATTATTGACGAAGTCCATATGCTATCAACCAGTGCGTTTAACGCGCTGCTAAAAACACTAGAAGAACCGCCTGCACACGTTATATTTATTTTAGCGACGACGGAAATCCGAAAAGTCCCTGTTACGATTTTATCCCGCTGTCAACGGTTTGATTTAGCGCGCGTCCCCGTTGAAACACTAAAGAAACACTTTGCCTGGATCGCAGATCAGGAAAAAATTACGTTATCAGATTCTGCAAACGAACTGCTGGCGCGTGCGGCCGATGGGTCGGTCCGTGATGGCCTGTCGCTATTGGATCAGGCAATCGCCCAGACCGGCGGTAACGTAGACGAGGCAGCGGTACTCGACATGCTAAAACGCGCCGACCGTGGTGTTGTCGTTGATTTTATGAAAACGCTGCTATCGGGCAATACCGCCGATGCATTGGAACGTGCCGACCAGATTTATAATAACGGCGCGGATTTAGCGATGCTGTTAACCGATATGATGGAATGGACACACTGGGCGACACGTATGCACCCGGCACTGCGCGCGGGCGATGCGATTAATTCCCCGTATTCGGCCGATCAACGCGCCCAGATTCGCACGATTAACGCAAACGTATCACTAAATACACTATCGCGCATCTGGCAGGTTATGGTTGCCGCCGTCCCTGAAATGCAGGCATCTGGGAATCAAAAACAATGCTTTGACATGCTGATTGTTCGGATGATGCATATCGCGGATATGCCGTCTGTATCAGATATTTTAAAACAACAATCACAGCAAACGCCGCCGGCGGGGGGGATAAAAAAACCGACGCCCGGCACATCGGCCACACCGGGGGCGGCCCTTGAAGCTGCAAAACCTGCGTTTCGCAAAATAATATCCGCGGCGGATCTGGCCACGGCATTGCATGAATCAAAAGAGATTATGCTATATTCATACTATACCGCCAATATTGAAATCACAGAATTCAGCGACGGCGCAATAACATACTTTGACCGCAAGGGCGAACCGGATTTCGCACATAAACTAACCGTATGGCTGTCGGATAAAACGGGTCATACGTGGCAATTAACCCGGACGGCCGAATCCGCGCATGCGCAAACGGTTACCGAACAAAAACAACAAGAGCTCGCAGCCGACCCGATGATCGCCAGCGCAATGAGCCTGTTTGAAAACGCCGAGATTATTAGCGTAACAAAATAAAGCAAGAGGAAACATAATGAAGGCAGAATCAGGACGTTCTTTGATTGAAATTATTGGCGTTATGGCAATTGCCGGTGTTATGACCGTAAGTACGATCGGAATATATCGCGCAATACGTCAAAACCAGATACGTGCGATTGCAACATCGGAAATAGACAGCATTGCGAAAAACGTACGACTGCTAATGCAGGTGCGCGGTACGTACTCGGGCCTCTCTGTGGATTATTTGATTAAGGCCGGGGCACTTAAAAACGCCAATGCACCGATTGGCGATAATAATTGGTCCGTATCGGCCGGCGCGGATGGTAAAACGTTTTCTATTAACCTAACTAACCTCAGCGAAGGTGAATGTGATTATTTTACCACGGCGATTCCAAAATGGGCCAGCGCGGTATTAGTTAACGGATATGAAACCGATCCGGGGTCGCATTGTTTTTCATCACAAACAAATCAAATTTCATTCATCGCGGAATAAATGAATAAATTTAAAATATCTTTTTTATTTATATCCGTTCTCTGCATCGCCGGATGCATGCAATATCACAGCCCCGATCGGGCGACGTGGGGTCAAATCCTGCGCGGCGCAAGCGTAACGGATATGACCGAAACATCCCGTATTGCCAAGCGCCAGGTACTGCTTGGCGCGGGGGGACGCACCGTCGCGAACAGCGATATTAATAATAACGCCGGGGCACGGGCGGAATACGGTGATAAAACCACGAATGACAACATGGCGTTGCTCGGCTATATGTCGTCTCTGGAATACGCCCTATATGATGCGCTGCGCAAACCCGGCATATCTGTTCAGCGCGCCGGGACCGAGGTTGTGGTAATACTTGTTCGCGATGCAATTATGGAATTAAACGTGGCGGATATATCGGCCACTGGGTCGGATACATTGTCCATAATTACAAAAATTTTGAAAAAATACGATGCAACGTTTATTGAAATCGCAGGCTATACCGATGCAACGCGCGACAATAATGCGGCACGTGCATTGTCATTTGATATGGCACAACGGGTTGGGGTATATTTTGCCCAGCACGGGATTATCCCCGAACGATTGTTTATTGTCGGGCGCGGGGCGGCACGCCCAATTGCCGCCCAGGATGATATCGGCCGATTAACCAATCGCCGCGTAGAGATTCGCATCGCCCCGGTCCGATAACTTTCCCTTTTCATTTCTTTTTTTTATTGTTATAGTACCTTTGGAACTAAAAAAACAAAGGATGGAAAATTATGGCAAATACAAAAAATGTTAATCCGGCAGCAAAAAGCTATGCCCGCATGGGTATTATTGCGGCGGCAGTTATCGCGATTGCGGCCATCGGCGTATGGGCGGTATCATCGTTTAACCGTGGCGGGGCAACCGTAACCGACGCCATAGAAGAGGTATCAACCGATGCCGCGAATGGTGCAAACCTGCGTATTGCGGTTATTCGCATGGACGCGATTCAATCCGATGCAAAAGCATTACAGGATCTGCGTAAACAAAAAGAATCATATGAAAACAAACTGCGCGATGAACTAACCCGTGACCAGAAAGCATTGGAAAAAGAAAAAGCAGAGATTGAAAAATCTCAGGACGTTTTATCACGCGAAGCACTGCAGCGCCGCGTTGTTGATTATCAAAACCGCGTAACAAAACTGCAGCGTGACCTGGCCGAACGTGCCCAGAGCATTGAAATGTCATTTCAAAAGGCATTAAATGAAATGCAGACAAAACACCTTGACCCGATCATAGAAGGTATTATCGCAAAGAAAAAATTATCATTGGTAATTGACGGCCGCTTTGCCCGTACAGGTGCAGACGCCCAAAACCTGGATATTACAAACGACGTAGTATCAGCATTGGATAAAAAGGTTACCAGCGTAAAAATGGAAAAACCACAAGGTTTTTAATTAATACCAACATCCGGCCGGCATGAAAGTGTCGGCCCTTTTTTTATATTGGATTTTATAAGATATAACCGCATCGCTATTTTTTCTTTTAATTTATTTTTTTTAGTCTATAATCGCGACATGTTAAATATAATAAAAAATCTTATCGGACCACGTGCCACGAAAACAACTGCCGGTGCGTTGGCTAAACAATTCGGCCTGCAATTGCATGGCGATGAAAACACCCCGGTTATCGGCATTGCCCCGATTGCAGACGCACGACCGGGCCAGTTGGCATTTTATTCCACAGAACAGAACAGCGCGGCATTTAAAATCCTGCCCATAGAGGTATTAAAAAACACACGCGCGTCTGTTATATTATTGCAACCTGAACAAATAAAAAACGCCCCGGCGGGTGCAACACTTCTAATAACCGACAGTCCGCGCGGAAATATCGTAAAAATACTTGGCGAAATATACAAAGAAAAACCACGCTTTGGCATTGACAGAAATTCGTTTATTGAACGTGGTGTATTTTTTCGTAATCGTCGCAGTGTATATGTCGGTCAATGCGCCACAGTTGAACGCGGTGCGGTTATTGAACCGGATGTAAAGATTTACCCGGGCGCATATATCGGACGAAATGTAACAATCGGGCGCGGAACAATTGTTCGATCGGGCGCACATATTGAAAATGCAACCATCGGTGCGGAATGCGTTATAAATGTCGGCGCCGTTATCGGCAAAGACGGGTTTGGCTATACCCGCCAGGATGGTCATAACATATTCATTCCCCACGTCGGGCGCGTAGTATTGGGTGATCGCGTATCGGTTGGTGCAAATACATGCATTGACCGCGGTGCGATGACGGATACAATCGTCGGCGACGGGACAAAAATTGATAACCTGTGTCAGATTGCACACGGTGTTGTTATCGGCCGTGAATGCTTTTTGGCATCGGGCGTTGGAATCGCAGGGGGCGTTATCGTCGGCGACCGCGTATTATTAGGCGGACACGTCGGCATTGCAAACGGGGTACGGATCGGCAATGACGCCGAGGTTGGTGCGAACAGTGGTGTATTTCGCAATATCCCCGCGGGCGAACGTCATATGGGGTATCCGGCGGGCCCGGGGATTGAATTTATGCGTCACTATGCGTGGCTGAAAAAAAATTCAACAAAATAATTTATACGAGAGGATGAAAACATGATAGATGCAACAGGTATAGAAAAGGTAATTCCCCACCGTGGTGATATGCGTTTAATTGACGAAATTCGTGAATATAACGAAACCAGCGGGGTCGGTATTAAATACGTACGCGAAGATGAATTTTGGTGCAGCGGCCATTTCCCAGGCAACCCGATTATGCCGGGCGTTTTACAGATAGAAGCTCTGGCCCAGACGGCGTGCTTTATCGCGCTGACGCATATCGGTGCAACGGATGGTAAAACACTGGGGTATTTTACAACCATGGAAAAGATTAAGTTTTCCCATATGGTAAAACCTGGCGATACACTGGAATTACACGTAGAGCTGTTAATGACAAAAATGCGCCTATATAAATTCCACGGCATCGCGATGGTCGGCGGCAAGAAAGTGGCCGAGGCAACATTTACCGCGATTTTAGATACCGTGGATAAATAAAAAACACACCCGATAAAAAGCCCCGCAGGAATGCGGGGCGCTTTTTTATAATATATGCCGCTTGTTATTTGCGTCCGGGGCACTAACGATTCCGTCCTGTTCCATCCGTTCCATGAAACCCGCCGCTTTGTTATACCCGATCTGCAGGCGACGTTGAATGTATGATATCGTGGGCTTTTTATCACGCAGAACGCATTCTTTGGCCTGGGCGTATAAATCTGCATCCTTATCGCCCTTGGACGGGACTGCACCGGGGATTCCGGGCATCGGGCCGGCCACAGGTGAATCTGCATCATCACCTACGCCGTCAACATATACCGGCGTCCCCTGGGTGCGCAGGAAATCTGCGATCCGCGACAGTTCCGCATCCTGGATAAACGCGCCGTGAATACGAACAGGGACGCGACCGGCCTCGCTAAACAGCATATCCCCGCATGATAACAGGTTTTCTGCCCCGCCCTCGCCGAGGGTCGTTCGCGAGTCAATTGCACTGCGCGCCTGGAACGATATACGTGTCGGGAAATTAGCCTTAATAACCCCGGTAATCGTCTGGGCATCGGGTCGCTGCGTCGCCATAACCAGGTGAATTCCCGCGGCACGCGCCTTTTGCGCTAATCGCTGAACGCCCATTTCTACGTCCTTGCGGGCGACGGACATTAAATCGGCCACCTCGTCAATTATTATTACCAGATACGGCATATCTGATAAATCCACTTCCTGGGTTTCGTATTCGAACTCGCCCGTTTCAGGGTCTGTGCCGACAACAACCTGACGCGTCATCGCCTCGCCTGCCGCCCGCTTTTTTGATACAATCTCGTTATAGCTTTCAATATTCTGCGCGCCCATTTCCTGCAGTCGTTTATAACGGTTTTCCATTTCACCAACCGACCACTTTAATGCATTTACCGCAGCAACAGCATCCATTTTAATAATCGGCGTAATCAGATGGGGAATATCATCCCACATGGTAAAATCAACACCTTTTGGGTCAATAATCATTAACTTACATTTATCCGGCGTGAAATGATATACAATTGAAACAATGATTGACTGAACGAATACAGATTTCCCCGACCCTGTTCGCCCCGCGATTAGCATATGCGGCATTTTTGCTAAATCAAAATACATAGAATTACCACCGATATCCACCCCAAGGGCCAACGGCACGCGATATTTTGAATTAATAAACGCAGGGTTATCCACCAAAGACTGAAAACGCACCGTCTGGCGGTTGGCATTTACCATTTCAACGCCAATAAACTGCGTCCCGGGGATATGCGCGATACGAATATTTTCAGTTGCCATTGCACGCGTCATATCCTTAACCGTGCCACTAACGTCATTCATGCGCGTCCCGCTATCGGGCAGGAACTCATATAATGTAACAATCGGTCCGGGGCGAATTCCGACAACCTTGCCACGGACACCGTATTCTGCGAAATGCGTTTCCATTGCGGCCGCATTGCGTTTCAGTTCCGGCGTTACAATATTCTTTCCGAAATTTGAACGTTCCAGTAATTTAGGACTCGGCAGCTCGTATTCAAACGCATCGCCGTCCTTTGCGGCGGCACTGCGGCGTGCCGGCTGACGTTTTGCTGGCGCGCGCCGCGGCGTTGGTCGAACCTCTTCCTCTACTTTCTCTTCGGCCGTATCTTCGTAGTATTCATCGTCATCTTCACCGATATCTTCGTCATCGTCTGCATCCGCGGTGTCATCTTCGGTGCTCTCGTAATCGTACGCAGAACCGCGCGTTAAATGAAATACCGATAACAACCACGCAATCGCACGATACGTGCGGCGCGCAACAGCCGTTACATGCGACCATTTAATATGCAGCAGCATGGCCGCGATAATAAAAAACACCGCGACACAGACCAGCCCCACCAGCAGCCCCCAGCCACCGATTAACCGCCCCAGATCCGCCGCGACAATACTGCCGGCGATACCGCCGTATGTTGCCCGCGGCATAATTAATCCAAACCCGGCCGCACCGACGCAAATCGCGATAAAGCCACGCAGTACATTATATTCAGGCGCGCCATTATCGGCCCAGCCGGCCAGCCATGAAATCCCCCAGCGCATAATTAATAAAAATAAAAACACAGCCGGGATAAAACCAATACCGTATCGTATTGTCCCTACGATATTTCCCATTAGCGACTGATTGCCGAATGTACTGGCGGCGGCAAATCCGTCCAGATACGGGTTATGAAAAATCAGTGCGATAACCGCCCATGCGCCAAATACCAACAACATACCGCCCGCGATGCGAACAAGCATACTTTTTAATGCACCGGATACACGTTCCGGTAAAAAATTAGATTGTTTTTCCATGCCGTATATTTTATCACAAAAAAAGCAAAAGTAATAGCGGTTATGTATATAAAAAAATCGCCCCGCAGGGCGATTTGGGTTACAGCTGTGCGCGAACCTCTTCTACCTCGTAGCATTCAACGCGATCGCCTTCCTTTAGGTCGTTATATTTATCAAAGCTCATACCGAACTCAACGCCACCCGATACTTCCTTAACCTCGTTCTTTTCACGGCGCAGCTGTCCGATTTTACCGTCATAAATAACGACGTTATTACGCAGCAGACGAACAAAAGCATCTTTCTTTATCACACCTTCGGTCATGCGGCAACCGGCAACGCGAACACCTTTGCCGACTGTAAACAGTGCGATAACATCGGCATACCCGATAAAGGTTTCGTGCTTTTCCGGGGCAAGTTTCCCAGATAGTATTTCCTTTATCTCGTCTGTGATACGATATACAACACTGTGATAGCGGATATCAACGCCCCCGGTGCGTGCCATATCACGAACGACCGCGTCGGCACGAACATTAAACGCGATAATTACAGCATTTGATGCGGCGGCTAAACGAATATCGCCTTCGGTTATCTGACCGACCCCGGACGAGAGTATCTCAACACCCGCTTTTTCGGTATTGATATCCTTTAGCATGTCGTTAATCGCCTCTACACTCCCCTGAACGTCGGCACGTAAAATAATTGGCAGAATTAATTTCTTGTTATCATCGCGTTTTGCGAATAATTCTTCCAGTGATGAACGCTTAATCGCGTTTGCTTTATCTTTTGCCTTTTGGATGCGATATTCTGCGACCTCGCGCGTTTGTGCTTCGGATTCCATAACGCGCAGTTCGTCACCGGCACTCGGGACAGAATTCAGTCCCAGAACAACCGCAGGCTGGCCCGGGCGAACGGATTTCACGCGTGCGCCGTCCGACCCGATCAGGCCACGAACACGCCCAAATGTTTCGCCGACAACAAATACATCACCGATTTTCAGTGTCCCGTGACGCATTAATATTGTTGCAACCGCCCCTAGGCCCTTTTCCATCTTAGCCTCAACAACATACGCAACGGCGGGCATTTCCGGATCAGCCTTTAGATCCATCATTTCAGCCTGTAATAAAATCGCTTCTTCTAGTTTATCTAAACCGATTTTCTTGGTCGCGGATATTTCAACGCACTGAACGTCGCCGCCCATGTCCTCTACCTGAACCTCTTGCTGAAGCAGGTCTGTTTTAACACGTGTCGGGTTGGCCTCTGGTAAATCAATTTTATTAATCGCGACAATAAACGGAACATTTGCTGCGCGGATATGATTTATCGCCTCGATCGTCTGGGGCATAATTGAATCATTTGCCGCAACAACCAATACAACGATATCCGCCATCTGTGCACCACGCGCACGCATGGCTGTAAATGTTTCGTGTCCCGGGGTATCCAAAAACGTAATCATCGCACCGGATTTGGTTCGTACCTCGTACGATGAAATATGCTGGGTTATTCCGCCGGCCTCGCCCGCGGCGACGTTTGCATTACGGAACGCATCCAGCAGGGATGTTTTACCGTGATCAACGTGTCCAACAACCGTTACAACGGGCGCACGGGGCTGCAGTTTATTTGCATCCGGGGCGCGTTCTAAAATATCGGCATACGGTTTTACATCAACGCGTTTAACCGTCGCACCGAATTCGGTTGCAATCAGTTCTGCGGTATCGGCATCAATGGACTGATTAACAGACGCCATCATACCCATTTCCATTAATTTTTTTATAACGTTGCCAACCTTTTCCGCCATTGCCGCGGCCAGATCTTTGACCGTTATCGTATCCCCTAAGGTTACGACACGTTCAACCTTTTGCGGGGCGGAAAATATCGCCCGGGCCTTTTCGCGGAATCGTTTAAGCGACGCTTCGGACCGGCGACGATTTGCACCACGCAGGGCGATTTCATCGTCATCATCCCCGTCACCGATTACGATATCGTGCAGTGAGATTTTACCGCTTTTTTTGAAATCTTTTTTAGAGTTATTAAATTTATTTCCAGGACGTCCATCGTCGTCATCGGCACTGCGTGATTTACCACCACGTGCGGGCGCGGCCGCGGCCGGGGCAAATGTTTTTTGAACGCCCGCCGGACGATTTTTTTCCGGGGCAACATCTGCGGACGCTGATGCGTTTTCACGTGCCGCGAGCTGTTCTTTGACCTGTTCGTATTCACGTGCATCGCGTTCAATCTCGGCCTCGCGGGCGGCGGCGGCCGCAGCTTCTTCGGCGGCACGTTTTTTGCGTTCCTCTTCGCGGGCACGTGCGGCCTCTAATACGGCGCGCAGTTTTTCATCTGCCGCATTACGTGGCGTTGCCGGCGCAGACGGTTCATCACGCAGCTCACGCGTGCCGGGCGCAACAACACGACGGCGGCGTTCAACGAAAACGGCATCGCCTTTTTTGCTTTGTACCGCGTCAACTGTTACAGATTTTCCAAGTGTTAATGTTGCCATAATATAACCTTTGTGTATCCGCGGGGAGAACATCCCCCCGCGGCATCAAATAATGCGTTTATTCTTCGCCAATGCCATATGCCAATTCACGCGCTTTCATAATAACGCGACCGGCCAAGCGTTGGCTCATCGTATCCTCGCCTAGGATTTCAATTAATTCGTCCGCGGCAAGATCGGCCAGATCCGCCAATGATTTAATTCCGGCAGCACCCAATTTCATAATAATCGGACGCTTGATAAAATCAAATCCCATTAGATCGTCGGACATACCCAATTTATGACCTTCGTCAAGATAGTCCTGTTCAACCTTGGCCAGGTAGTCGTTTGCACGCTTTTGTAATTCTGTTGCTAATTCCGGGTTAAAGCCTTCTATGCTTTCCAGTTCACCGCTGTCAACGAATGCGATTTCTTCTATGGTGCGGAAACCTTCGGTAATTAACAGGTGGGCGATCATTTCATCAACGTCCAGGCCGCGGATAAATAATTCTGTTTTTTCCTTAAACTCTTTTGCACGGCGTTCCTGTTCTTCGGCTTCGTTCATAACGTCAATATTCCAACCGGTAAGCTGGGACGCTAAGCGAACGTTTTGACCGCGACGACCGATTGCCAGGGATTGCTGATCCTCGTTAACAACGACGGCGGCGGTACGTGTATCCTCGTCTACGATAATCTTGGCTACCTTGGCCGGTTGCATGGCGTTAACGATAAATACGGCCGGGTCGTCTGAATATAAAATAACGTCAATTTTTTCACCGTGGCATTCATTAATAACCGGCTGAATACGTGTACCTTTGATACCTACGGTCATACCTACGGCGTCAATTGACGGATCTTGGGTTTCAACGGCAATTTTTGCGTGTGATCCCGGGGCACGTGATACAGATTTAATTTTAATAATACCTTCGTATATCTCTGGAACTTCCTGAACAAACAGTTTTTCCATAAACATCGGGTGCGTACGTGTTAAGAAAATCTGAGGCCCGGAATTAGAACGCGCGACATCCATAATTAATGCACGAACGCGATCACCTACGGCTAAACGTTCGCCGGGGATCAGCTCGCTGCCTTTGATATACCCTTCGGCTTTGCCGTTAATATCAACGAATACATTTCCGAATTCAATACGTTTTACAACACCACTTACGATATCGCCGATATTATCTTTGAATTCTTCGTACTGACGGCCCTTTTCTGCGTCACGAACGCGGGCGGTCATAATCTGTTTTGCGGTCTGAAATGCCATACGTCCGAATTCAGGTTCCGGCAGTGGGTCTTCTACTATATCCCCGACAGTTGGGTTTTTAGAATATTTTTTAGCCTCGGCGACGGTTAGCATAGTATTTGAATCATATTCGTCACCAACAGATTCCGGGGATTGAATAACTGTAAACAAACGCTTTACGTAAATTGCCCCATTTTTTCTGTCAATACTGGCCGATATATTAAATTCTTCGCCGTATTTATGTTTTGCAATTTTTGCAATGGCCGCTTCTAATGATTCAATAACGATTTCACGGTCAATTTGTTTTTCTTGGGCCAGGGAATCAATTGCCAACAGCAAATCCTGACGAGGCATAGAAACAAAAGACATTTGTTTTCTCCTTGTTATGTTACATGTCTTTACTGAAAAGGCGGGGTCTTTTCAGTCCCCGCCCTTAAAAAACTTTTTTAAGAACGTTATAATTATAACCCCGAATCGCATAAATGCAAGGGAAAAGTCAAAAATACTATATTTTCCCCCATAATATATTTGACGCTAAGGTTTTTGGGATTTATACTGCAAATCATGAAGATAATTAACAGATACTTTTCCCGCCAGCTGGTGGCTATATTCATTATGTTATTATTGGTTTTAACCGGCCTGGCATGGATGGTACAGATTATGTCTATGATGAAGTTTCTGTTAAACTATGGCATTAATATCTCCAGCTTTCTGGGGCTAACCATGCTAATGATACCATTTATTGTATCAATTATTATACCGTTTGTAACATTTATCGCCGTAATATTCGTTTATAATAAATTAATATCAGATAACGAGATTACCGTTTTAACCGCATCGGGACTGGCCCCGGGCCAGATTGCCCGCCCCGCCCTGCGGCTGGCCGTTATTTTAACTGTGGCCCATTTAATCTTAAATATATGGATCGTTCCCGCAACGCAGTCAAATTTCTATAACACGCAATGGAATCTGCGTTATGGCCTGGCCCATATGAAGCTGCAGGAATCCGCATTTACCGAACTTGCCCGCGGGTTGGTCGTATATGTTGATAAAGTATCCGGACATGACCTGTCGCAGGTTATGTTATCTGATACGCGCGATGAAAAAAATAGTACAACAATATTCGCAGAAAAAGGCAAGCTGGTTTCAACCAATCGCGGCCTGTCAATCGTTATGAATAACGGTTCATTGCAGTCCAGTGGCCGAACAATGACAACCGGAACATTTGAAACATTTGACATGGACTTAGGCGTCGCAACAAAAAGTGGCGGAAATACATTCCGCGTTCGTCGCGTCCCGACACTGGAATTAATAAAATCACTGTTTGATGCCCCGTCATTTAAACAGCACAAAATGGTTTTATCGGAATTAGCGACCCGACTGCTAGGGCCGATTATGAACCTAATACTGGCCGCGATGTGTGCCGCGATATTATTACGTTCATCCCTGCTGCGCCGTCGCGCCAGCTTTGCACCGGCCATCGCCGTTGGCGCAATGGCAATTGCAATGGCATTGTTTATGTCCGCATCAAATATGATCGGTGGTGTTTTTGAATTTGCTCTGCTGGCGACGTTTCAGATAATTGCACTGATTGCAATATTATTTATACTGTATAAAGAATGAGAAAAATTGCCCCGATTTTTATCGCATGCATTTGTCCTGTTACACTACGGGCCGCATCGGTTGATATAAATCAGCCGAAAACGATTACGGCGGATAAAATTGAATATGATCTGAAATCCGAAAGTATAAAAACCAGTGGGAATACTGAAATCATAAATGCATCCGGGCAACGGATGACACTAACGGATTCGTATATATCAAAAACAGGCGAAAATTTATCCGGTGATGATATAAAGATTTGGCTGGGCAATCATGTATATGTTGAATCCGATAGCATAACGCGCGACGGGGATAAAACAATCGCAACAGATGCGATGTTTACCGCATGCGATAACTGCGACCCGTATGGCAACGCATGGGAAATATCGGCGACCCGGATTGTTCATAACATGGAAACCCGGATGTTGCAATTTTATAACCCCGTATGGTGGACATATGGCATACCATTGCTCTGGTTTCCGTTTTATGAAATGCCAGATCCGGGGGTAAAATATAAAACCGGTCTGTTAATGCCCGATTTTGAATCAACGAATAAAATGGGAACTCAGATAAACCTGCCGGTATATATATCTATATCGGACACGCATGACGCAACGGTTACTTTATCATATCTGACCCAGGAAAACCCGTTATTTCAGTTGGAACATCGTCTGAATGCGGCGCATTCTCAATACCGGACACGCGGGTCGTTTACGCATAATCGCGACGGGGAAAACCGTTGGCACATTTTTAATAACGACATCATAGAACTTGGCGAATACGCCCGTGCATCGGTATATTTAGAACGTGCATCGGATAAAACATATCTTCAGAAATACGGTTTTTACGGCGATCAGCCGTATCTGGATTCCGGGGCTAAACTGGAACTATTCGGGCAATCAAGCTATGCGGTTGCCGATGCGCATATATTCCAGGAACTGCGCAGCAGCAGTAATTATTATTCTGTCCCGAACGGTAATATTTTACCAAATATTCGCGCCGTTCATCAAACAGCGCCGCTGTTCGCGGAAACATATGCAACATTTGCCGGCGATATTTTAGGTATATCCGGATCTGGGACATCATCGCAGCGAATTATCGGGGACGTTCGTTTAACATCACCGTGGACGATATGGGGCGGCAATCGCATAACCGCCAGTGTGGATGCCCGGTATGATATTTATAATTTTAACAAAACCGAAATGACCAGCGGTGATTTATATTCCGGGATGAAAACGCGATTTTTACCAAGCGGATATCTCGAATGGGCACTGCCGTTATTTCGCCCGACCGCCACATGGACACAGATCATAGAACCGCGTGCCCGAATAACTGTTATGCGTCATATGGATCACGAACGTTTTGCAATAAATAACGATTCGGCCGGGGCGTTTTTATCAGACTCTACTTTGTTTTCTAATAATCGTTTTTCGGGACTGGATTTATGGGAAAACGGAACGTTTGCTGATTATGGCGTGCGATTTGCGGCGTTTGATAATGATCTGCATAACATTGAATTATTCTTTGGGCAATCGTACGATTTAACCGATCGCGCGGCAACCGACCCCAATAGCGGTTTTCATAACGGTGCATCGGATTATGTCGGCCGTATTAGCTATAATAACTCTAAATGGCTGGACGTATCTACGCGTTTTCGCATGGCCGAAGAAGATCTGTCGCTGCGTCATATGGAAACGTCTGCGGTAATCGGAACGGATGGGAACTATATAAACATTGGTCATATATGGTCACAGCAATTTATTGATGCCCAGACCCAGGCCGATAATATAAACGAAGCGATAACGGGCATTGGCATTCGTTTATCCGATCGCTGGTCATTACGATTTGATGCGATATATAATATGACATACGGGAATTTTCAGCGTCATACGGCCGGACTGTATTATAACCACCCGTGTTATTATATGTCTATTGGCTACCGCCGGGATAACACGGTCAAAGACGAGTATGTCGGAACAACGACCGTTCAGTTTAGATTTGGTATGAGCATAGAAGGTCAGCATTATTAAAATTTAAAAAGGAAAAGAGAATGAAAAAAATCAGTCTGTTATTTTTAATTTTGGTCGCCCCGTATGCACACGCGGCCAGTGTTGTTGCAACGATTGGCGGCGTCCCGATTACAGATACTGACGTTACGACGCGCACTAAACTAATGTCGCGCCAGGGGAAAACGTCAACCGATAATCGTCGCGTGGCACTGCAAAATATTATTGATGATCATATAAAGCTTAGCTATGCAGAAAACTTCAAAGCCGTCCCGTCCGACGACGATGTTGAAAAAGAGATAAAGAAATTAAATCTTGGTGATTTATCGGCATCTGAAATGGCGATGGCCCGCGCGGCGATGAAATCTGATATCGCATGGCAGATTGTTGTTGCCCGAACAATTCTGCCGACAGTTGATGTATCCAAGGAAGATATAGCCGCCGAAAAAAACGCACTGGCACGTGAACACGGCCTGCCGATTGAAATGACAATTATTCGCCTGGTTGATATCCCCGCGGATAGTGCGGCGAAATTATCCCGTCCGAAAAACTGTGACGCGGCGATGAAAATGGCCGAAGACTTAGGCGGCGTCCCACAAAAATTTACCGCCGTGCAATATGAACTGTCGGCGGATATTCGCAAACGCGTCGTCGGGATGCCGCTGTTAACATGGTCACCGCGCATAGATGATTCTGTGTTACTGGTATGCAGCACAAAAAAAACATCCGAATACGGAAAACTGGATGATATAATTCGGCAAAACGCGATGTATAAACAGGCAATGTTTATGGCCGACCAACAACTAAAACAACTGCGTCGCAAAGCCGTGGTTGTAATTAACGACGATAGATATAAACTATGAAACCTATATTATTTAACTTAACCGACGCAGAGCTGGATCAGTTTGTCGCCGACATGGGTCAACCGCGATTTCGCGCACGACAAATTCGTGAATGGTTAAACCGCGGCGCACCTGATTTCAGTGTTATGAAAAATCTGCCCGAGTCCCTGCGACGTGATTTAAACAACACCGCACGAACACTGCCTGTTGAAATCATACAAAAACTGGACTCGGCCGATGGCGAAACCACTAAGTTTTTGTTGCAATTAAATGATGGCGAGCAAATAGAATGCGTATTAATGCGCACAACATACGGCAACAGCGTCTGCGTCAGCTCTCAGGCGGGATGTGCGATGGGATGCCGTTTCTGTGCCAGTACTTTGCTGGGGCTGAAACGCAATCTGACTGCGAATGAAATATTTTCCCAGATCCTGGTCGCCCAATGGCAACTGCGCACCGATCGCGCCGCCGACCGCCCTATTCGCCCCAATGGCGACCCGAATAACGGTGATGTGTCGCATATCGTTATAATGGGGACGGGCGAACCGCTGATGAATACAGAAAATGTTATCGGATTTATTGAACGGGCAAATCGCGATATGGGAATCGGTTGGCGACGAATTACATTATCTACGTGTGGGATTGTCCCGGGTATTTATGATCTGATTAAATGGGGTCGGCCAATTAACCTGGCGATATCGTTGCATGCACCGACGGACGATCTGCGCGGGCAGATAATGCCGATTAATAATAAATATAAACTATCCGATGTTTTAACGGCCGCAGATGCGTTTACCGACCTGCATCACCGTCAGTTAATGATTGAATATATTTTATTAGGGAAAAAGGACGAAAACGGCGATACAGTTCTATATAACGCAACGGCCGAATATGCGGAAAAATTATCCGATCTGCTGCGTGGGAAAAACTGTATGGTAAATTTAATCCCGTGGAACGCGGTTGATGAACGTGATTTTGCATCCCCGTCGGGTAATGCTGTGCATCGTTTTCAAGATATTTTAATCCGCAACGGAATTCATACACGTATTCGCCGTGAACGCGGAACAGATATCGGATCTGCATGCGGCCAGCTGCGATTAAATAACGCCCGGGGGAACAATAAAAAAACAATTGAATAAAATCCTGCAACGGCATATAATTCATAGCATAGATAACAAAAAATAGCGCCGAATCTAAACCAACAATTAGATCGGCGTTATTTATTTTATATAATCTTTTGGATTTCTGCATATTTCCCTCGCGATATTATTGCCGAATCAAAAGGTTGGTTTTTTTACACTATTTTGCATATCCAATCCGGCGAATGCGCGTTATGATATGCCGAATTATTCAACCGAGAGCATCGGGAACGCCGAAGAATATGTTATTTATAACTCTGCCGGGCGTTATTCAATCGGCACGGTTTATAATAACACCGGCTGCGTATCGGTATATGATAATCAGAACGGGGCAACGGTTGGATGCTTTCAATGCGCCGGTGCGCAAAATTCATGCAGCAGTGCATCTGAATGCAGCAACGCAGAGGTTATTGAAATCCCCGCAAATACCCGCGTGCGAACCAGCGAAGATACCGATACATCCGATATTGACTTTTGCAGCCCGCCATATACTGGCGATTATAATGGATTTTGTTTAAGCAGCAGCTATCCGCAAACGGGGGTGTATTCATATAACGCGGCGACCGGTACTTATACGCGCGGGAATGTTAAATTATATTTTACCGGCGAACGCAGTGGGACATGCAGATACAGCCTGAATAATACCAGCGGGCCGTATTGCATTTCGGGATATTATCTAAATAACGGCAAATGCCTCTCGTGCCCAAATGGTGCGGCCAGCGGCGTCGCCGGATATCATTCCCTGCCCCAGGCCAGCGCCTGCAAATCCCCCGACGGCGGCGATAGCGAAATCTGCACATCCGGCCAATATGATTTAGGTCAATACTTCTCTGACGTTGATGGAACAAAATGCATATCGTGTCCGGCGGGGGCAAAGTGTAACGGGGAACAGATATTCTGTCCGGCGGGGTCGTTTATATACTATCCCGGCGACGATGCAACATACCCGTCATGTGTTAAATGCCCCGGCGCGGGAATGGCCCAAAATGTTTACTATACAGACACACTGCAAAGCTGCAACGGCGACCCGGAAGCATACGGCAAGGGCATCAGCAGCGATTGCAAATGGACGGATTATGTATACGATGATCTAACGTCGTGCTATGCATATCGCGGCAGTGATGAAACCGGGACATATGAATTCCGATCCCCGTCCGGCGAATGGGATTATTGTTATTATACGCCATAAAAAAAACACCGGCATCCGGTGTTTTTTTTTAGCATTAAAATTACTTATTCGGAATAATTTTAATCTCTACGCGGCGGTTCTGGGCACGCCCGGCGGCCGTATCGTTTGACGCAATCGGATTGGACGAGCCCATGCCGATAATTTCAAAGCGACGTGCTGCGACGCCCTGACCTTCCAGGTATGCGGCAACGGCCGTCGCACGCTGCTTTGACAGTGCCTGGTTATATTCCGCACTGCCCGTGCTGTCGGTAAATCCGGATACCATTACGGTTGAATTGCTGTATTTCTTTAATACCTTTGCAACGGAATTTAATGTCGCATAAAATGATGCGTTTATATCCGATGAATCTGTTTTAAATGTAATATTTCCCGGCATAACCAAACGAATGCTGTCGTCGGCGCGAACAACGCTTACCCCGGTTGATTCCAATTCCTGACGCAGTTCTGCCTCTTGCGCGTCCAGATAATATCCAACGCCCCCGCCAAGTGCTGCCCCGGCCAGACCACCAACGATCGCGCCCGTGCCGCTTTTTTTCGCGACCAATGCGCCGGTCGCTGCCCCGGTTGCCGCGCCGATCGCAGATCCCCATACGGCCTTGGACGTCTGGGTCTGGCCTGTATATGGATTTACCGTTGTACACGCGGACAGCAGTCCGGCAAATGCCATAAATAATGCAATTTTTTTCATTACTTTCTCCTTATCTAATCCATGAATTATTTTATCGTATTTTATATAAAAACACAAAAAATATATTTATATAAAAATCCCCCAATATGGGGGATTTTATTATTTTTCAGTTTTTTCTTTTTCGCCCTGCAGATATGTTTCCAGCCAGTGATTGTCAAAGTTTAGCTGACGAACATCACGGTTGTTTAACAATTTCTTTTGCAGCGGGATTGTGGTTTTTACGCCTTCTATGACGAATTCATCCAGCGCACGCTGGGCACGCATAATACATGCCGGACGTGATTGCGCATGAACAATTAATTTTGCAATCATTGAATCGTATGTCGGCGGAATGATATATCCCGTATAAACGGCACTATCTACGCGCACCCCGAGTCCCCCCGACGGCGCATAAAGGGATATTTTTCCCGGGTTCGGGATGAATGTTTCCGGATCTTCGGCATTAATGCGAAATTCAATCGCATGACCGTGCGCAACGACATTAGACTGGGTATAGCCCAGCTTTTCCCCGGCGGCGATACGAATCTGTTCGCGGACAAGATCAACGCCATATACCATTTCCGTTACCGGATGTTCAACCTGCAGACGTGTGTTCATTTCCAGGAAGTAAAACTTTCCATCCTCGAACATAAACTCAAACGTGCCGGCGTTGGTATATCCCATTTTTTTTGCCGCAGTTTTACAGATCTCGATCATATCATCGCGTTGTTTTTGCGTCAGAATCGCGGCCGGACATTCCTCCATCACCTTTTGATTTTTACGCTGCAGGGAACAATCGCGTTCACCGAAAATTACGACATTGCCGTGTTTATCACCCAGCACCTGAAATTCAATATGACGCGGGTGCAGCAGCAGCTTTTCCATATACAGTGTATCATCGCCGAATCCCGATTTTGCCTCGTTCTTGGTCATCTGAAACGCTTCGGCCATCTGATCTGGGGACATTACCGGGCGAATACCACGGCCGCCACCACCGGCCGCCGCCTTTAGCATTACGGGGTATCCGATCTGTTCCGCACATGCCAATGCATCATCTAAGGTTGCGACCGCACCATCTGATCCCGGCACAACCGGCAGACCGCATTCAATCGCGGTACGTTTTGCATTAACCTTATCCCCCATACGAACAATCATATCAGGTGACGGGCCAATCCATATCATGCCATGCTGTTCAACCTTTTTCGCGAAATCAGCACGTTCGGATAAAAATCCGTATCCGGGATGAATTGCATCAGAATTTGTTAATAACGCAGCTGTTAAAATCGCAGATTCATTTAAATACGAATCCTTTGACGGGCCGGGCCCGATACATACAGATTCATCGGCGAGCTGTGCATGCATTGCATTTTTATCAACCGTTGAGTAAACGGCAACTGTACGAATTCCCATATCACGGCACGCCCGTATAATACGCAGCGCGATTTCCCCGCGATTGGCAATCAAGACTTTTTTTATTTGTGACATTTTATTCAATAATAATCAACGGTTGTTCAAATTCAACGGCCTGACCGTCGGTTACTAATATTTCTTTAACTATTCCGTCTTTGTCAGATTTAATCGGGTTAAATGTTTTCATCGCTTCGACCAGTGCGACGGTATCACCGGCCTTAACCGATGCGCCGACGGTAACGAATGGTTTTGCCCCCGGTTCCGGCGCCAGGTATGCGACACCAACCATTGGGGATTTTAATGAATATCCAGATGTTTTAGAATCCGCCCCTGAATCCGATGACCGAACAGCGGCCGGTGCAGCACCAAGCGCCGGCATAGCAACCGTCGCCGCCTGTTGTTTAGATAGATGAATATGTTTACGATAAACACCGAATAAGAACTGACGTTCCAGATCCAGTTCAGTAATTCCCATTTCGTCCATAATTTTGGACATAGATTCTACGTTTGCACGAAAAGACATTTCTTTATTCCTTTATTAAAAATTTCGGGTTAATGAAAATTTTAGCATAATTGACCCACTTGTCAAGGGACAGGGTCATAACCGCACCCGCCGCCGGGTCTGCAGCGCATTATACGACGCAGCCCGATATAGCTGCCACGAAAAACACCGTATTTTTCAATTGCCATGCGCGTGTATTCACTGCACGTCGGGGTAAATCGGCACGCAGCGCGGCCGCCAAAGAATGGGGATATTCCGACCTGATATAAACGCACGGCAGATATTGCCGCGCGCTTTAAAAAATTATTTATCGGCTGCATTTTGCGTATCGTTATTAATGTGCGATAAATAACGCAATGCTTTTTTCATTGCGACGCGCCCTTCGGTTCGATCGGCGTTTAATATCGCCACACGTGCAATAAATACATAATCCATCCCGGGCAGCATTAGCTTTTTATTATACCGCAGCCAGTCCCGCAATAAACGCTTGGCCCGGTTACGCTGAACCGCTAAACGAAACGAACGTTTTGACGCAATCAGTCCGTATCGGGTAAATCCCGGGAAACGTGCCGGTTTTTCCCTGACGACAAAGAAACTGCACTTTGCCGTTGGGCTATCTTCGGCCATTAAAAATTCTTTATGTTTTTTTATTGTATATCGCATGATCCCTATAATAACAAAATATATGGATAATCAAACTTTTTTATGTGGCTTCTTGATTTTTTTTTTGCAACACTTTATAGTACAAAAAAATCAATATTTTGGGGGCAAATTATGTATAACTGGCTGATGAAATTTTTTTCTGCCGATATGGCAATAGACCTAGGGACGGCAAACACACTAATTTATGTAAAGGGACGCGGGATTGTTCTGAATGAACCGTCGGTTGTGGCGGTCGCAGAAAACCGGTTAATGGGCCGCAAAGAAATCTTGGCCGTCGGGACCGAGGCAAAACAGATGTTCGGACGTACCCCGGGGTCAATTAACGCAGTTCGCCCGCTGCGTGACGGTGTTATCGCAGACTTTGAAGTAGCCGAGGAAATGATTAAATATTTTATCCGCAAGGTACATCAGCGCAATCCATTGGCTGCCCCGTTAATTATTATATGCGTACCGTCATGCGCAACGCAGGTTGAACGCCGCGCAATACAAGAAGCGGCCGACGCCGCCGGCGCACGAAAGGTTTATATAGTAGAAGAATCAACCGCGGCCGCGATCGGCGCGGGACTGCCCGTGGAAAAGCCGGTCGGATCAATGGTTTTAGATATTGGCGGCGGCACGACCGAGGTTGCGGTTATGTCACTCGGTGGAATTGTATATTCAAATGCCGTTCGTACAGCCGGCGACCAGATGGATTTAGATATTATTGATTTCGTTCGTAAAAATAAAAACCTGTTAATCGGTGAAAACACGGCCGAGGAAATAAAAAAGAAAATCGGTACGGCGATTGCCCCGAAAGATAAAGCGAACGAGCTGACGATGAAAATCAAGGGCCGCGATTTGCTATCCGGCACCCCGCGCGAAACGGTAATTACCGAATCCCAGATAGCCTCGGCATTATCCCAGACGGTTAGCAAAATCGTTGATACCGTTCGCCAGGCACTGGAATTAACACCGCCGGAATTATCGGCCGATATTGCGGATCTCGGGATTGCAATGACCGGTGGCGGTTCGTTACTGCGCGGTCTGGATGCGGCAATTCGCGCGGCGACGGGACTGCCGGTATTCTTGGTTGACAACCCGCTGGCGTGCGTTGCATGCGGATCTGGGAAAATGTTATCCAGCCTGGATAAAAACAAGCATATCCTGCAGACCATGTATTAAAAAAATCCCCGATCGGGGATTTTTTTTATGCTAATACCTTAACCTCTTTTGCGACCGGGTCGTATAAACGCGCATCGCCGCTGTATCCCAGTGCCGCATGATGGGATTTTATTATAAATTCCGGTACAGGGGACGCTTCGCCCATGGATACCTTCTGATAGAGCTGTTTTTCTATATCGCTTTTATTCAGATACCAGCGTTCCTGGGACGCTTCAATCGGGCGATTATAAAATCCTTGGAATAAAACCAGCTGCTTGCTTTTATCCAGTGTCATTAAATCCATTGGTGTAAATAACGGGCTACTATCGGTCTGTTCGGTATCTTTGCCATCCGGGCCTTTGACCGTTTTCTTTTTCATTTTTTCGCCCATCATTTCCGAAAAGCGTCGCGCGGTCATCGGTTCATTTACGCGCAAGATAACCTTTGCCGCGGTATTGGCGATAATTGTATCGGCCGCTTTGTCCCCGTATTTTTCGGCAATCTGGCTTATGTCCTGCCCGACGATCAGGTATGATACTTTCTGGCCGCGGCCGACCGCCGGCCCTTGGATAATCGCCTCAAGCTTATTCATCGTCGGCATTTCGTCCAATACGAACAGCGCGGGGTACGGGCCTTGTTTTATTCCGTTTGCCTCGCTGTCGGGTTTGTGCGCAATCAGGTATTTTGACAGCAGTTCAATAAACATACTTGTAATCTGACTGAATGCCGTAGAATCCGCGACGTTAATTGACAGATAGATCGTAACCGGTTTAATTTTTCCATCGCGCGGGTCACGCATACCGCGGATATCTGAAAAATGAAAATCCGAATGCTGTGTGTGTTTATTTACGGCCGGGTGTCGGAAAATATTCAGCCCCGTATTAATCGTAGATATAACCGATCCACGTTCCTTATCCGGTGTATTGGCCAGGTTTAATAGCGCGGTTACGGCATCTTGTTCGTATGAGTATAGCTGCGCCTCGTTCACCGCCGATAACAGAAAATCTTTCATCGGGTCGGCCATCATAACCATTTGATCGCCCTGACGCTTGCGGTTTTCAATTTCCCGGCCGACGCGCAGCAGCCCCTCGGCGTACCATGCTAAAAACATCGGGAACGACGCTTCGCGGCCGCGCCATTCGGCCGGAACACCGTCCCATGTGCCGACATGGACATAATTCATCGCGTTTAGTTCGCCCCTTTGCAGCAATGCCAACGCGGCGATCGCATTCGGGTCGCTTGTCATTGTTAAATAATAGTCAGCCAGAATCGCCGCATCATCTGCGTCAAATTCGCCGCTGGATATACGCGAATAGAAATAATCGTTTGCCTTGGCCCGTTCAACCTTTGATACAATAAAATTAATAAATCCGGTCAGACCCGCACGCCCACTTTGCGACCAATGGGGATCGGCACTCCCGCGGGCTTCTTCTATTAATGTATTTACGATAACCTGAATGTATGTACTTTTTGCCTCGGCGTCGGATGGCATATTTTCCGGGGACAGCGGATTCCATGACGGATAGTATATCCCACGTTCCGGTTCATCACGTGCGCCCCAGTTAATAATAAACGTCGGCCCGATTGATGCACGATACCCTGATGTTTTTTCGTTCAATTCAGGCTTAGGGTCGTTAATAATCATTGAAACATTATCGCATTCCAATATCGTCGGAATAACGACACCAACCGTTTTACCCGTTCCCGCCGGGGCAAGTAATAGTGCCGATAAGCATTCATCCATCTTTAACGGGGCGTTTTTACCCTTGTTCTTAAAATACCCCAGAACCATCATAAAACCGTTAAACAGCCCTTCTTTGTTTTTATGATCTGCGGCCATTTTTTTAATATCATCGGCTGTGGCCTTGTTTGATGTTTTTTCATCAAACTTATCCTTGGAATTCGGGTTAAATTCCGATACCAGCGTTTTATCCGACATGAAATAATACGCAATTATCGGGAACAACGGCGTCATACACGCCAAATCGGTATTAGCAATGCATCGCCATAGCCATGACGGTATCTCGGCAATAACCGACAGGCCGCCAGTTGTTAGCATATTATGCAGATATAACGACGTCCATTTTACCGATGCCGGCGACCAGCCATAACGCCATATATGCTCGGCAATAAACGATAAACCGAACGCCAGCGCACATGCCAGCCATATACCAATTGCCCAGCGCAGTTCCCAAAACTCACGCGCCAGGGGCGTACGTTCGTGTTCCTTATACGCACTGGATTTGAATATATTCAAACCCTTACCCTTGCCAGCTGATAAAATCTTGAACTTTTCTGCCATTATGGTATTATTATATCAGAAAAAAGAGCAATGATAAATCAGGAATTGCAATTAAATGAAAAATATTCCCCGTATATTTATAGGCGATAATATAACCCCTGGGAAAATTATGCCTATATCGCGTGATACCGCCCATTATCTAACGCGGGTTATGCGAACGGATAAATGTTTAGTATTCGGGGGCGGCGATGAATTTAACGCACGCGTAAACGAACGCGGCGATGGGCTGATTATCGGCGAAAAAACCGATCATAATGACCCCAGCGGTGATATTACGTTAATGTTTGCCCCGATAAAACGAACCGACGATATTATTAACATGGCAACCCAGATGGGCGTCGCCGCGTTTTTACCGGTAATAACCGACCGAACAACCGCCCACCATATAAACTGGGGACGAATGAAAAAAATCGCAACCGAGGCATCAGAGCAATCCAATCGCAATAGCGTCCCTGTGATATTGCCCGCGGTAAAATTTAGCGAATTGGCACTCTCGGATATTGTATTTGCCGATGAACGTGCCGCATACGGCAACGTCACATCCGACGCCGCGGCCGGGGCAAAATCTATCCTTATCGGGCCCGAGGGCGGATTTTCCGACAGCGAGTTTGCGGCCCTGGACGCGGCCGGCGCACGGGGAATATCCCTGGGGCGAACCATCCTGCGGGCCGAGGTTGCGGCCATAATCGCGATATCAAAAATTACCCAATGAAAATACGTATTGCAAAGTTTATCGCAGATTCCGGTGCGGCATCACGCCGCGCGGCCGAAGATTTAATATCCCAGGGCCGGGTTAGTGTAAACGGCGAAACGATTACCGGGCCGGTATGTTTTGTTGATCAAAACGATACCGTGATTGTTAATGGGAAAAAAATAACACGCGATACAAATACCGATATATATGCGTTTTATAAACCAATTAATACCGTAACCACACGTCATGATCCGGATGGCCGCGCAACGATATACGATATAATTCCCGACGAATATAAAAACCTGAAATATATCGGACGGCTGGACTATAAAACAACCGGCCTGTTATTGCTGACGAATAACGGCGAAATCGCACGAAAATTAACGTTGCCGTCATCTGGGATTTCGCGAACGTATATCGCAACGGTTGCGCGGGCGGATGAAAAAAAACTTAACCGGGCGCGCGCGGGGGTTACGGTTGACGGGATAAAATACCGACCGATGAAAATAAAACAGATATCAGATAACGTACTGCGCGTTACAGTAACCGAGGGAAAAAAGAACGAGGTTAGAATAGTTCTGCGTGCATGCGGATCGCCGGTAAAAAAATTGCACCGCGTATCGTTCGGCAATATTGAATTAGGTAATCTATCCGTCGGGGAAATTCGCAAAATTTCACAGAAAACAATTGACGAAATGCTAAAATCTCTCTAATATTCCAATTAAGGAAGGGAGATTTATATGAAAAAAACACCTGCGAAAAAAAATCCTAGTACAAAAAAGAATCTAAAACCACGCAGTACGCCGGCGCGTGCAGCGACGTGTTCAAATGACGCAAAACCATGCTTTAACCCGTGGTCGCTGTCAATCTATGTTTACTGGTTTATAATTTTATTCTTTATCGCGGCAACATTTTATATCCTAGGGCGCAGCCACGGCGTTTTAAATCAGCCGGGAAATAATAACGTTGAGATTACAGAAGAAGCATTAATGCAATCATCGGATTATTATGAAAGCGGGAAAAATAAACTTCTGGCCGGGAATATTGACGATGCAATCGCTGATCTGACCACCGCAATTGACGCCGGGAATGCATCGGTTGATACATACATCCTGCGCGGCGAGGCATATATGCAATCCGGTGATTATCGCAATGCCATGGCGGATTTTAATACCGCACTGGAAAAGGACGCGAAAAGTTCCGTTGCATACTATGACCGTGCGTTATTAAACACACGCCTGGAAGATTATAATGCGGCCCTGAACGATATAAACAACGCATTGGCCGCACGCGCTGAAAATGGCAATGATATCCTGCAGCTGCGCGATTTATATGCCAAACGCGGGCAATTAAACCTGTGGCTGAAAAATTGGGACGGCGCGATCGCAGACTATACCAATTCACTTGCCCGCCCGGATGGCGTCGTAAATCCGGCGGTATATGCCGAACGCGCCGAGGCGTATACAGCAACGGGTAACTATAACGATGCAATAAATGACTATGCATCCGCGGTTCGCGTAATATCCGAACAAATCCAGGGGGCAACCACTGCCGCGGAACGCGAATCATTATCCAATAACGCGATGAGCTATTTTGAAAAATCTGCGGCCCTGAATCTTAGCACGGGGAACATCGCCGGGGCGCGCGCGGATCTGGAATCTGCAATGACCATCGCATTGGCATTAAACGACAGTGAAACCGTGGAAAGACTGCAGAATCTTATCCAGGAACTAGCAAAATAAATCAAAAACACCGGCATTTGCCGGTGTTTTCTTATAATAAAAATTCCCGCGATGCGGGAATCTTATTATTTACGCAGACCCAATTTTTTAATCAGTTCTTCGTATTCGGCAACATTGTTCTTTTTAATGTATGCCAATAATTTTTTACGGCGGTTAACCATTAACAACAGACCGCGTTTTGAATGCTGGTCTTTATGATTAGCCTTCATATGTTCTGTTAAATTACGGATACGTTCGGTTAAAACCGCAACCTGTGACGCAGCAGATCCGCCGTTATCACGGTCAGTTGTTTTGTATGCTGTAATTAATTCAGATGTTTTTTGTTTTGTAATGGACATTTATTTTCCTTTTGTTTTAAATTGTTCGTACGGGATGCAGTTTATTGTCAAAAACCCGCCCTATTCCAATAAATACGTTACCGGAATAAACACGATATTGACCGTCCGCAACATCCGTTGTAATAAACCCACCGTTTTTATAAAAACCGGCCGATTTATTATCCAGACCCAGAACCGGAATGTCCCCCAGTCCAAAATCTGACGGCATTAGATATTTGCTAATGTCTGCGCCATTATTAACCAGATTTTCTAAAAAATCAAGTTTCAGAGTATTTTTTATCTCAAACCCACTGCTAAGCGTTCGGCGAATCATCGTAACGGTTGCCATCGCACCGCAGTGCGCCGCGATATCACGGGCAATGCTGCGAACATATGTCCCGCGCGAACAGCGCATGCGAAAATGCCACGTTTTTTCGTCCACGCCGATTAAATCCAGCGAAAAAACGCTGACCCGGCGCGACGGAATTTCAATATCACGGCCGGCGCGCGCTAAATCATATGCACGCTGGCCATTTACATGTACCGCGCTAAACCGCGGGGGGATCTGGCTAATCTCGCCGATAAATGATGGCAGTGCGGCCAATACCGTTTCCCGGGCCGGGACAACATTATCACAGCGCAGCGTTTTGCCGCATATATCCAAAGTATCGGTTTCATATCCGAATTCTATGTCAAATAAATACTCTTTGATATTAGCGGCGGTTTCTTCTATGAACGGAATAATCTTGGTCGCGCCGCCTATGGCAATTGGCAATACCCCGGACGCCATCGGATCTAATGTCCCGATATGTCCGAATTTACGCGTTCCAAATAATCGGGCAATTCTCCCCCCGGCCGTTCGTGAAAACAGCCCGGAGTCTTTATCTAAAATAACCCAGCCGGAATTCACGTATTTATGCCCCCTGTTATCCAAATAAACTTAACTGCGGGGGCGTATCCTTGTCCGCGACCCGATTCCCGCCGTGGGGTTTATTTTCACGCGCGACAGCGGCCGCATTTGACGCCCCGAGATTCCCACGCGATTCCAACGCGTCCAGAACACTTTGCGCACGTGCAACAACCTCGGCCGGCATCCCGGCCATTTTCGCGACGTGTATACCATATGAACGGTTCGCGACCCCCGGGACGATTTTATGCATAAATACAATCTCGTTATTATGCTCGCATACGTCAATGGTTAAACACTTAACCTTTTTCAGCCGGTCGTCTGTATCGCCGACCAGTGCCGTAAGCTCGTGATAATGCGTCGCAAACAGCGTTCGCGGTGATCTGCTGTTTAAAAATTCCAATACGGCCTGGGCGATGGCCATACCATCATATGTCGCCGTTCCACGACCGATTTCATCAAATATAATAAACGACCGTCCCGTTGCCCGGCGCAGGATATTTGCGGTTTCACTCATTTCCACCATAAACGTAGACTGCCCCGCGGCAAGATTATCCGACGCCCCGACGCGACTGAATAGCTGATCGCAAACACCGATACGGGCCGACGTTGCCGGAACAAACGACCCGAGATGCGCCAAAACCACAATCAGCGCATTCTGACGCAGATATGTGGATTTACCGGCCATATTTGGCCCGGTTAGCAACGCGATTGGATGGTCGTTTAAAACGCAGTCGTTTTTAACAAAGAAATCGCCCTGACGGGACAGTGCATATTCAATAACCGGATGGCGGCCGCCGATAACATCAAATGTATTATCATTGCTAATTACCGGGCGCGTCCATGAATATTCATGTGCACATACCGCCAGCGAGTATATCGCATCCAGCTCGGCTAGCAGATCTGCCGCGGCAAGTAAATCTGACGATATCCCATGCAGTTTATTTACCAGTGTTGATATAATCTCTTCTTCTATTGCGGTGGCCTTTTCCCCGGCACTGCGAACCTCGTTATCTAAATCAATTAATCGTTCGGTCGTAAATCGCATACTGCCGGCCATCGTTTGCCGATGAATAAATCCCATATCCGGGTTTAATAAAATATCTGCGCGCGTTGACGGGACTTCTACGAAATAACCTAAAATATTATTAAACTTTATCTTAAGCGTATTTACGGATGTTTTTTTAATATATTCCGCCTGCAGGCCGGCAATTGTTTCCTTTGCCCCGTGCGATAGATTTCTCATACTATCCAGGGATGGGTCAAAACCTTTGCGAATAATGCCGCCGTCACGGAAAAACGTCGGCAGTTCATCTGATAATGCCGATTTTAATTCCAGCGCTAATGCGTCATGAGTATTCATTTCCTCGAAACGTTTAGCCAGATTATGGGACAGACGCGCCCCTAGCATTTTTGCATTTGGCAGTTCTATTAAGAAATCCACCATATTTTTTAAATCGCGCGGCGTCCCGCGATTGGTTAGTAACCGCGACAGGCATCGCCCAACGTCCGGCAACGACGACAGTGTCGCAGATATCATCCCCATTAGCTCTGGGTTTAGTAACATATGACCAATATGTTCCTGGCGGGCGTGAATCTCGTCCAGATCCGACGATAGCATACGCATATACGCGCGCAGCTTTCGTGCGCCGGCCGCAGTTTTGGTTTTATCCAGCACATCTAACAGGCACATGCCGCCGCTGTTTATTGCACGGTCAATCTCCAGACTTTTCCAGGTTGCGAAATCAATTAACAACTGATTGCCTGCATGAAACGGATGGGCGGCCCGAAATATAACATTTGCATCACGCTGAGTATTAAATAAATACCCCGCGAGCAATTTTATCGCACTGGCGGTATTGGCCGACGTAGTAACCGGCGCTGCGCCACCAAAAACGCGAACGACAATTTTATCAATATCGCCGCGATGATAAAGCTTTTCATATACCGGGGTTGTTTTAAAAATCTCGCGCAGCTGAATAATTGTTTTATTTTCTGCCATACCCGCGGGATAAATAACCTCGGCCGGGGATGTACGAACCAGATCATCTATGATATCACTTGTTTTACCGATAAAGAATTCCCCCGTTGAAATATCACAACCGGCGACGTCAAAAACATCACCACTTTCGGGAACAACCGCGACCAGGAAATTAGAACTTTTCGGATTCAGCAGCGTTTCATCGGTAAGTGTCCCTGGCGTTAAAACACGAATAACCTTTCGTTCAATAAATTTATGTCCACGGGCCTTTGCCTCGGCCGGGGTTTCCATCTGCTCTACCAGTGCAACCTTATGCCCGGCACGAACCAGACGGCCAAAATAATTATCCGCCGCATGCCATGGGATACCACACATCGGGATACCGTCCCCGTCTTCGTCCGTCCCACGTTGCGTTAAAACCAAACCCACGGTCTGGCTAATAACCTTTGCATCGTCAAAGAATGATTCGTAAAAGTCCCCTAAACGAAACATTAACAGCGCATCAGGATTTTCAGCCTTAATATCCATATACTGCTGCATAACCGGTGTTAATTTCTTTTCCGCCACGACTAATCCATTATGCTTGTGTATCTATTTTTAAAGTTTCAATTTTTAATTCAGCCTCTTTTAACAGCTGTTCGCAATATGCTTTTAATTTAATCCCTTGTTCATACGCGGCAACAGAATCGGCCAGCGATAATTCACCAGATTCCATTTTTTTAACCAGTTCTGTTAATTGTTTATATGCCTCTTCAAAAGATAACTTTTTTTCGTCCATACTCTTTCCTTTTATCAATAAAAAAACGATACAAAATAAAAACGCGAAAAGCAAATATTTATCATAAAAAAACGCCCCAAAATGGGACGTTTTATATATTTAACTTAACCAGCATATCACGCAATACGGGAACATCAACCCCGACACTGTCCGCGCGCGATACCAGCGCACGCAGCGCATATATCCCTTCAACCGTGCCCTCAGGGGTATCACCGCGCGCAATTGCCGCACCGCCGGCAAAATTACGACTGGTATGCGACGTTGCCGATAAAAATAAATCCCCGATGCCACATAATTCTAAAAACGTTTGCGTTTTCGCACCGATGGCCTGGCCGATGCGCACAACCTCGCCCCAGGCGCGGGTAACTATCAGCGCACGTTCATTTTCCCCGGCCGCCATAACACTGTTATATCCACAGATTAACGCGACCGCGTTTTTACCGACACCACAAATCTCGGCCCCGATGATATCATCACTGCATTCAATGTATAATTGCGACAAAACGCTTTTGCCCGTGGCACATACGTCCGCCACCGCCGCCAGGGTTGATCCGGTCGGGATTCCAGCCGCAACCTCGGCCGCGAACTGCGGGCCGGATAAAACACCGTATCTATCGCACTGCGGCAATACAGCCCTTAACACCTCGGACATAAACAGACCGCTATCGCGTTCCGCGCCCTTGGTACAGATAATAATCGGCTGATTATTATAATATTCCCGGGCATTCGTCAAAACATCGCGAAAATACGCCGCAGGCGTTACAACCAACCATATATCCGCCCCGCGCAGATGCGCCATATCATGCGTTAAGCTTATATTATTCGGCATCATAACACCCGGAAAAGACCGACAGTTCCCATCATACGACCATAACACAACATCCGACGCGCCACGTGCCGCCGTGATTGCCAACGCTGTTCCCCATGCGCCTGCGCCAATAACTGCAACATTCATTTTATTTTCCTTAACTTTTTACGAACATTTGGAACAACAATCAAACCGTCATCGGATAATTCAATCGCCCGGATATATGAATCACGCGCTAATTTTTCATTACCCTTTTCCATATACAGATCCCCTAAATGTTCAAACAACGCCGAACATGAATTTGCCATCTCGCCGACGCGCGCAAGTATATCCAGCGCCTCGTCTGCGCCTTCGCGGGCATGAACGACCCGCCCGAGTGTATCCCACGCAAAAATATCCGCCGGGTTTTGTCGCACCAACGTCATGGCATATTCATATGCATTATCAATCTCGCGATTACGTGCCGCCCAGATTTTTGCCTGGAGCGATAAAATCTCGCCGTCGGTCGCCAAAACATCTGATGCCGCCCGCAGGTCCGACTGCGCTTTATCTAAATCCCCGAAAACATAGTAAATATGCGCCCTGCTCTTTTTAAAAAATGCCTGGCCGACGTCATTTAAGTTCTTGGTTTTTATCGCCCGATTAACGGTCTGTAATGCCCGTGAACGATTACCATTTTGAATATGATACGCAATTAGTTTATTTAGCGCCGGAACAAATAACGGGTTATTTTCAACCTCGCGTTCAAGCCTTGATATATCGTTATTCTTTTCCGCGGCGCGTAAAATAGCGAACGAATAAAACGGGCTATTATGTGATATTTTATCAAAATGTTTCTGATAATCCCCGCTGTTATTATAAAAGAACTGGCCGATATAATAATTAATTGCATCATTATCCTTTGCGAAACCCGGGCCGACAATTTCTGCGAAACGCAGCATCAGGATCGCCAAATCAGAATACATCATAATCTGGGTATGGGAAACATTTTGCAACAAGCTAAACGCCAATGCGTTTTTATACCCGGAAAAAGAAGACCAATCCGGGATATTATCATACCCCAGCATAAACATCCCACCCGGCCGAGACGTAAAATCATCACGCAGATCATCGGCCGCATCATTCATGTTATTATGACGATAAAACGACATAATATATAAATAATCATTAATATTCAGAAAATCCGTACGAACATCCGCAAACGATTTTGCGGCCGCAGCCGCGTCCCCTGACACAGCATAAATCTGGCCGCGAACAAACGCTTTCCATGAATCGTTTGTCTGCAGCGTGTCAATAAACTTTAACGCATCCTTTTGCCGCTTGGTCGCAACCGACGACCATATTCGCAGCGGCGATGCCAATGCAGACTCGTCATTTTTATGACGCTTATACATCTCGTCCCAATCGCCCCGTTCGGCCAGATACGCATCATAGATTAAACGTGCGGCGGTATTTTTTTCTTTCTTTAATATCTCAACCCCGGCGGGTAATTTCCCGCTAAGGAATTCTGACATAAACTGCGTATTTTTAACAATCGCATAGTCGGTGTTTTCCAGTGTTTTTGAAAACCTGGCCGCGTTATCAAAATCATTTACATAAATCGCATGCTGCGCCGCCAAAAATGCCCCGTATTTCGTCACAGGGGTTTGATACACAACATTCGCAGATTCTGCGCCGCCAACATAACGCCATATACCATTGCCCGCAACCACAATTACCGCCAATGCACACGCGCCAACAAATAAACATTCTATTTTTCTCATGATTATGTTAGAATAGCGATTATGAAGAACAAAGTCAAATTTGAACAATACGAATCTATGCTACGCGACTGGTCGGGCCGTATGAATTTAGTCGCGCCAAGCACGCTGTCCAATATAACCGAACGTCATTTTGCCGATTCGGCCCAACTGGCCGACGTAATACCCGCGGGCGTTAAAATCGCGGATCTCGGCAGCGGCGCAGGATTCCCGGGTGTCGTACTGGCAATCCTGGGCCGGGACGTTACATGCATTGAATCCATCGGGAAAAAGGCCGCATTTTTATCCGCGTTAAAGGACGGTCTTGATCTGCCGAATCTCTGCGTATACCACGGCCGCGTTGAAGATTATGTTGCATCCCTGCCCCGTGGACATAATGATTTGGTATTTACCGCACGGGCATTTGCACCGTTAATAAAAATTTTGGACTATGTTGCGAAAACAAATTGCCGGCTTTTTCTATTAAAAGGCCGGGAAATTGAATCCGAAATCGCGACCGCCAAAACAAAATATAAATTTGATTATAAATTAATCCCATCAAAGACCGGGGATGGATATATAACAATTATTGAAAATTGCCGGCAATTTCACATGAAATAAAAAATAACATATTGAAAGAACGACATTTTTAAATATTTCGCACAAACGATTAGAATATGCCGGCAAAAACGGCATATTTTATTTTATCACAAAAGCGCGACGCGCGCCACATCATTTCACATGAAACAACGCATAACATATTATTTTTACGTATTTTTTTACAAACAAAAACATATAACTTGACTGGGTTATCGGTATTTAATATGCTATTAAACGTTATTAATCTTAGGAAATGATATGACGAAAATAATAGCATTTGCAAATCAAAAGGGCGGGGTTGGCAAAACGACCACCGCAATTAATATCGGCGCATCGCTGGCCGCGATTAAAAAACGCGTTTTATTAATTGATCTGGACCCCCAGGGTAACGCCGGCACAGGCCTGGGTTTTGTTCGCGCATCGCACCGCCAAAGTGCATATGGCGTTATAATGGGCACAGCCAGCGCGGCCGACAATATTTTATCTACGGCCGTAACGGGTATGCATATCCTGCCGTCATCCCAGGCACTCGCCGGGGCCGAGGTGGATCTGCTCGACATTGAAAACCGCGAATATCGTCTTCGCGATGCATTAAACCAAATTCGGGATCATTATGATTATATATTAATTGATTGCCCGCCGGCACTGGGGTATTTAACGATAAATGCACTAACCGCCGCAGATTCTGTTATAATCCCGCTGCAATGTGAATTTTTCGCCCTGGAAGGGGTGCAGCAGCTAACCGATACAATATCCATTGTTCAACAGAAATGGAATCCTGATTTAAATGTACTTGGCGTATTATTAACGATGTACGATAAACGCTATGGGCTAACCCGTGCGGTGGATGACGATGTACGACGCGCATTTGGTGATACGGTATTTAAAACCGTTGTACCGCGAAATGTCCGTGTATCCGAAGCACCCAGCCACGGAAAGCCCGCATTATTTTATGATTTTAACTCAACCGGCGCACAGGCATACCTGCGCGTCGCGACCGAGGTTATTGAACGAACAGAGCAGGGGGATGCAGAAAATGTCTAAATTCGGACTGGGTCGTGGATTGGCCGATTTAAAACAAGAAATGGGGACAATCCCCGATATAACCATATTAACCGGTGCAGAACGCGTTGTCGTTAAACAGATTCCATTAGCGCAGATCGGCGCAAACCCGGATCAGCCGCGCAAAACATTTTCAGATGATGAATTAACGGATCTGGCCGCGTCAATACGCGAAAAGGGCGTATTACAGCCGATTTTGCTGCGCGCCGTATCGGGACAGCCGTATTTATATGAAATCGTCGCAGGCGAACGCCGATTCCGCGCCAGTAAATTGGCGGGATTAAACGAAATCCCAGCGTTGATAAAAACATTATCAAATGAAAACGCGATGGAAATTGCGCTGATTGAAAACGTTCAGCGCGAAAATCTGAACCCGATTGAAGAATCGGCCGCATATAAAAACCTTATGGAAAAATGCGGATATGAACTGGCGGACGTATCGCGGCTAATTGGAAAATCCGAAAGCTATATACGAAACATAATGCGTCTGGGGGGGCTGCCCGATTCTGTAAAGGAATTGGTTGAACAGGGCAGCATATCCGCGTCACACGCCCGAACGATTGCGGTTGCCGAAAATCCGGAGGTATTGGCGCATGAGATTATCGCAGAAAAACTATCCGTTGCGGAAACCGAACGACGCGTAAAGGATTCCGCCCGGGCAAAAAACAGCCGCGGGTATAGCCAAAAAACAATAGACCCGGATACCGTTCGTGATATTCAATCGCGTATTTCCCGCAATTTGGGCGTGCCGGTAAAGCTAAATGAAAAACGGGGCGGGGCGGGGCAATTTATATTATCATTTGCCACGCGCGTTCAGATGCAAGAGTTAATTGAAAAACTAACAAAATAAACATATTAAAAAAGGCCGGCAAATACCGGCTTTTTTTAATTAAATTTAAAACATCCACATTATCTATATTTATTTAAAAAAACACCGGCGTTTGCCGGTGTTTTTGCGCATAACATTCGTTATTATTTAACAGTTGTTGTTGCGTTACGATTCCACTGCCATACAGCTTCGCCCGTTCCTTTTACCAATGGACGTTCTTTGCCGTATGAAATTGTTGAAATACGATTCGCTTCTACACCGTCTTTTACAATAACAGTCTTGGCTGCGTTGGCACGACGTGCACCCAATGCCAAGTTGTATTCTGTTGAACCACGTTCGTCGCAATTACCTGCGATTTGGATTTTTGTATCTGCGTGATTTTTCATATACAGCGCCTGACCTAACAGGTTATCGCGCGCTTCATCAGAAATTTCAGATGAATTAAACGCGAAAAATACGCGCTGATCATTTAAATCCGCCGGTTCTACGATCTTTGTTGACCCACCACATGCGGCCAAAATACCCGCAACGCCCGCCAACATAGCAATGTTTTTAATTTTCATGAAAATACTCCCTTGAGTTTCTGTTGCTCGTGTTATAGTGTATAATAAAACGTTCGCAATATCAAGGGAAAACACAAATGTCATATGACGCGTTACAGGATTTAACTATGGCCGGGGTTGTATGGGAAATAACGGATTTACCGTCCGTATTTGCCGCAAATAACATCGCTAAACCCGCGGATGGCAATCCGACCCCTAAAAAAGACACGGCCGGGCCATCGGGACGCGTTGCAACAACCGTTGTTCCCCCGATTACGCCTATTCAGCCGATGTCAATTGAGATTGCACGTGCAATGGCCGCACGACCGGCGGATATGCCATCGTTACTGCGAATGATATCTGAATTTAATCACCCGTTGCGGGCCGGGGCAACAAATGTCGTTTTACCACACGCGGCCGCAAATACCGGTGGCCTGGTAATCATTAGCGATATCCCCGGCAGCGAAGATGACGCGTCCGGGAATATTTTATCCGGTAACGCGGGCGAGCTAATGGATAAAATGCTGGCCGCGATTGGAATGTCGCGTGATGTGGTTTCTATTATCCCGATGCTTTTTTGGCGTACGCCCGGGGGACGGACGCCATCGCACGAAGAGCTGGAGCTGTCCCGGCCGTTCGTAGACCGCGCGATTGAAATACTATCGCCGCGCGTGATATTAACGCTTGGCGCGCTGCCGGCGACCGAGATCGGCGGCGTATCATTGGCCAATTCAATGGGTAAAATAATAAACAGCGATGCGGGGTATTGCATCGTGCCGATATATCACCCGAATTATTTATTATTAAAACCCGCGGCAAAGCGTGACACGTGGATAGCGCTGCAGGCTGTTCAAAATATGTTGAAAACCGCGTAAAAATAATTAATAATCATTCCAGGTTTATACAAAGGAGCTTACCATTAGACCAACATTTAACCGTGATAATCGCCGTGACACAGGTCCGCGCATGAATAATCGGATTTTCGCAAAATCTGTTCAGGTAATCAGCCAAGATGGCCAAAACCTGGGGGTTATGCCTACGCCGCAGGCATTGCAGATTGCAATGGACGAAGGTATGGATTTAGTTGAAATCAACGCTAATAACATTCCCCCAATTGTTAAAATTATGGATTATGGGAAATTTAAATACGAACAGAAAAAACGTGCGAACGAGGCTCGTAAAAATCAAAAAACGGTCGAGATGAAAGAAGTCTGGGTAAAGCCGTTTATTGAAGAAAATGATTTAAATATCAAAATGAAAAAAGTATTGGAATTTTTATCCGACGGAAATAAGGTAAAGATTTCAGTTATGACCAAGGGGTCAAAAAAGGTTTTGGCGCGCGGCAAGGATGCAGTGCCGGAATTATTTGCACGTATTCTGGAAATTATCGGCGAACGTGGGGCATTGGAATCTAAATCAAAGCCCGATGAACGAACCAAATCAATAATTGTCGCCCCGGCGAAGTAATAAATACCCACCATATCAGGTGGGTATATTTTTTAACCACGGGCCGTATAACGATAAATCCAGGTGGCGGGTGGGTCGTTGGCCCGGGATATAATGGCCGCCCGGCCATTTTCCGACCCGTTTTTGGTGATTTAATCGGAATTTATTGCAGAATTTCCCCCGGGCGGATAAAGACGGGCCGCCGAATAAAAAACGCCCCGGTGGGGCGTTTTTTATTCATAGCGCAGGCTGTCAATCGGGTTTAGCTTTGCCGCCTTTAGCGCGGGGACAACCCCGGATGCCAGTCCTACGATAACCGCAACGGATACCGACAATAAAACGGGCCATATACTAAACGGAACGTTATATCCCAAAACCAATCGCCCGATCCCCTGGGACAGCCCGACCCCTAGTAAAAGCCCGGCCATTGATCCGATAAATGATATTAAAATAGATTCTGATAAAAACTGGATAATTATCTGCCGTTCGCGTGCGCCGATCGCTTTGCGGATACCGATTTCGCGCGTTCGTTCGGCAACGGATACCAGCATCATATTCATAATACCGATTGCACCGACCAGCAACGATACAGCCGCAATCGCGATTAATAAAAGCTTTAGATAGCCCGTTACAGTATTCATTGTTTCCATAACCTGTTTCATATCCATTATCTGGAAATCATCAACCGCGTTTTCTTTTAGCTTATGCCGATTCCGTAATAGGGCGGTTATCATTTCAATCGCCAGGGTATTATCTGCGTCCTCGTATAGCTTTAATGCGATCATACTAACCGAGTTCGGGAAACGGCTCCCCTGGAGGCGTTTTTTAAGCGTTGTAATCGGGATAATTATCATATCATCCTGGCTGCCCATGGCAGAGTCACCTTTGGCCTTGGTTACGCCGATAATTACGAACGGCGTATTCTGGACGCGAATTACCTCGCCGACGGGGTTTTCGGGCAGCCCGAGTTCCTGGGCCGTTGTCGGGCCAATTACGGCGTATGTGGATGCATTACGAACCGCCGATGTGTCAAAGAACGTACCGCTTTGCATTTCTATGTTTTGAACAATCGTATAATCGGGATATGCGCCGACCATGGACGTTGCCCAGTTTTTATTACCATATATCGCCTGGGCGCCGCTATTCTGAACCGGGGTTACGGCCATAACATCGGGCAGCTTGCCGATAAATTCGGCATCGTCAATCGTTAATGTTTGACGATTCCCGGTGCGAACGCCTGCACTCTGGGCCGCGCCGGCACGAATCATTATCGTATTTGTCCCGAGTGATGAAAACTGATCGGTAATCTGACGCTGAACCGTTTCACCGACTGCAACCATTATAACCACCGCCATAACACCGATAACAATCCCGAGAACGGTTAAAAACGAACGAATTTTATTACCGCTGATCGACAGCCAAGATTCTTTTAAAATATCGTTAAATGTCATTTTTTTACACTGTTTTATGTTTATAGATTATCGTCATTTTTGGGGATTTTACCGTCATAGTTAATTCGCCCGTCACGTATATGAATTAACCGGTCGGCGTATTTCGCAATATCAAATTCATGGGTTATCATAACGATGGTTATTCCCATGTCTTTGTTTAGCTGTTTAAAGAATTTTAATATCTCGTTTCCCATTTTACTGTCCAGCGCACCGGTCGGTTCGTCGGCCAATATCAGCTTTGGATCGCCGGCCAAAGCCCGGGCGATTGCAACGCGCTGTTTCATACCGCCCGATAGCTGGGTCGGCAGATATGTTTCAAATTTTTCCAGTCCTACCTTTTTCAACATTTCACGTGCCCTGCGAATGCGTTCATCCATCGGCAGGCCACGATACATAAGCGGCAGCATAACATTATCTAAAACCGATCGCTTCGAGAGCAGGTTAAACTGCTGAAAAACGAACCCGATATATTCGTTTCGTATAACCGCCAATTCGTCGGCGGTCATGTTTGTTATATCACGGCCGTATAGCTTATATACGCCACCGGTCGGTGTATCCAGTGCCCCGATAATATTCATACACGTAGATTTCCCCGACCCCGACGGGCCCATGATTGCAACAAATTCCCCTAAGGCAACATTGAACGTTATGTCAAATAAAACCTGCTGCTGACCGCCCATTTCCAGCGGAAAGCTTTTTGAAATATCCTGCATAGAGATTACAATTTCAGGTGACTGTTTCATATATTCCCCCATTAACGCGCCCCCGGGCCCATACCCGGCATTCGCTGCGCACCGTTTTTACCGGATGCGGCCGCGCCAATTCGCCCTGTGATAATTTTATCCCCGTCACGGATATCATCTGAAACAATCTCGGTTTCGGTCGCGGTTACCAACCCTTTTTGATACGGGATTAAAACAACATCCGCTCCGCGTTGGATCGCCAGATGTGTTTTTGGCGTCGCGTCCCCTGGGTTTTCAATAACGCCGTTAAATGTTCGAACCAAGAACGCTGCATTGGGCGCTTTAAACGCGTCATCTTTTTCAGATATTACAATCGTTACAAACGCAGTCATCCCCGGCATCAGGCGCAGGTCTGAATTATCAACATCAATTACAACGGTATATACCACAACGTTCGACGTAGTCGTAGGCGATAAACGAATCTGACGTACGATCCCTTCGAACGTCTGCAGCGGGTATGCATCAACGGTAAATGTTACACGCTGCCCCTCTTTGATAACGCCAATATCTGCCTCGGATACGGATGTCTCGATCTGCATTTTTGATAAATCTTCGGCGATTTCAAATAAATCCGGGGTTTGAAACGATGCTGCAACGGTTTGACCGGTATCAACCTTGCGCGATATTACCGTGCCGTCAACCGGTGATATAATGGTCGCATAGCCCAGATTTGTCTGCGCCCGGTCATATTGCGACTGCATGCGGACAACATCTTGTTCGGCCTGTTCGTATGTGGTCTGTGATTGTTCCATTTCGGCACGTGATATAAACCCATCCTGATAGAGGATTTTATTACGTTCATACTCGCTTTTTGCATAGTTACGCTTGGACTGGGAACTGGTAAGTGATGCGCGCGCCTCGTCAACGGATGCCTGTAATACAGATGGTTCAATTGTTAATAAAACGTCGCCTTTTTTAACCTTGGAATTATAATCAACGAAAATATTATCAATTGTCCCGGATACCTGTGATCCAACGTTTACGGTATTTACCGGTTGAATTTCACCCGTGGCACTGACGACCTGGCGAATATCACCGCGCGATACGCGAACGGTTGCAAATTCTGATTTTTCAGTATCCGATCCGCCGAAAATCATTAGCAGCGCGATTGTAATAATCGCAATTATTAAAACCCACCATTTTTTACGCCATACCCATTTAAGTAATTTTTTTATTGCCTTAATCATTATTATTTTCCCCATCTTCGAGTTGAACTTTTATATCACCAATTGCCAATGCGACCGCGGCCCGTTTTGTAAACAGATCGTATTTAGCAGCGTTGTTTTGTTTTTCGGCATCAACTAAATCCGACTGGGCCGTCTGCCAGTCCAGCATAGTTGCGCGCCCGACCTTATACATACCGGCGATAACACGTTCGCTTTCCGTCGCGGACGCCAGCAGAGTCTGGGTTTGACGCAGAACGGTCTGGGCGGTTTTATAGTTTTGATATGCCGTGAAAATATCCAGCACCGCCGAGTCCATGGTTGCACGTTCCTGTTCGATCGCACGTTCATAGTTTGCCTGGGCCGAACGAACGCCGTACATATTTGCAAAACCTGCAAATATCGGCATAGATGCACGAATTCCAATACTGCCGCTGATTTTATCGCTGCCTGCGCCAAACGATTCGGCCGGCGTATCATTCCACGACAGTGTCCCACTGGCCGATATGCTCGGCAGGTTACTTAAAAATACACTATTGCGCCGATGCCATGCCGCGTCCTTGTTAGCGGTTGCACGTAATAAATCCGGGCGTTTCTTTTCCGCGGTCGCGATCAACTCGTCAATTGTTTCGTTTTCCTGCGGCATTCCGATTTCAGATGGCATATCCGCGATTTCAATATTTTGATTCGCCGGGAACGAAAGCTTGGATAAAAGTGTGCCTTTTGCAATCTCGCGGTTATTTTTCGCCCGTTCCAGTTCCAGATCGCGCGTCGCCAGGGTCGTTTCCGCCTTTAGCACATCTGCTTTTGCGACTGCGCCGGCTTTGAATTTTTTCTGGGCCGTTTCTTTGGCCGTCTGGGCAACCGCCCGCAGGGACGATGCCGAGTTTACATCAGCATCCGCGTTTAGTAATGAATAATACGACGCAATTAGTCCATATACATAACTCTGAACCGTTTCGTCATAATCAAACCCGGTCGCACACCAAACGGCCGCTAATTGATTTAAATCCGCCAAACGTTTGCCAAAATCAAATATTAAATATGATGCCGACAGTGATGCGCCATATGACCAGTCCCCCCATTCCTGATTACGATACGGCAATGACGCGGACGCGGATGCATTTACCTGCGGCAGATAATTTGCATAACCTGCATTTTTTTGAAAACGCGCGGATTCCGCAGATAAATACGCGGCCGTAGTCTGGGGGTTTCGGCACAGCCCTAGATTTATAATCTCGGGCAGCGACAGTTTTTCCGTCGGAACGGTTTTGCGATTAAGGCAATCATCTATGGCCGATCCGAACGCCGCATATGGCACGTAACATAATAACAATATAATTTTTTTCATAAAAATCTCTCTCATACTCTACAATATACTATATATTACAATTTTTATGTTGAATTACAAATTTTTTTTGCGTAGTATAGTTACGTTTAACCGTATGGCATGGTGGCAGAGTGGTTATGCAGAGGACTGCAAATCCTTGTATGCCGGTTCGATTCCGACCCATGCCTCCAGTTTAAAAAATGCATAAAGCCCACCGGTTTATATGCATTTTTATTTTGTATTTTTAATATTATAATTGTATTATCGGGCTATGATAAATTCATTAACCCTATCTGATTTTCGCAATCATGAAATGTGCCGAATCCAGACCGCCGGACACAGTAATATTATTATTACCGGCCCGAACGGGGCGGGAAAAACCGCAATACTTGAGGCCGTTTCGTTTTTATCCGGCGACAGGGGAATGCGCGGCGTACCACTGGCCGATATTGCGCGATTTGGCGCGTCGGGCGGTTTTTCTGTTTTCGCGGCATTAGATGATGACAGCGAGGTATCAATTACATTTTCCCCCGGTGACGCGAACCGACGGGCGCGTATTGACGGCGACCCGGCAACAATGACCGATATGGCCGCCCGACTGCGTATGGTATGGATAACCCCGCGCGAGGATCGTATATTTACGACCAGCGCATCTGAACGCCGTACATTTTTTGACAGACTTGCGGCCAGCTTTGATGCCGCCCATGCCGGACGCGTCGGCCGAATTACAAAGCTGTTATCGGAACGCGCATTTGCACTGAAATCCGGTCGGGATAACCGATGGATTGACGCCCTGGATATCCAGATCGCCGCCGCAGCTGTGGCAATTGCCGCGGCACGTATACAATACGCGGGCGAGGTTAACTATTTTTTAACCAATGCTGCCGTATCCGTTGACGGATACGTAGAACAGATGCTAATAAACGGTAAAACACCCGGGGATGCAGAACGCGCGTACATAGAATATCTTAAAAACACCCGCGAACTGGTCGGGGATAAAATGTTATTGGACGGGCCGCACAAATCTGATTTTGGCGTATATAATAAAACGCTGGGGCTGCCGGCACATTTAACCAGCACAGGCCAGCAAAAAACGGTTTTACTGGATATGATTTTGGCCCACGCAAAGCTTGTTTATACGAAAACCGGAAAACGCCCCATTATTTTACTGGACGAAGCGGCCGCCCATTTAGATGCAGATGCCCGCCGTCGGCTGTTCGGTGAACTTGGGCGTGCCCACGCACAGGTATGGGCAACCGGAATTGACGCGGCAATATTCAAAGACGTCCCCGATGCTGCATTTGTTACTTGCGCCGATGGACAAATTAATAATATACTATCCACGGAGTATTTTACCGATGAGCAAGATTGATTACCAAACATTACTAGATAACGCATTAAAATCCGTGGTAAAAGATGCGCTGGTTCATGCCCAGTTTAATGGACTTGGCGATGGGACACATTTTTTTATTACATTTAAAACACGTGACACGGGCGTTGTTTTACCTGATTTTCTGCGTATACGATACCCGGATATAATGACAATTGTATTGCAGTATTCATACAATAATCTGCATGTATCGGACAAAGAATTCGGTGTTCAATTAACATTTGACGGCCGCCCGTTTTTTATACGCGTACCGTTTTCAGCACTGGTTGAATTCAAAGATCCGTCTGTTGATTTTATGCTGTCATTTCACCCGAAAAACCAAAGTGCGGCGGCGGATAATGACATGGAATTGCCGCTGGATGAAAAACCGAGCAGTATATCCGATCCGGGCCGCGTGGTTTCATTGGATGAGTTTCGCAAAAATCGTAATAAATAAAATAAATAAAAACACCGGCAAATGCCGGTATTTTTATTTATATCTCTGACCCGTTTTCGGCATTAAATTTCTGTGTGCCGACGGATATAATTTTGTTTTCATATCGCGGGGCCGCCTGATTTTTTATCGGGGCACGCCAATATGCAACGCCATCGCGCACGCGCAGCGCATACAGGTGGTTATCCACCCCTGCGACAAACACCACGTTATCGGCGACAATAAACGGCATGGCCGTACCGATATCCGCGCACCATTTTTTTGCGCCATTACCCGCGTTTATTTTGCAAAACGCATCCCCAATACTGCCGGCATATACATAATCACCACGCAGAACGATTGGCGCGACAATATCCAAAACAGATGCCCCGCCGGTTAAATTACTTGCCCGATAAATATCCGCGATCCATACGATCTGACGCGTCTGGCCGTTTACCTTAACCAATTCACCGGTGGTTAGCCCGGCGTAAACATATCGGCCGCTGCATACGGGACTCTGGTCGCTTTTTACCGAGTTACTGGTCGGGAAGCCGCTGAAAATTTTTTTATCCCCGCGCCAGATTACATTAGACGAATCCTGACGATACGGACACGCCGCCGGGGCAGGGTTATCTATGGTTTCGGGTAAATCGGGAACGTTTTCGTGCAGAACAGTTACACTGCCGGCATCAAAAATTGCGGTACGAACGCCCGGTAATATCGGATCGTGTTTATCACATGCCGATAAAAATAAAATACATCCGATAAAGCACGCAATTTTACGCATTTATTTTACCCTTTTTTATTATTTAAGTGTCGTTGCCGCCGCAGATATCATTGCCGGCGCGTCTTTGTCCGATAAAATCTTATCCAGCCATTTATTTGCAGCCGCGCGGTTACCTTCGGCTAAATACTTCTGGGCAATCAACAGGCGACTGCTGTAATAATACGGTGATTTTTTTGTATCCAGCGACGATAAATATTTTTCCAGATCTGTCGCCGACATATCATCACCGCGAAGATTTGCGATATGCATTTTTGCCAAATCACGAAAATCACGGGTTGCACCGTTATTCGCCAACCGATCCAGTTTGGATGCGTCGTTATCCAACAGATACGACTGAAACAATGCCAAATCACCCGCCGCGCCATTAGAATTATCCCCGATCGCCGCCAATGCATTTGCATCCATATTTACAACCGCGTTTTCATAATTTGTTGCCACGGCAATCTTATTCGCCCGATGCGTACGAATACCGATATTAACAGCCGTCGCAGCGATTAGTATAACCAGTGCGGCCGCAATCATATAGCGGTAATATTTCCTGATAAAACGCATAGTTTTTTCATTATTAACCTCTTCCCAGACCTCGCGATAGAGGGCATCTTCGGCGTAGTCTTCGCGTGTTTTTTTCGGTGTTTTTACCTTTTTATTTCTTTCCAAAATACTGGCCATGGAAAATTCTCCTCTGTTATATGGCATCTTGATAAATCTTATTTTATTGCTATACTATAAAAGTTATGAAAAAGCAAATCAAGAACGCTTTACCGGCGACACAAAATACCAGCCTGGTTGCGGCCCGCGGGGTTAGTGATGAATCCGGTTTGGCCCAATATATTCAAACAATTCAAAAATTCCCGGTATTAACCGCCGAACAAGAATATGAATACGCCAGTCAATGGGTTAAACAACAAGATTCCGACGCCGCTGAAAAGCTAATCGCGAGTCATCTGCGACTGGTTGTATCGGTTGCGTACGATTTTAAAAACTATGGCGTTCCCGTCGGTGATTTAATCGCCAGCGGTAATATGGGATTAATGCAGGCACTGCAGAAATTTGACCCGGAAAAGGGATTTCGTTTCTCTACGTACGCGATGTTTTGGATCAAGGCCGAGATTTATGAAACCATACTTAATAACTGGTCAATTGTTAAAATTGGAACATCGGCGAATCAGAAACGCGTATTTTTCAACCTGGCCCGGGCAAAGCGTGCATTGGGGATTTTGGACAATAACCTATCGGATGATCAAACACATCAGATCGCAGAATACTTAGATGTTCCTGAAAACGACGTTCGTCGCATGGCAACGCGGATCGGGGCACGTGACGTATCGTTAAACGCACCGGCGACAAACGATGGCGATTCACAGGATATTTTATCAAACCTGGCCGATACAAAGCATGATATCGCAGACACTGCCGAACGGATTGAATTTCGTCGCCGCGGATACGAACTGCTGCGGCGGCATTTAGCAGAGCTGCCTGAACGCGACCGCGACATTTTATCCGCCCGGCGGCTGCACGATCCGGTAATGACGCTTGAGGCGTTATCACAAAAATACGGAATATCCCGTGAACGCGTCCGACAAATAGAAGAACGGGCATTTAATAAACTGCGCAATGCGATACTGGCCGATGCCGGAGAGGAAAAATAATATGAAAATAAAATATATTGCCATTTCAGTAATCGCGATATTATACGCCACCGATGCCAGCGCATGGCGATATAACCACGGGCGTTTTGGAATGCGAATTACCGGTCACGGGACGGCCGGAATTATTGAGCCGGATTTTGAAAAGCCTGATTTTTTAGGCGACTGGCGGCTGCGCGGACAATTAAACTATGCCCCGGCATCCGGTCAAACGATTGGCGCGGTATACGCAATTGATGCCCAGACCGTTGACGACGACGAATACATAGATGATGCGTTTTTGTTATATGAAAACCGCAGATATGGCCGCATGGAACTAGGGCTAACCGAATCTATTGCCGGGAAGCTGGGCCTGGGGCTGCCGGACGTCGGGGGAATGCGAATAAATGATACGCCGCTGTTTTATAAAAAGATATCGCCGAACGGCCCTGTGATTGGTGATACGACGCTGGACTCGGGCGATCAGTCCATACGATTAAATCTGGCGACGCTGCCGACCGGGCCGGTGCAATACGGGATATCGTTTGCCGGGATAACCGATGATTTTAACTATGCGATTGATGCCGGATTAAAAATTCGCCAATCCGCCGGAAAATTAAAAACGGCATTCGCACTCGGGGCATCATTTATGGATTCCCCTGATAATTTTAATGCCGATCAATATGCACCGAATGTTACGGCCGATTGGCGGGCACAGATATCGGCCGGGCTGAACCTGCAATATAACAGCTGGATTTTCGCCATAACAGGCCGGGCAATTTATGATCAAAATCCGATCGGACGGACCGGGGACGGAATTGCCGCCGGGACCGGCGTTAGCTATGATTTATTAAAATACAGTGTATCGCTGTCGTATTTGTATACCGATACGGGAATATGGCACAGCGATATTCAGAATTATACCGATCATACCGTTATCGGATCACTGCGATATAAATACAGCGAAAACATAGACGGATGGATATCTATCGGGATCAGCACCGATACACCGTTTATATCAACCGCGATGCGTATATCGTTTTAGAATATAAAAATCCCCGCGGGGCGCGGGGATTCGTGACGGATAGAGTATGATTAACATTTTCATATTAATCATACGGATTATCAGACTTTTCATATTCAATTACAACAGGGAGGTGTTCCCATTTTAACGCCGTCGCAATTCCCCGGCGCAGGTATCGCGTATATGATTCCGGGATATCTGATGCACCGCCGACGTTAATTGTTATTCGCATCGGATGGCGACCCGTTTGACGGGCGAACTTTATCTTCATCGGGCGTTTAAGCCGGGACATCGGCGGCTGACGTTCGGATACCAGTCGTTCGACAATTCTGTTTACCAAACTTGTCGGGACAGATGCAGATGATATATCCCACTGTTCGTATATTCGCCGGAACATATTCTGAACACCTGTGCCGGTTTCTGCGGATACAGCCAAAATCATCGGTTTTATTATCTGATGAAAAGAATTGGTAAATTGATGTTTCAGCCGCAGCAGCTTTTCATCACGGATCGCCGGTTCGACCAAATCCCATTTGTTTAGCGCGACGCATAAAATCTTGCCCGCGTTATATACACGTGCGGCAATCCCAAGTGCCTGGTTTTCAATATTGCGCGTGGCATCAACCATTAATATAACAACATCTGATTTTTCAATCGCATCCAACGATTTTAGCGCGGACAGCGTTTCCACGTCGTCGGTTACCCCCGCCTTGCGCCGCAGGCCGGCGGTATCCATTAAAATAATATCACGGCCGTAAAAGTGCGCCGGAATTTTAACTGTATCGCGGGTTATACCGGGTGCATCCTTTACAATCTGGCGTGTCTGACCCAGGACGCGATTTACGAACGTGGATTTTCCGACATTCGGTTGTCCCAAAATCGCAATACGCAGTCGCGAATCGGGCACGGCCGCATCATCGTTATTTAACAGCGCGTCACCTGCGATATTATCCAAAAAATCATATATCGCATCAAAGCCAGATTTATGTTCCGCCGATATTTTGTTCGGCGCGCCAAAGCCCAACTTATAAAAATCATGAACGTTGCCGAGTCTTTTTTCGGATTCCGCCTTGTTTACCAATAACAATACGGGCGCTTTTGTTTTACGGCGAATTAATCGTGCCCAGTCCAAATCCTCGGCCATAAGGCCAACGCGACCATCAACAACAAACAGCACCGCATCCGCGCGTTCAATTGCACCGACGGCCATATTTGTTGAATCCATTGCGATCCCAGATTTCGCCCGTTCCAGGCCCGCCGTATCTGTTAATTCATAGGGCCGATTGCAAAACATGCCCGATAGAGTATCACGCGTAACCCCCGGACGATCGTGAACAAGTGCATCACGCGTCCCGGTTAAAGCGTTAAAAAGTGTAGATTTCCCAGTATTGGGTCGTCCGGCAATTATTACTTTCATCATTATTTTTCCATTGATTTTTTATAATTATAAAGCAAAAATATAAATAATCAAATAAAGGCGACAAAATGAAGAAAGCATTAAAAAATACATTTTCCCATATCAGGGATATAATCATAAATCCGAAACGTTATTTTACAAAAATTGTCGCCGACGGTAATATGGAAGAAGCGATGCTTAAGGCGTTTATGTACGGGTTGCTTGGCGGGGGGCTGGTGCTATTGCTGCGCCTGATCGGCGGGGCAACGATTACGATCGGTGCAATATTTACCGCGATAATTATTGTCCCGGTACTGGCAGTCGCGTTACTGTTTTTAATGGGCGGGCTATTAATGCTGGTATCTGAAATCACGGGCGGCGAACGTGATTGGGAAATCGCAATTAAGGGACTTGCGTCGGTATTCTTTATCTATCCGGTGATATTGGTTTTAAATGCGCTGGCGTTTAACTGCACGTCTATGTGGATAATCAGTATCGCGGTGGATGCATATATATTATTCTTGTTCTATAATATATCTGTTTATTGCATGCGCGGGAAAAAAAGTAATGTTATTATCGTTATCGGCATTATCGCTTTGTTTATCGCAACAGTTTACGTAACAGATTACCGTATCGGTTGGTTTATGCTGAAAAATACCAACGCGACACTGGCGTGTTTGTTATAAAAGAAATCATTAAAAAGGCCGGTGATTGCCGGCCTTTTTTATTTGACAACATATCCGGCCATACCTATACTTTTTATAAATAAACCACAGGGATGATATATGGCATTAAAAAAATTTATTAGCAATATAATATGCGGGTGCATTCCGAATAAACGAATTCGTCATCGCATACGCATGCGATTAACGTTTGATATAAAGCCATATATTGAATTTGCCAAACGGGATTCAGGTATTGCCCGACCACGCGTTCGCACATACCAGGGCCATGGCGGTATGAAAAAAATAATCGTAGTAATTAGCGATAAAATCGCATATAAATTCCCGCTGGTTGACGCACGCGCCGGCAGTCCGGCCCGTGAAAAGCTATACGCGGACGCATTTCGTAAATATTCACCGATAAAATTGCCTGATATGGAACTGTTGTCATTTAACGGCCGGGATGTATTAAAATACGAATTTATACGTGGCAAAACAGTGCAGGATACACCACGTAAAATATTACGCCAGCATTCGGATAAAATCGCAAAAGATCTGGCCGAATTTATATTCGCACTTGGCAACTGCAATCCGGCGGCACTGCGGCCGTATATTCCGGCAGGTGAAACGCCCGGATATATGCGCGGATGGTATCACGGTGATATCGGCGGTAATTTCATTATTAACCAATCCACCGGGGAAATTGCAGCATTCCTGGACTGGGAAAGCGCGGAATTCTGTGACTGGACCGGGGATATTATGGGCGCGTTTCGTTTTATGAACAATCGCGGCGCGGGTAATATTATGCTAAAAACCATTATTGTATATTCGCGCCTGTATAACGATTATATAAAAAACAAAACCAAATAATTAATAATAGCAATCGGCCGTATGACTGTATTTGCCGGTTGTATCACTGCCCGTTGTTCCGGCCGGCAGATAACACGCCCCGATGCCGGTATTATTTCTATCTGCCGACGTTCCGCCATCGGGACATGCAATACAGTTTCCCCCCGATAAATAATATCCCGGTTTACAGGCGTAATACGACGTCCCCTCGGACGTGCAGGCCGCATATGCCGATGTATTCGTTAAAATAATTATAAACAGTAAAATTGCTTTCCTCATCATCGCCCCCATTTACATTTTATTCGGACAACCAAAGCACCGGACCAGCCCCGAAGAACTGGGCTGTTCAATTGTATAGCAGGTCTCGCCCATGACCAGCTCGGCGTCGCATGTGCCGTATTTTGTGGATAAATATCCCTTTGTGTCGGTTGAATAATATTCACCGCGTGTGCATATTTTCGACCGTGACATGGACCAGCCATCGGGACATTTATATACGAGTTGCGGGCACAGCTCTGTCCCCGCGGCGCAGATAACAGATGCGTGTTCACTTGTATAACACTCGCGCCCATCCGGTGTATACATTGGAAAATCCGCATATGATCGTCCCCCGGCGCACAATAGAATCGCCGTCGCGGTCGCCATTATTTTTCCTTTGGTCATTTTTTTACTCCATCCGATTAAAAAACTTAAACCGCCATTATTTCTAAGGGCGGCAGGAGGTTGGAAACAATATCAAAGAATTGTGTCGCTTATTTTATATAAATATTATTAGGCGACCCTCCCGCCGGCTTCAGCAGGAGTTGTTTTTACATCCGTTCCCGGACGCTTTGATAAGGGTTTCCACACCCCGACATTGAAAATCTCAACGTCGTGTTAATTATACAGAACATCGGCCGTAATATCTATTAAATTATTTGCAAACAGCTAAATATGATTTATAATTAAAACCGCGGGGGCGAAATTGTTCTTTTGTGCACTTAGCTAAGATGATCAGAGTGCAGGAACGAATAATTTTTCTCCGCGATTAGACGAAAAACAAAAAATGGAGAAAAAATAATGTTATTTGGTTTATTTAACAAAGATGAAAAGGCACTATTAAATAACCCAGTCGCAGTTGAAATCCCATACGGGGACGAAACACTGCGCCTGGAAACGGGTCGTATGGCAAAACAGGCAACCGGTGCTGTTTTGGCGACTATGGGCGGGACGATGGTTCTGGCGACGGTATGTGCAGAAAAAAGCGCGGTCGAGGGTCAGGATTTCTTTCCGTTAACCGTTGATTATCAGGAAAAATTTGCATCCGCCGGTCGTATCCCCGGATCACGCGATCGCCGCGAGGGCAAACCATCAAACGCCGAAACACTTACCGCGCGTTTAATTGATCGCCCAATTCGTCCGCTGTTCCCGGAAACATTTAAAAACAAGGTTCAGATTATCGCCCAGGTTTTTTCATATGATAAAAAGAATCAACCGGATATTTTGGCAATGATCGCATCATCTGCTGCGTTGGCGTTATCGGGCGTACCATTCGCCGGCCCGATCGGTGCAGCACGCGTTGGATATATGGACGGAAAATATATACTTAACCCGTCACGTAAAACCGTGGAAGATTCCGAGATGGATTTAGTCGTTGCCGCCACAAAAGACGGTGTTTTAATGGTTGAATCTGAAATCGGTGAACTGGACGAGGCAACAACACTCGGCGCGGTTAAATTCGGTTTTGACGCACAGCAGTCTGTTATCGCGGCAATTAATGAACTGGCGGAAAAGGTCGGCAAAGAACGCTGGGCCACACCTGAAAAATCTGCTGAATATATCGCGATGGAATCTGATTTCGAACAGTTTGCCGGCGCAATCGCAGACGCGTTGTTAATAAAGGAAAAACTGGTTCGCTTAGATACACTGGCCGAAATTCATACAATGGCACGCGCACGTATCCCGGAACTGTTCCCGGATTGCGCAACCGCGACATCAACCCTGGAATCATGGGCCGATGAAATTATTGAAAATATTACCGCACGTATTATGCGCGGAAATATCTTGGCCGGGAAACCACGTATTGACGGCCGTGATACAAAAACAGTTCGCCCGATTGAAATTGAACTGGGCGTTCTGCCACGTGCACATGGATCCGCGTTATTTACACGCGGCGAAACCCAGGCATTGGTATCACTTACCCTTGGCGGCGGCAAAGACGCATTGCCAATTGAATCACTTGACGGGGCCGAGGAAAAAGATTTCATCCTAAACTATAACTTCCCCGGATATTCCGTTGGTGAATGCAAAGGGTTAAAATCACCGGGACGTCGCGAAATCGGTCACGGGAATTTAGCATGGCGTGCATTGCACCCGATGATCCCATCACGCGCAGAATTTGACTATGTAATCCGCGTCGTATCAGATATTTTGGAATCCAATGGATCGTCATCAATGGCAACAACATGTGGCGCAACATTGGCAATGATGGACGGCGGCGTACCATTAAAACGCCCGGTTGCCGGAATTGCAATGGGATTAATCAAAGAAGGCGATGATTACGCTATCCTTACCGATATCTTAGGGGACGAGGATCACTTAGGTGACATGGACTTTAAAGTTACCGGAACAGATCAGGGTATTACCGCACTGCAGATGGATATTAAAATCACATCTATTACCTTTGAAATCATGGAAAAAGCACTGGCCCAGGCACGCGACGGCCGTATGCATATCCTTGGTAAAATAGAAAAGGCAATCAAAGAACCACGTAAAAACGTTTCAGAATTTGCCCCACAGGTATATACGATTAAAATAAACCCGGATAAGGTTCGTGACGTTATCGGCAAAGGCGGCAGCGTAATCCAGGCACTGACCCGTGAAACGAATACAAACATTGACCTTGAAGATGACGGAACGGTTAAAATTATGGCAACCACACGCGACGACGCAGATGCTGCAATTGCACGCATAAAAGATATCGTCGCCGAACCAGAGGTTGGCCTTATTTACCAGGGCGTCGTATCGGGAATAAAAGACTTTGGATTGTTTGTAAAAATCCTAAACGGTTTTGAATCCATGGTTCATATATCCGAAATCACAGGTGAACGTATCGCAAAAATAGAAGATACAAAAATCAAAGAAGGCGATAAGGTTTTCGTACGCTATCTTGGCGCGGATAAACGTGGTAAAACACGTATGTCAATGGTTGGCATTGACCAGAAAACAGGCGCAGAGATCGCAAAAAAATAAATCGTATAATATTAATCGCGCCCCGTCATGGGGCGCATATATACAAGAAAAGGATAAACAATGGATATGGAAGCATTAATGGCCCAGGCCCAGGAACTGCAAAATAAAGTTTCCGCAGCCCAGGAAAAATTGGCCGCAACACGCGTAAAAGGTATCGCTGACGCCGGGGCATGCATTGTTGAAATGACCGGTAAATACGAAATGGAAAGCATAACGATTCGTCCCGATGTAATTAGCGGCGGCGCAGATGCCGTTGCGGCATTGGTTATGGCCGCATATCGTGATGCCAAGTCCAAGGCAGACGCCATAATTGACACCGTTATGGGCGATGCAACCGCGGGCATTGAAATGCCGATGTAAAAAATACTGGACAAATCAAAAAATATGCATTATGATTTGTCCGCTTTGGGTGTTTAGCTCAGTTGATTAGAGCATCTCGTTTACACCGAGAGGGTCGGGGGTTTGAGTCCCTCAACACCCACCAAGATTATGGTCGGATATTTCCGGCCATTTTTTTATGCCGTAATATCTTATATAATCACACGTTTTAGAAAATTTTAAGCAGTTGATTTCATAAATATCATATGTTAATCTTTTATCTGAACCTTTGTAGGGACAAGGTTCGGGGTGTAGCAGCCTAATCTATGCAGTGCAGCAACGCATTGTTCCCTGATGTAATGGTGTTATTGTTCGCCATTATATCCCCGAATTCGGTCGGGGAGTCTGTGGTCATAAAATACGGTTATTCCGAAAAGCCACAGAATCATCTCATAGGTTTGATTGCTAACTCCCTGACCACCAGTTTTGGTGGTCTCTTGTCTGCATAGTGTTCATTGATCACAAAAGGGATAGATATGACACCAGCAACAGAGACGTTTGTTCGTTTTCTTACCGGGCATTCGGGATGTATATTATCGTTATATCGCGATGAAAACGGACTATTCGTTAGAAAAACATCCGGCAGTCACGAATACAACAAACGACTGGAAAAACAATGCATTAAACAACGTCTGGCCGGGGGCGATAATTTTTCAACACCCGCTGTATTACGGGCCGGATATGATAAAAACGGTTTGTTTTATTTTGATATGCAGTTTTTAAACTGCCAGTCAATGGATAAATACTTTAAAACTATAAAAATGGGGACGATCCCTGCAATTGTCGCAAATCTGTTCCGCGCATTTCCAATTGAAACCGCCATAGATACCGACGCATCCGATCAAATCGGGGCAAAGATATCCGAGCTGCGATCTAAGATAAAAGAACCATCGCCAAATGTATGCACCGCGCTGGATATGCTGATGCGATATGATTTCAGCGATTTACCGCAATCGGCGTGTCATGGTGATTTAACACTTGAAAATATTATGATTTCCGATGACGGGAAAATTTATTTAATTGATTTACTGGATTCATTTTTTAACTCGTGGATTATAGATATTGCAAAAATACTCCAAGACATTGATCTGCACTGGTCATACCGTCACGGGAAAATGGATGCAAATCTGGCACTGCGATTGATGGTTGCCAAAGAAGAAATCTTTAAAAATATTTTATCTATGAATAACGGCACAAAAATTCTGGCCGATATTTACCATATCTTACTGTTAAACGTTATTCGTATATACCCATATGCCAAAGACGACGTAACATTCGCATTTTTAGACAAGGCATTAGAAAAAGTTTTTAAGCAAATAAAGGATTTACAATGAATACACTTATTATGCCATGTGGCGGCAAATCCAGTCGTTTCCCGAATATGAAGCCTAAATACCTGTTAACCGCGCCTGATGGGGAATTAATGATTCAGCATGCAATCCGCGGGTTAAATACCGAAATATTTGACAGAATTATAATTACAATTATACGTGAACACGACGAAAAATATGACGCTGCACTGTGGCTGCGTCAGGCATTCGCAGATAATAAAAAGATAGAGATTTGCATACTGGATGATTTTACAAAATCTGCATCTGAAACAATTGCACTGACGATAGAAAAAATGAATATCACCGGTGCGGTTGTTATAAAAGACTGTGATAATTTCGTAGATGTTAAAATACCAAATCCGATTACTAATTCCATTACAGGTTTTAGTTTATGCAACCGACCCGAGATTACAAATGTTCAGGGGAAAAGTTTCCTGATTATAAACGAGCAAAATATTATCCAGGATATTATTGAAAAGAAAATCGTATCAGAGATAATCTGCATCGGGGTTTATGCATTTGCAAACGCAGCAGATTTTATATCTGCATATAACGAGATTATTAACAAAGACGTCCATGGCGAATTATTTTTATCAAACGTTATATCATATATGATTAATCGGAAAAATATAATGTTCGAGGCGTTATTTGCCGATGATTACCACGACTGGGGCACGATCTGCGAATGGAAAAAGATTCAAAAATCAATGCGTACATATTTTATTGACGTTGATGGCGTAATTATAAAAAACAGCGGTAAATTCGGAAAAATTAATTGGTCAAATAACACAACCCTGTTAGATAAAAACGTTGCAGCAATTAAACGATTACAGGACAACGGCGCACAGATTGTTATAACCACGGCGCGAACAGACGAATACAGGGCCGCGTTGGAAAAAATATTATCCGACGCCGGTATAAAACCATATGCGATGATTATGGGACTAAATCACGCGGCACGTGTGCTAATTAACGATTTTGCGCCAACAAATCCGTATCCGTCGGCAATTGCCATATCGTTCCCACGAAACGAAGATATGACGAGCTATATAGAATAACAAAAGGGGATAGTAATGGCAAAAAAACTGAAAATCGCGGTTCAATTTTTCGGGCATCTGCGTACGTATAAAGAATGTGCGCCGATGCTGAAAAAACATCTTTTGGACAAATACGACTGTGATTTATTTATGCATACATGGAATACCATAAACCATAACACCAAAACATGGCACAATAACAAACCAGATATGGCCACGGTTAAAAAATCCGATATTACAGATGCATATGGTGAATTCAAATCTATTGCAATCGAGCAGCAACACCCAAAAGATCAAGGCGATGCGCAATTTAAGACCCACTATGGCGTTAAAGAACCATCGCGAATAAGCATATTTGGCATAGCGTCGTTATATTATACCATGCGACAGGTAAATGCTGTTCGCCAAGAGTATGAAAAAAAGCATAACATAAAATACGATTTTGTTATCGCCATTCGCCCCGATATTTTAATGCACCGCGAGATTTATATTGAAAATATACTATCCACGCTGTCGCCGGCGGATATAGATAACGGATTTTTTACATTTGCAAATGAATTTGGTTGTGCCCTGCGTGATTTCAGATCATTTGGCGCAACAGATATTATATACTTTGCACGCCCCGATGTTATGGACACCATATTCGCCAAATTACCTGATATAGAATCCATTTTTCAACCGGGGGTTGTATATAACTATGGCCCGGAATATGCATTTATAAAAAACATAGAAAATCAAGGCTTTACGCCATATCGTATAGATTTTAAATACGGCCGGGACTGGGAAATTCTGCGCGATGGTCGGCACGATTGCCGGCGCGAGAGTCTGCGCCATCGGTTAATTCGGTTTAATTTTAAATTCAAACATAAAAATCATATTATATTTCTGAAATTATGGATTTTACCCGGGATACTGCCCGCGATTTGCAATATCCGCTGCGGGATTTTTGATTTTTTATCCCTGGATCTATCCATTGGCCAACCGGTGAATAAATAAAATTATTAATAATAAAGCACAAGAGTATGTAACATGCAGCCGTCCCCAAAAATTTCCGTTATAATACCCGTATATAACGTTGAACAATACATAGATAAATGTATAAATAGCATTATCAATCAAACACTGCCGGATATAGAAATAATCGTAATAGATGATCGCGGCAATGATGGTTCAATGCGAATTGCCCAAAATTATGCTAATCAATACAGTAATATAAAAATAATCCGGCATGATAAAAACTCTGGCCTGTCGGCGGCGCGAAATACCGGGATCGCAAATGCGGCCGCGCCGTTTATTATGTTTTGCGACAGCGATGATTGGTACGCGCCGGATATGTGCGAAAAAATGTTAAACGCGATTGAAAATAACAACGCGGATTTAGCGATATGCGGCATTGAAATGCATTACGAAGCCGATAAGAAAATGAAAAAATCTGATGATCGCTACTATAAGATATGTTTTTCAGGGCTGCAGCCGGCCGATCCAAAAATTTTTGTAAAAACATCTGTATCGCCGTGCAATAAAATATATCGCACGGATATAATACGAAAAAACAATATAACATTCCCGGTCGGATTAAACTACGAAGATGAATATTTCTGCAACGCATATTATTTTTATATAAACACGATATATTTTATAAAAGATAAACTCTATAACTACCGTCGCCGGGCAGGATCTATATTAAATCAAACATTTGCATGCGTACCGGGAAAATCAATTAATATAATTAAAATTGCAATCCTGCTAAATGACACATTAAAAAAATCTAATAAATGGGATGACTATAAATATTTTATATATGGTAAGTTTTTTAGCTTTGTTGACTATGCCCTGCGATATGAAAAAACAGATGCCGGGAAACAAAATATTTATGATTTAGCAATTAAGTTTATTCGCGATGAAAACTGGCTGCCATCAGATTTCCCAGAACGCAGCCCGCGAAACTTTATATTCCTATGCACGCGCGAACTGCAGGGGCGAAGCAAATCTCATCTAAAAGGGATTATTAAATGCAGTGAAAATGTATGGCAAAAAAAACTTATGTTTTTAAATATTGTTATCTGGCAAACAATATACGAAAGCCATCGCCATAATAATTACTTATTCGGATTTATCCATATATATCCGGATTTATGGTTATTTATCCCGTGCATATTAATATCGTTTATACCGCTGCGCGGGTTGCGCCGACATATATGCGGGAAAATATGCAAATAAAATAATCGGGCATTGGCCCGATTATTAATACAATCCACGTGATTCCCAGTAAATCCAGTTCCATTTATCAGCCTTTACGACCCTAAACGACGACGATGTTTTTTCACGGGTATCCGCAGATATTCCAACCGCACTTTCTGTATACGGCGTTACCTGCAGGGAATAGGTTGCATCCGCCAATGGAACTAATAGGTTTATGGTATTTATCGCAGCCGACTGATCGCGGTTTTGCGCACCTTGTTCGACCCAGCGCGTTTTCTTATTTATTTTATACCATCCTTCTATGAATTCTGACCCGGCGATACCGGTTGCGATTATATCACTATCGGTTTCAATATACCTAGCGCAGAGATTCCCAAAGCTATCGGTATAATTTAGCAACGGCGTCGCAGGCGTCGCGTCGTTTAAACGGTTATTGATAGCGGCAACGGCCGATTCCAGCGCCGATACGGTTGTATTTAGCTCGGCGATTGCCGCCTGAATCTGACCGTTGTTATCCGTCCCGCCCGCCGGCCGATCCTCTAAATCAGATACGCGCACGGCAAGTGCCGTGACAGCCTCTGCGATCGGCGCAATATCATCTAGTGTTGCAATGTTATTAATATCACCAATCTGCGCTAAATCTGCGACCGCGGTATTTATTTTATCTATGCTGGCCAATAGATCTGTATTATCGGCCAGCGCATTGATTTTATCTTTTAAATCGTCCAGGATACGTCTGAAATCTTTCATGTTTTCCAGATTAAAATTAAAATCACGGTTTAAATCCTCGGGGCAAATTCGCATGGTCGGCTGATAATCACACGGACGGGCCATAACCAGTTCACGGCGAATTTCAATTTTAGTCCCCGCCGCCGGCGCTGCCGGGAAACGCACCGCACCCCCGGTATACGGGTATGCCGCGGCACTGTTGGGTTTTCCGGTATATATTGCAAACCGCGGCAGTGGTTCACCATCGTTTACGACCAGGACAATATCGTCTTTTTGAAAATATGGGAAATTAAAATAAAAAACCTTTGTTCTGCCGTCAGCGGTATAGGTAACCTTTGTTGCATTCATTATAAATCCTTTTGTTTTTAAATAAAAAACGCACCCGGGGGTGCGTAAAAATATAATTTTTATAAAAAACGGGCACGCTATGCTGCCCTTGTGGTGTTGTGATTTATATAATACCATAAAACACGCAAAAAGTCAAGATTCTTTGCCCCGGGGATAACCTTTTTGATTGATTTTAGTAAAAATAATAATATAATATAGGCCGATTGGGTGGTTAGCTCAGTTGGTTAGAGCGTTACGTTGACATCGTAAAGGTCGTTGGTTCGAGTCCAATACCACCCACCATTGATTTATATATCGGGAATATTTTAATAATGCGAATGTATAATTAATCTTAAATAAAAATTTTAACGGGGTTTCACGGATGCCCGTTGGCATCCGTTTGTTTTAGCAGAAAAAAGGGCGACAAAGAATGACAACAAATAAAACCAAACAAAAATATCTGATTACATCCGCACTGCCGTATGTAAACGGGGAACTGCATCTGGGACACTTGATCGGATGCTGGCTGCCGTCGGATGTATACGCGCGCTATTGTCGTGCCTGTGGCCGCGATGTTTTATATATATGCGGTGCCGATGAACACGGTACGCCCGCCGTCGTCGGTGCCGCCCAGGAAGGGATTCCGGTAATTGAATACAATAACAGATATTATGAGAAGCATATCCGGGCAACGCAGGATTTTAACCTGTCATTTGATCTCTATGGGCGCACACATACCCCGGAACACGAGGCACTGATACATGAATTATTTACGCGCCTGGATGATCAGGGATTGATCGAGGAACGCGAAACCATTCAACCGTTTTCTGTTGATGATAATATGTTTTTGGCCGACCGTCAGTTAATCGGCACATGCCCTAAATGCGGTTATGACGCGGCGCGCGGCGATCAATGCGATAAATGCAGCGCCACGTACGAGGCAACCGAATTAATCCGACCGCGCAGTGCGATTTCCGGATCGTCCAGGATTGAAATGCGCGCTACTAAAAATCTGTTCTTTTTGGCATCGCGGGTCGAGGGTCAATGGCGCGAATGGCTGAAAACCCACGCGCCGGCATGGTCAAAAACAGCGGCCGCGATTGCCGACAGCTGGGCCAAGGAAGGGCTGCGCGATACATCCATTACCCGCGATTTACCATGGGGAATATCTGTTAATAAACCAGGCTATGAAAACAAGGTTTTTTATGTATGGTTCGACGCCCCATGGGGTTATGTATCAATATCCCAGATTGCGAACAAAAACTGGGCCGATTGGTGGCAAAATCCGGATACACACTATGCGCAATTTATGGGCAAGGATAACGTTAAATTCCATGCTGTATTTTTCCCCCAGCAGCAGCTGGCGATGAACGGCGGATGGAAAACGGTGGATATGTTAAAGTCTATGAACTTTTTAAATTTTGAAGGTGGTAAGTTTTCAAAATCGCAAAAACGCGGGATATTTTTAGATTCTGCGATCGCGATCGCACCGGCCGACGCATGGCGATATGCGCTGTTATCATCCGCGCCCGAGACAGACGATACAGATTTTACGATCGCCCGATTTGCCGATATTGTTAACAAAGATCTAAATGGCATGCTGGGGAACTTTGTATCCCGCGTATGTAAACTGACCGAAAAGAATTTCGGCCCGTCCGTCCCGGCGGCCGGGGCGGACGACGCAACACTTCGCATGGATGTAAATGAAAAGCTGCGCGATCTGACCGCGGCACTGGACGGATGTGAATTCCGCGCCGCGATTACGGCACTGCGTGGCCTGTATGCGATTGGGAACGAATATATGACCCGTAATGCCCCCTGGGCAATGGTTAAGGATGGCAACCTTGACGCGGCCGCGGCGGTTTTAAATAACTGCTTCCAGCTAATTGATCTCTATTCCCGGGTATCCGCACCGTTTATTCCGACGGCGGCGAAAAAAATGCGCGATATATTCGCTGCCCATCACGACCTCTCGTGGCCGGAAATGTTTGAAAAACGAATCGCCGATGGGGAAAATTTCACCGTCCCGGAAAACCTGTTTACACGAATTGACGATGCGACGGTCGCCGCGTTGACCGAACAGTTTGCCCCGAAAAAAGATGAAAATATCGCACCGGTTATCGCTGCGAAAATCGTTTCGGTAAAACAGCACCCAAGCCGCGAAAATCTGCACATTTTAACAGTTGACAACGGCACAGATAATGATATTCAAATCGTATGCGGCGCACCAAATGTACGCCCCGGAATGATCGGCGCATTGGCCCCGGTTGGCAGCCATCCGGCCGGTACAAAAAAAATTATTGTACAAAAAACTGTTGCAAACACAGAATCCTATGGTATGATGTGCAGCGAAGCAGAGCTTGGCGTTGGGAATAACAGTAATGAAATTATTGAATTACCCCAAAACACTAAGCTTGGGACACCGGTTAATACAATAATAAAAAAACAGGAATAAAACATGCCAACTGTAACAATTCAAGTTTCTTTGCGCGACGCAGACAAAAGAAGAGGAAATTTCGTATACGTAACAAACAAGCAATGCACCAACTGCACAAAAGAAAAAAAGTGCGCGACAAATTTAATTCCTAGATGTTATTTTGCCGAAAAAATGCAGGCGAATATCCCTATGTCATGTTCTTCGAGAAATGAAGATGAAAACTATGAGGTAAATATCGGTCTGTATGGTATTCAGTCTTTGAAAGAAGTTGTTAGCAAAATTAACAAAATCAAAGAATCATTTCGTCGCCGTAATTCAAGATAATATATGTCAGATATACGTTTGGTTTTAGTATCATGCTGTGCGCCATGCAGCGCGGGGGCAATACGGCAACTGGCCGATGGCGCAATACCAAACGTATCTGATTTTATCGTTTTATTTTTTAATCCAAATATTTACCCGGCCGATGAATATCAAAAACGATTGGCCGAACAGATAAAATACTGCCAGGCATGTGGCGTAAAATATGCCGTCGGTGATTATAATCACGACGAATGGCGCGATGCCATGCGCGGGATGGAAAACGAACCTGAACGCGGCGCACGCTGCAGTCAATGTTTTAAGTTTCGTTTTCGCTTTGCCCACCAATTCGCCCGGGAACACGGTTATAACGCCATTGCATCCGTTCTGGGGGTATCGCGCCATAAAAGCCAGGATCAGGTTGACGACGCCGCGGCCAGTGTATGCGATGGCAATGTCTGTTATGTCCCGATAAAATGGGATGAAAAACTGCGCACCGATATCGGACGGGCATCTGATTTTTACCGTCAAAACTATTGCGGGTGCGAATTTAGTATACGAAAAATCTAATCATCTGTTCTGATAATTATTATTACGATAATATTTGCGCATTGGGAAATTCCCGTCTATAATTACCCGGTAAAAGGAGTTTAGATGTCTTCTATATTTGTTTTTCCCGGCCAAGGGTCGCAATCCGTTGGTATGGGACGCGAATTATATGAAAACAATGCCGCCGCCCGTGCCGTTTTTGACGAGGTAGACGACGCATTAAATCAAAAGCTGTCGGATATTATATTCAACGGCCCGATGGACGAGCTGACGCTGACGGCGAATGTTCAGCCGGCGATTATGGCGGTATCAATTGCAATGCTGCGCGCATCGGGCGCGGCGATTACGCCATACGTTGCCGGGCACAGCCTGGGCGAATATACCGCCCTGTGCGCGGCCGGTGCATTAACATTGGCCGATACCGCACGATTACTGCGCGCGCGCGGCAACGCGATGCAATCGGCCGTTCCGGTCGGCGACGGGCTGACCGCTGTGATACTGGGGCTGGATATTGAAACTGTTCGCACGATATGCAGTGAAAACGACTGCGACGTGGCAAACGATAACTCCCCCGGCCAGGTTGTAATATCAGGCCCGCGGGACGCTGTTGAAAACGCGATGGCAGCGGCAAAATCGGCCGGCGCAAAACGCGCAATGCCATTGGCACTGTCTGTACCTGTTCACTGCCGCATGCAGGCGCCGGCCGCCGATCAGATGCGCGCCGCATTAGAGGGAATAGAAATCAAAACACCACAATCGCCGCTGATATCAAATAAAACAGCCGCCGCGATGACCGACCCAGACGAGATAAAGGAAGCGCTGATATACCAGCTAACGCACGGGGTGCGCTGGCGCGAAAGTGTTTTGGCGATGCCGTCACTTGGAATAACCGAAACAATAGAAATCGGCCCGGGGAGTGTTTTAACGGGACTTACCCCGCGGATATGTTCAGAACTTAACGCTAAAAAATTGGAGATATAATATAATGTTTAATCTATCAGGAAAAGTGGCCCTTATAACCGGTGCGACCGGTGGGATCGGCGGTGCAATCGCAAAAAAAATGAAAGAAGCCGGCGCAACCGTCGTTGTATCGGGACGTAATATCGCAAAGCTGAATTCAGAATTCGGCGACGAATATATTAAAATCCCGTCTGATTTAGCGGCCGACGGCGGCGCGGTTGAATTAATTATGAATACAATTGAATCCGCCGGAAAAATTGATATTCTGGTTAACAACGCCGGTATTACAAAAGATACATTGTTAATGCGTATGACCGACGAACAGTTCAATGATGTTATTAATACCAATCTGGTATCGTGTTTTAAAATGTGCCGCGCGGCTGTTATGCCTATGATGAAAAATCGTTTCGGGCGTATTATTAATATGGCGTCAATTATCGGTGTAATCGGCGGCCCGGGCCAGGCGAACTATGCCGCGTCAAAGGGCGGGATGATCGCGATGACTAAATCAATCGCGGCGGAATTGGGATCGCGCGGGATTACCGCGAACTGCATCGCACCGGGATTTATAAAAACCCCGATGACAGATGTTTTATCCGATGAACAGAAATCTGCGTATTTATCACAAATCCCCGCAGGACGTTTTGGCGAACCGGACGATATTGCAAACGCATGTGTATTTTTGGCATCCGACGAAGCGTCGTATATAAACGGTCAAACGCTGAATATTAACGGCGGTCTGGGACGCTTTTAATGACTGAATTTGATGTAATTGTTATCGGTGCAGGACACGCCGGGGTAGAAGCCGCGGCGGCCGCCGCACGCCGTGGTGCATCGGTTGGATTGTTTACACACGACATCCGGGATCTCGGCGCGATGTCATGCAACCCCAGTATCGGCGGGCCGGGTAAATCCCAAATGGTCGCCGAGATAGATGCATTCGGCGGTGTTATGCCACGCGCGGCCGATGCGGCCGGAATTCATTGGCGTACGCTGAACGCATCCCACGGTGCAGCGACCCAGGCACTGCGCGCCCAGATTGACCGCGATATGTATCATCGTGCGGTGGTAAACATCATCAGCGAATATAAAAATATTCATATAAAAACCGGGCCGGTTACATCAATTGATTTAAAAAATAAAACCGTTGGGGGCGAATACAGCGCCCGCGCAATTGTTATTACGACAGGTACTTTTTTAGCCGGGGTCGTTACCCGCGGGACGGAAAAGATATCATCGGGGCGGCTATGTGATGATGGAACGTACCAGGCGGCGGATAAAAATATATCCCCGATTCTAAGCCGGGCCGGGTTTAAAATCATGCGCCTGAAAACGGGGACGCCGGCGCGGCTATTAAAATCATCAATAAACTTTGCCGTATGCGAACCGCAACCTGGGGACACGCCGCACGATTGGTTTTCCGCACCGGTCGCAGATAATAACCATAACGCATCGTGTTATATTACGCATACAACGGGGCAAACCCATCAGATTATTCGCGATAATATATCAAACGCCCCGATGTATAACGGGGATATTCGCGGCACAGGCCCACGTTATTGCCCAAGCCTTGAGGATAAGGTTATGCGATTCCCCGAACACACATCGCATCATGTATTCCTTGAACCCGAAGGTGCGGACAGCCCGCTGATATACCCAAACGGGATTTCAACCAGCTTTGGTGCGGATATCCAGGATATATGGATTCGTACAATCCCGGGACTGGAAAACGCAGAGATTATACGATACGGCTATGCGATTGAATACGATGCAATTGATGCCCGCGCGCTGTCGGCGACGCTTGAGTCTATTGATATCCCGGGACTGTTCTTTGCGGGGCAAATAAACGGCACATCCGGCTACGAAGAGGCCGCCGCCCAGGGCGTTATCGCCGGGGCAAATGCTGCCGCACGTGCGCTGGGGATCGCGCCGGTGTGCATTGACCGCACAAATTCAATGATAGGTGTTATGATTGACGACATCACGACCATCGGCGTGGATGAACCGTATCGTATGTTTTCATCACGGGCGGAATATCGCCTGTCGCTGCGGGCGGATAATGCGATTGCGCGCCTGGGCGAAATTGCCGTTAACGCAGGGTTGATATCACAGCGTCAGTATGACGAAAAATATGCACTGCGGGCGGAAAAAATTGCCGAAAACGACCGTTTCTATGCCGGATATATTCAGCGCAACGAACGCGAGATTGCCGCATACCGACGTGATGCCGAATTAAAAATCCCGAACGGTTTTTGTTATCAAAACCTGCCGGGGCTGACGAATGAATTAATTGAAAAACTATCCGCGGCGCGACCGGAAAACATTGCGGCACTGTCGCGAATTCCGGGAATGACACCTGCCGGTATTATGGTCGTTTTACGTAAAATCCGTGGCTAGTTTCTTTTTATTATCTGCAGCCGGCCGTTATTCCACTGCGCGATAAAAACATCATCCGGGTCGGCGATCTTCTTGATTTTTAGCTGGCGCAGCAGCCACTTTTCCGTGCGATTTATCTTAATCAACGCGTCCGGGACAATAATCCCGTTATCAATTAAGATTATCGGATATTGATGTTGCCCTTTTTTAATAACCGTTAATGTTCCATTCGGTTCAATCTGGGCGGTTTTAACGTCTTTTAGTGAATGAATATCCTGGTGACGCATTGCAGCGGCAACGTCCCGGGCGTTAATACGCAATCGTTTCATTGTATCGGCGTCAAATTCACCGTTACGAATAATAACCTTTGGGACGCCAACAAATATTCGCCGCCCGATACTGGTTTGAAATGTTATAAAATTTATCAGATATAACAACACCCCGTATATTAAAACAATCACAGCAAAATCAATTATCGTTATGGATGAATCCAAAATAAAATTAGATAAAATCGCACTTAATAAAAAGTTTAAAATAATATCCAGCGGCGTCATTTGTTTAAGCTGGCGACCGGTATTAAAAAACTTTAAAAATATCGCAGCGGTAACAATCGCCATTACAAGTTTAATAGAAATCAATCCATAATAAGCGATAAAATTCCACATATTAATCCCGCCTTGGTTATGCGTATATGATATACAAAAACGCGACTTTATCGCCATACGATAGAAATCCCAGACGGGTGCAAATTAATACTGGAAATTAATCAAAACATGGTGTAGAGTGTCTGCGTTGCCGGTGTAGCTCAGCTGGTAGAGCATCTCATTCGTAATGAGGGGGTCGTAGGTTCAAGTCCTATCACCGGCACCAGAATTACCGCGGTTTTCCCGCG